>NZ_CP041165.1:1292019-1615024 GCF_014905095.1 Sulfurimonas marina | reverse complement strand
AGATGGAGTAACTCCTGTAACTGCTTTAGCAGAGATGTTTGGCAATTATACAGCAGCGTATAATCGTGAAAACTATAAACGCCAATTGATGTTCGCTCAAGGTGAACAGTTTAGTGATGGAAATGGAACTATAGTGGAAGTTGATATGACAAGTGTCTATATGGGACTTAGTATGGAACCGACTGTTATTAATCCAAGTGCAGGAACTTGGACGGCAACAACGTATACAGATAATAATGGAACTACAGTTGATATGATCCTTATGACAGTTGATGATACTTTAGTTGGAGCTTATAATAAAAATCCAATTTTAGTAGCTCCAGGTATTGTACTTGAAGATGGTACAACTACATCACGTATATATCAAGGTAGTTATACTCCTGCAAATACTGGTTTTGTAGAGTATTACTTTAATGATACAGCTGCACAAGAGATAGTAAGTAATTTTAACGCTACTCACTAAATTCTTCTTTTATTTCGTATGCCCTAGCGGCATACGAAAACTTCCTAAAATCTTATAAATGATTGTAATTTTCATGTAATCTTCATGTAATTTTTATATAATAGTATTTCAAACAATATTTCAAAAGGTTTTTTATGAAAAGAAATGCGTTCTCTTTAATAGAACTGATGATCGTTATCGTAATCCTTGGACTGTTAGCGGCGATGGTTATGCCGAGTCTTACAGGTAAGGGTGAAGAAGCGAAACGTGACCTTGTATGTGTACAGATGAAAAGTATCTATAACGGTGCACTTGATATGTACAAGATTAAAAATAGTGTGTACCCTTCAACACAAGAGGGCTTAAAACTACTTACAAAAGACGATAAGTATTTTAAAGACGCTAAGATGCCTAAAGATTCTTGGGGGCAAGAGTTTATCTACATCAACAACGACGGTAAAGTAGAACTTATCTCTCTAGGTGCTGATAAAAAAGAGGGTGGTAAAGATGAAGCTGCCGACATTAAACTAAGTGAGTGTAAATAAGTTTTGAAAAAAGCTTTTTCACTTATTGAGTTAATGATAGTAATAGTTATCATCGGGGTTGTCTATACCCTTGTGATAACAAAACTTCATAGTGTAAATGAAGAGCAAGAGAAGCTGAGTTTAAAAAATCTGAAAAGTTATATGTATAAACAGATCAAAGACGGTAACTCTTCGAAGCTTGTCTGTGAGGATGATTGTTCTGTATGTACTCTTTATATAGATCAAGAGAAACGAGCAGAAATCGAAGAACTGATCGATGATTCTATAGAAGTTTATAGATATAGCTATTCAGAAGGTTTAGTACAACAAAGATTTAAAGGGTGTTTTGAGTTTGAAGTTGCCAGAGACGGCATTTCTGACCAGTATATAGTTGCCTTTAAAGATAAAGTATATGATTATAGTGAGTACTTTAAGGGTGTAAAAGTTTACGATACTTTGCAAGAGTGTGTAGATGAAAAAGAGCAGTTAATACAAGAAGTGAAGTGATGATTTTTAAATATAAAGGTATAGATAAAACGGGAAAAAATGTCACTGACAGAGTTGAAGCTGCAACTCTTGAAGAGGTGAAGGCAAAGCTCAAAGCGACGGGAATTATCTACAGCGATATAAAAGAGGATTCACTTCCGTTTTATGAGAAGTTTAAAATTAAAAAGCGTTATAAGATCTCCTCTAAAGAGTTGGCGCTTCTTGCTCGTGAACTCTCTATGTATATCCGTTCAGGTATGAGTATTGTCTCGGCTTTGAAAATTGTTCAAACACATTACGCTAAAAATAAAAAAATAAAGCTTTTTTTAACAACGGTAAATACACATCTAGATGAAGGGGAAAACTTCTACAGTGCCCTCTCTTCTCAGGATGTGGTAGAACTTCCGGAGTTTTTTGTAGAGTCTATCCGTGTAAGTGAAGACGGTGGAATTCTAGATGAGGTACTTATGGAACTGTCCCGCTTTTTAAAAGAGCAGGATAAAATAGCAAAAGAGATTAAAGGTGCTTTTGCTTATCCGTCGTTTATGATCATTATCTCTTTGGTGATGATCGCCTTTATGCTTACCTATGTAGTACCGCAAATTACGGGGATTTTTGAGAGTATGGACCAAGAACTTCCAACCCCTACAAAAGTAGTCATAGGGCTTGGAGATTTCTTTAGTGAAAATTTTCAAATGATTTTGGCATTGATTTTTATCTTTACGGCACTTTTTGTTACTCTAAAAAAGAAGATATACAGTTTTGCCTACTTTGTGGACAAACTTTTACTAAAAGTCCCCCTTTTTGGTACGATTATTTTAAAAAGTGAGCTTGCACGTTTCTCTTACATCGCTTCACTCTTGACACGTTCGGGTGTTGTTTTTGTTCAAACAATCAATATGAGTGCAAATATTTTGAGTAATAAAGTGATCAAAGAGTTGTTTATAGATGCAAGTAAAAAAGTGGTTGAGGGTAAACTGCTTTCCCATGCACTTTACAATGCGAACGTACAACTTGATGATGCTTTTGTACAGGCGATTGCTCTTGGTGAAGAGACATCAGAAATTGAGAGTGTTTTAACAAATGTCTCAGAGCTTTATTTTGAAGAGAACCGTGATAAGATCTCTCTTCTTTTAACGCTGCTTGAACCTGCTTTAATGCTTTTTGTAGGCGGAAGTATCGGTTTTATCGTAGCGGCGATGCTATTACCAATTTTTTCAATGAGTATTCAATAGATGCAGAAAAAAAGAGGGATAGCACTTCTTATTACGGTAATGTTTGTAATTATCATTACGGTGGCAGTGGGTTATACTTTAAAGCAGATCAATAACTCTTCAAAGTATGTGGAAAAAGAGAAAAGTCTCTATCAGGACCATATCTTTGTAGATGATGTTATATCCCTTTTAAACGGTTCTGAGCAATTGAAAAGTATAGTTGACAATAAATCTGCAGAGGAGTTGTATGTTTTCTTAGCGGGGATAGAGAGTGGTATACCGTTAAACAACAACGGTACCCACTTGATAGTCTATATTACAAGTGGACGTTCAACTTTTGCGATCAACTTTATGGATCGTATACAAGAAGAGTTTTTATATGAGTACCTTACTAGATACAATGTAAGAGGGGAATATATAGAACTTCTTAAAGATGTTATGAAAGAACCGAAAGAGGGGATTTATTACAATACTACTATTTTTGAGGAGGACCCGACACTCTTTCGAGGTTCTATTGCTTCTATGAAACATCTTAAAAAGATTAACAGGTTTTATAAAAGAGAGTATCAGGATGACTCAATTGATGCGATCAATTTTACAAACCTTTTTAATTTTTCGACAGACAGAAACACAACTACAGAGAGAAATGTAACTATAGATCTGAATTATGCTACATCTGAAGTGTGGGAGTTAATAACAGGAGCAACGCCTGAAAGAGCGAAATTTTTAAGCTCACAAGAGGTGGTATACAGTTCTAAAGAGGAGCTTTATAAAGGGTTGTCATTAGGTGAAGAGGAGAAAAACAGAATTAATAAATTTCCTACAGATACCTTTGTTCCGTATTTGTTTATAAAAATGGATATAATAAGAGAAAACATTACTTCACATATAAGTTTTGAATACGATATGAAAAATAAGAAAGGGTATAACTTTGTTTACGAAATTTAAAACAACCAGCAGTGTTGTTTTTTTAGATCCCCACAGTGAGAAAGCACCGGAGATTGCTGGTGGTACAAAAGTAGATATAGTCCTTTCTCCGTCACTTTACTGGGTGAAAAAACTAAGTCTACCCGTAAAATACGCCAGAGATGCTAAAAAACTGTTACCGTCACTTTTTGAGGATAATCTCCCAGAAGGAAACTACAGTTATGTAGTGTTTAAAGAGGGGGAAGAGTTTTTAGCATTTGCGTATGAAGATAAAAAGATCATTGAAGAGATAGGGAAGAAAAATATTTCTATCTCAAGCATTAACAATGTATATTTTGCACAAACGGAACTATTAGAATTATTGCCGTGTAAAATAAATGAAAAAGAGGTAATGGTTGTTGATAATGAGATAGTGTTTATAGCTCCGAGAGTTTGGAATGAAACGGCAGAAGAGCTTTCATTAGATTCTTTGAAACTCTCAAAAAAAACTATCAAACTACAACAGTTTTCACATATTATCGACAATAGCAGTTTGTATAAAGTAGCTGTATTAATTGGTATGTTTATTATCCTTTTAGGAATTGAAAACTTTATAACGATGCAAAAGATCGAGAGTGTAAACATACAAAAAGAGAAACTCTTTGAAGAGTATAAACTCTATCCCACTATGATGCAAAACCGTTCTGTGCTTCAGGAGTATGAAACAACTTTTGAAAAACAAACGAAACTGCGTGAGCTTATTGCAGAATTTTTAAAACTCAAACTTGAAAAAGAGCAGAAGATTACAGATATTGCATATAAAAATAAAATGTTAAGTGTAAAGATATCTGGCTTAGATACGGCTGCTAGTAAAAAAGTGCTGCAAAGTCTGCAAAGTTATAAAGCGGCTCTCAGCTCTTCATTTAAGGGGAAAACTTTTGAGATAAAGGTGAAACTATGAATCAAGTGAATCCTTTACATATCGGTGCACTCCTTTTAACTGTTTTACTCTTTTTATTTTTTAAATTAAGTACATTTAAAGAGGAACTTCTTGAGGCAAAACTGCAGTATCAAGAGAGCAAAAAAGTGGCTGTAAAGCTAAATGCTCTTGAAGATGTGTACGGCGATCAAAAGAAGATAAAAAGTTCAATTGAGAGGATCTTAAGACAGCCCTCACTAAAGTCTGCAAATATCATTAAAAAAGTAACAAAAGATTCGATCAAAATAAGTGCAAAAACTATGAATGCCGATGCCCTGAACTCTTTGATGGGAAAAGTGTTAAACGGTTCTTACAACATTTCACTGCTTGAGATTAAAAAACTGGGCGATGATACGGTAAGCTTGGAGATGGAGATAAAATGGTAAAAAAATTATCACTGTTTTTTGGATATTTTCTAGTGTTTGTTTTAGCATTGATCGCATTTACACCTAAACAAAGTGTGTACTATTTTCTAGAACAGGAACTTGGGGCATTTGATGTTGTAATCTCCGGGGAAAAAGTGCAAGATAAGTTTTTTACCTTGGAGATCGATAATGCGCATCTGTTTGCACAGGGGATTGAAACAGCAGAAATAGCAACAACAAAAATAACTTTACTCGGTGTGTATAACTCGATCGATGTAAGCGGAATCAATCTGGCTTCAATTGTAGAGAACTTTGCCCCTAAAAAGGTGGAAAAGCTTTCTGTAAACTACTCAATTATAAACCCGCTGAATGTGAGTATATCTGCAAACGGCGGATTTGGTGAACTTGAAGGGGAGTTTAGTATTTTAGAGCAAAGTTTATCTTTAGTGTTAAAACCATCAAAACTGATGCTTTCAAAATATCGTACCTCTTTACGAGAGTTTAAAAAAGATCAAAATGGGGAGTATAAATATGTTAAAGCTCTCTAATTCGAAACTTTTAAAGGTAGTTACAAAGCTTTTAGTGCTTGTTCTTCTTGCAAAACTCTTTAGTTTGGCTATTTGGTGGTATCTTCCAAGCAGCGGGATAGATAATGAGGAGAGCGGCTCATATACACAAAGCTATAAGAGAATAGACTTTAAAAACATGCTTGAGCGCTCAAAGGTTGTGGTTACACAAGAGCCTCAAAGTAGCGTTTCTACAAGTATTAGTACCATCGTTTTAAAAGGGCTTTACGGAAAAGGTAAAAAAGGTTTTGCGATCGTTGCTAAAAAAGCACAGAAGGATAAAACTTCAGTTATCTCTGTCGGAGAAGTGTATGCAGGGTATAGATTAAAAACTATCGGTACCTTTAGTGTTATCTTTGAGAAGATGGGTAAAGAGTATAGTGTGAGTCTCGATAGTGACAAAAAACTGCAACCAAAGGAGTTTGTAAAAAAAGAGAGTGCTGCAAATACAACTCATGAAGTGCAAAAAACAGATATTACCTACTATACGAAAAATCCAACTAAGTTGTGGAGTGATATTGCGATCAATGAAGTGTTTGAGGGTAAAAAGATTACCGGCTTTCGAGTAGATAAAGTAAAACCAAACTCAAAAATAGCCGAGTTGGGACTTCAAAAAGGTGACATAATGATTCGGGCAAACAATGTAGAACTTACCTCTTATAAGGCGGCAATGGACCTTTATAAGAAGATAGATAGCATAGATGTTTTAGAATTAACAGTACTTAGAAACAATCAAGAAAAGGAAATCATATATGAAATTCGTTAAAGTTTTTTTAATTACACTATTTTTAATTACTAGTTTAAATGCAAGAGAGAAGGTAAATGTTAACTTCTCCAATGTCAAAATTGATGATTTTATCGAATTGGTTTCAAAGATTACACATAAAAATATTCTTGTAACGCAACAAGTAAACGGGACAGTGAACTTTATAAGTTCAACACCTATTTATGATGATGAATTGATCGAGTTGCTGGTTGATGTTCTGGAGTCTAAAGGTTTTACACTTGTTCAAAAAGGTTCAAGATATGAAGTGATTCGTGCAACAGATGCAGCAAAAAGCAATGTACCCGTAATCGGAAAAAATAAAAAGCTTTACGGTGCAACTATGGTAACTCAGGCTATCGTGGTAAAAGGTGAAAATGTTGACGTAATAGCGGCAAAAGTAAGATACCTGATCTCAAAAACTGCCAAACTGATGACAATGAAAGAGACAAATACACTCTTAGTTACAGACTATCCGAAAAATATTGAAACAATCAAAAAAGTTATAAAAGATCTTAGTAGTAATGTTGAGAATATTGTAAAGATTATATATCTCAAAAATACAGAGGCAAAGAAACTCAACCTGAAACTTTCAGAGATCCAAAAATCGATTTTCAACCAACAAGTTGTTTCTGAACAGGTAACAATAGTCGTTGATGAAAATATCAATGGCTTGGTACTTGTCGGAGAGGCAAAAAATGTAAATAAACTTGCCGAGATTGTCGCTAAACTTGATATAGAGTCGAACATTAACAATACTGTAAAGATATTTCAGCTTAAAAACTCAGATGCACAGGCAGTTCTGAAAACGATTACAGATATTATCGCAAAACAAACTTTTAAAGACCCTGCAATGAAACCGAACGTTTCTGCAAGTGACGAGATTAACTCTATTGTTGTGATCGGAGATCCTTTGGTAATTAAAGGGATTCAGAAAATTATTGAAGAGCTTGATAAAGAGAAGTTTCAGGTCTATGTACAGGCAAAAATTGTAGAGATCAATAAAAATAAAAGTCAGGATATCGGTGTTAAGTACGGTTTTGCAGCGGGAGATATCTCATCTTCTGGATTATATGCTATGAGTGCAAACTTTGGTTCGGCTGATCTTACAAATACAGCTACTGGTGTTGTTGCAGATTCTCTAGGAACAACTATTGGAACACTTTCTCAATCTGCTTTAGCTCTTGGTGCAACATTAGACTTTTTACAACAAAACGGTGCTGGACAATCAATTTCTAATCCATCTATACTTTGTGTAAATAATAAAGAATCATCTATTTATGTAGGTAAAACAATCTCTATTTCGACAGGTTCTGTTACAACAAGTGCAGGAATTGGCGGTACTACAAGTAGTTATAAACGTGAAGATGTCGGTTTAACTTTAAAAATTAAACCTCGCGTCTCTTCAAACGATAAAGTGACACTTGATGTAGAAGCAGTTTTAGAAAATGTACTTGATGACGGACTTGATGCAAGCGGGCAAACTGTTCGTCAACCTGTTACTTCAAAACAAGAGGTGAAAACACAAGCAATTTTACGCCATGGTGAGAGTATTATTATTGGTGGACTTGTAAAAACTTATTCAGATAAAACAGTTACAAAGGTACCGCTTTTAGGAGATATTCCTCTAATAGGAAAACTTTTTACTTCAACATCTGATGCAGAAGAGGAAGATAACTTGGTTGTAATCCTGACACCTTATGTGATCGATAAAAGTGAAGAGCTATCTCAATTACAAAAAGATCTCGGTGTGCTTTCAAAAATTCAGGAGAAGTACAATCAAGATATATTTAAACAGATAGAAGAGAAAAACAATGCTAAACATTGAAGCGCTCCATAATCTGCACCTTGAACCTCTTGAAATTGAGGAGTTAGATACAAATTTATCTGTTAAAAACTATCTGCTTTTTAGTGAGTATGCAGAAGAAGTAGCTGCATTTACTTCAAAGCGTTATCTTGTTGAAGCAAGTAACTACTATACGAAGCTTGAACAAGAGTATCCGTTATATATGTTGGATGAGGATTCTTTTGACAGACTCTACAACCGCTTTTTAGAACTAAGAACTGATAAAGAGATCGAGACAATGAAAGGGGACAGACAAGAGGAGGTTGATGAGGAAGATGAACTCTCTTTAACAGACTTTTTAAGAACATCTACAGATATCTTAACAAGTGAAGAGTCAGCACCTATTATCAAGTTTGTAAACGCTCTGTTTTATCAGGCGGTAAAAAAACGTGCATCAGATATCCATATTGAGGTGCACGAAAACAAAGGTGAAGTGCGTTTCCGTATAGACGGGATGTTGACAAAAAATGCCGATCTCGACAAAAAGATAGTCAATCTCATTGTGAGTCGTATTAAAGTTATTTCAAACCTTGATATCTCTGAAAAAAGAATCCCTCAAGACGGTCGTACACAGATCAAGATTGCTGGGGAAGTTTTAGATATTCGTGTCTCTATTCTACCAACTTTTTACGGTGAACGTGTTGTTATGAGGCTTCTGATGCAAAGTTCGCAAATCCCGGACATTAGTGAGCTTGGATTTAACGACTCAATGATAAGTGATGTAAAAAAACTGCTTCGCTCATCACATGGAATTATCTTGGTAACGGGACCGACAGGGAGTGGTAAGACAACATCACTTCACTCATTCTTACGTGAAGTGGAAGAGCCGCATAAAAACCTTATAACAGTTGAAGATCCTGTCGAATATAAAAGTGATAATATCTCACAAATTCAAGTAAATGAGAAGGTTGGGCTTACATTTGCTTCGGCACTTCGATCTATTCTTCGTCAAGATCCTGATGTTATTATGATCGGGGAGATTCGTGATGAGGAGACTGCTACGATCGCAGTTCGTGCAGCACTCACGGGACACTTGGTTTTTTCAACTCTGCATACAAACTCGGCAGCAGCAACAATATCGAGACTTGCAGATATGAATATAGAACCGTTTTTAATCTCATCTTCACTTTTAGGGATCTTGGCACAGAGACTTGTGCGTGTACTTTGTCCTCATTGTAAAGAGGAAGATGAACTAGCTGAGAATTTTAGCGAGGATTATGACCTTCCTCGTGATGCGAAGATCTATAAATCTTGCGGATGTAAAGAGTGTAACTATACAGGTTATGCGGGGCGTCGCTCTATCGGTGAACTTTTAATCATGAACGACAATGTAAAAGATTTGCTCAAAACTACTACAGATGAACATACGATCAAAACGGCACTTGAAGCAGACGGGCTTAAAACGATCGCAAAACAGCTCCGCATGATGTTAATAAACGGTGAAACTTCACTTGATGAAGCTATTCGTATCGGTATAGGGCATGGCTAAACAACGCAGCGCTTTTACCTTGATTGAAGTGATGGTGGCAGTGATGATTGTCAGTGTCGTGATCGCTGCAATACTGCAAGTAAGGGGTGATGCAAACAACAAGCTCTTATGGCTGCAACAATCGATTAAAGAGACGCAATACAACTCTTTTTTACTCGGAACTTCTGAGAAATACGGTTTTGAAAAAAGCAGTATCTCACTCAAAGAGTTTGTAGATGATTTTGAGCTTGAGAGTGATCTCAGACGTGAACTAAAAGCTGTAAAAGTAAAAATTTCATACGATGAAATTGATGATTTTGAGACCCCTACAGGAAGTGTTTTAGAGATCGGAAAAACAAAGCTGGAGTCTAAAAACTTTTCAGCTTCAATGATACGGGTGAAGATCCAATGAGAAAAGCCTTTACACTTATTGAGTTAATGATCTCCATCGTAATACTCTCTATAATTATGGTGTTTTTATATAAAAGTTATGCCGAATTAAACGGGCAGAATAAAATCTATAAAGAAGCTACAGATAAAATTGAAAAAATAGAGAGTATTAAACAAACAATTTTTTTAGACCTTTCTATGAGTTTTCAAGAAACAATCGTGATTTTGCCGCAAGATAAGAAAATAGATATCCTCTTTTTTCAATCTTCGCACTCTATTCACGATCGTATCAATCCCTATATAGGATATATAGTTCAAGATAAAAAACTTTATAGAATAGAATCTTTACAGGTTTTAAAAGCATATCCGTTAGATAGTCGTATTGACTTCGATATTGATTATTTGGGTAAAGTTAATAATTTTAGAATTTATCCTAGTCAAAAAGAGGATAGTTTATACCTGGTAGATGTCTCTTTGAAAGATTTGGAGCGGATTTTAATGAAGATAAAATCTTTTTCTTAGTATTATAAATAAATAAAAATTAACTATTGGAGAGTGTTTTGAGCATCTATAGAGAGTACGATATACGCGGAATTTACGAAAAAGAACTGAATGAAAACAGTGTTACAAAAATCGGTTTTGCATTGGCTTCGAAAATCGATGGTGAATATGTAGCGGTAGGATATGATGCAAGAAGTCACTCGCCTATTTTATTTGAATACCTTGTAGCCGGTCTTAATGCCGGCGGCAAAAAAGTTTTAGATATGGGACTTGTTCCAACACCTGTAAACTATTTTACAAATTATCAGGAGTGGGATGGTGTTACACCTTCAGCTTCTGTAATGATAACAGGCTCACACAATCCAAGTGAATACAACGGATTTAAAATTACGATCGATAAAGCTCCGTTTTTTGGGGAAGATATCTATGCACTTGGGCGCGAATGTGAAGCGATGGGTGATGTTGCCAAAGCAGAGCGTCAAGTTGTAAAAATTGATGCAAAAAACAGATATATAGACTATATTGTAGAGCAGTTTAAACATCTTAAAGGGATGGATACCAAGATCGTTTACGACTGTGGAAACGGTGTAGCAGGTATTGTCCTTCCTGAGATTTTTGAGCGCCTGCAGTTAAATACAAAAGGATTGTATGTAGATCCGGATGGTACGTTCCCAAACCATCACCCAGACCCTTCTGTTGAGAAAAACCTAAATGATGTAAAAGCACTTTTAGAAAAAGAGGGTGATATCGCTTTTGCTTACGATGGTGATGCGGACAGAATTGCAGTACTGACTCATAAAAATAATATAAAAGGGGATATGATGGCCCTTTTATACTCAATGAAGATGGAGAACCCGACAGTAGTAGGTGAGGTAAAATGTTCACAGGTGATGTATGACGAGCTTGAGCGCCGTGGCGGAAAAACTGTTATGTACAAAACAGGACATTCAAACTTAAAAGTGAAGATGAAAGAGGTGAATGCCGACCTTGCATGTGAAGTGAGCGGACACGTGTTTTTCAAAAACAGATATTTCGGATATGACGATGCGATCTACGCAACGTTTAGAATGTTAGAACTGCTTCAAGATGGAATAGATTTAGATGCAGAGCTGGCAAAACTTCCTGAAGTGTATTCGACTGAAGAGATTAAAGTTGAGACAACAGAAGCAGAGAAGTTTAAAATTATGGACAAAATTAAAGAACTGCTGCAAAACCCTCCGGCATCTTTTCCAACTATCAAAGATATTATAGATGTTGACGGTGTAAGAATCAACTTTGAAAACGGTTGGGGACTTGTACGTGCATCCAATACAACACCGGTACTTGTTACACGTTTTGAATCTACTTCAAAAGCTGATGCTGCACTTTATGAAGCATCAATGAATGCTCTTATTAAAGAAGCAAAAGAGTTGTTATAATCAAATGGTATAATAAACATAATTTAAAACTATTTAGATAGAATATCTTTAAATAATTGAAGGATCTTCTAAATGGTTTATATAACACTCTTTTTACTCTTTTTCTATCTAAAAATAGCACGTGTACATACAAAACAGGAAAAAGTTACGCTGCTTTTCGTTTCACAACACACACTTATAGCACTTAGTGCCCTAGCTACACTTTATTATGGTTTTATAACAGAGCCTTGGTACTTTTTAATTCCTGCTATGTGGTTTTTCTTTATTATTGCAGCACTTATGGTTACGGCAATGATGGTGGGAATCTTTATAGATGGTATAGCTTTAGTTGGATTAAGTAGAATCTATAGATTTTTACCGTTATTAACATTGGTTATTGTAACACTTTCTACATCTTTATGGGTTGTTTAACAAGCGATTTGTTATAATCTCGTATATAAATAATTTAAGGATATCAATGAAAACTCATACACTTTTAATGCCGCTAGATATGCACCTCCATCTTCGTGATGGTGTAATGCTTGAAAACATCGCTCCACTTTCAGCATACAGTTTTAGTGGTGCTATCGTGATGCCAAACCTCGTTCCACCGGTTACTACGAAAGAGGATGTAATCGCTTATAAAGAGCGTATAATGGCTGCAGTTCCAAATGATTACTTTGAGCCTTATATGACACTTTTTTATCAAAACTATACAAGAGAGTTTTTAGAAGATGTAGCTGAGGAGATCACTGCGATAAAACTTTATCCGGCAGGTATCACTACAAACTCTGAAGGTGGTGTAAGTTCA
Organism: Sulfurimonas marina; assembly: GCF_014905095.1. Classification (NCBI taxonomy): domain Bacteria; kingdom Pseudomonadati; phylum Campylobacterota; class Epsilonproteobacteria; order Campylobacterales; family Sulfurimonadaceae; genus Sulfurimonas; species Sulfurimonas marina. The sequence goes on along the minus strand of NZ_CP041165.1, from coordinate 1,602,366 downwards.
TTTGATATAGAGGAGATGAGAGAAACACTCGAAGCTATGAGTTCAATGGGTATCCCTTTATGTGTACACGGTGAAACTGACGGTTTTGTTATGGACCGTGAAGCTGAATTTATGTCTATTTATGAGCTTTTAGCACAAAACTTTCCTGATCTAAAAATAATTATGGAACACATCACGACAAAAGCTGCTGTTGAGATGTTAGATAAATATCCTAATCTTTATGCAACAATCACAGTACATCACCTTTTAATAACACTTGATGATGTAGTTGGCGGTATGATGCAGCCACACCTTTTCTGTAAACCGATCGCAAAACGCCCTGAAGATTTAGATGCACTTTTAAATGTAGCACTGGATGCACATCCAAAAGTTATGTTTGGAAGTGATTCAGCACCGCATCCACAACATAAAAAAGAATCTTGTGGTTGTGCAGCAGGTGTATTTACGGCACCAATAGCTCTACAACTGCTTTGTGAAATCTTCGATCAGTACGGAAAACTTGAGAATTTACAAGCTTTCGTAAGTGACAATGCACAAAGTATTTATGGAATTTGTCCGGAATTTAAAGAGGTTACTTTAGAGCAGAGACCATTTGTTATCCCTGAAACATATTCCGGTGTAGTACCGATGTATGCCGGTCAGGCTATCAACTGGGCTATTGAGAATGTCGAATAACATTTTACTTCTAGAAGATGATCCTCTTTTTGGGGAGACTCTTGTAGATATGCTTGAGGATGAGGATTTTAACGTTAGTTTATATCCAAACGGTCAAGCAGCTCTCGATGCTACATTTACAGAGAAGTTCGATCTGTATGTTTTAGATATAAACGTTCCTTTGATCGATGGTGTTACATTACTTAAAGAGCTTCGTGAAGCAGAGGATGAAACACCGGCTATTTTTGTAACATCTCATAAAGAGAAAGAGATGATGCAAAAAGGGTTTTTAAACGGCGGGGATGACTATATTGTAAAACCGTTTGACAATGATGAGTTGATCTTGCGCGTAAATGCATTGCTAAGACGATTTAAACAAAAAGAGAAAGTTTGTAAATGCGGTCTTTGTATAGACAATACACGAAAAGTGATCAGCTATAACTCAGAGGAGTTGGAACTTTCAAAACGGGAATTTGAAGTACTCTCATTGTTAATCAAACATGCTAACAGTGTGGTTTCAAAAGAGATGATACTTGATGAATTGTATAATCTGAGTCAAAGTGGTAGTGAAGGTGCAATCAGGGTTTATATTAACCGTATAAAACAGTTACTTCCTGAACATAACTTAGAAAATGTCAGGGGAATAGGGTACAAGCTTGTTTGTTAACTTAAGAATCAGTATTTTTGTATTTTATTTTTTAACCGTAATAGCTTTTTTAGCAATTTCGTACTATTTTTTAGATGTACTTGGTGTAAGTAACTTTTACATATACAGTATAGTTTTGCTGTGTATCATTATCTTGTCGGGGATCTTTATTTCCAAACTTGCCATTGACCCGCTAGCAGAATATGTAACAAACCTTCAAAATCTTTCAAAAGAAACATTGCATGAACTCAATCTCCCTATAAGTACGATCATGACAAATACACAAATGATAAAAAAAAATCTTGAAGATGAAAAAGCACTCAAAAGAATTGGAAGAATTGAATCTGCATGTGACATGTTAAAGCAAAGATATAATGAGCTTGATTATCTGATCAAGATGCAGTCAAAACAAAATGTTAAAGAGATGATAGAATTAAGTGACCTCGTACGAGAGCGTATCACATTTTTAGAAAGAATCTATCCAAATAAAAACTTTAATTTAAATCTAGAAAACCTCTCTATAGAGATAGATAGAGTAGGGCTTTCAAAGGTGATTGACAATTTAATTGATAATGGGGTAAAATACTCACAGAAATCACAAGATATAGATATAAATCTACAGAAAAAAACACTCACAATTCAAGATTACGGTATTGGGATGGATGAAGTTGAGTTACTTCAAATTTATGATAATTTTTATCAATCCAATAAACATATGCAAGGTTTTGGTATAGGGCTTTCAATGGTAAAGCGGTTTTGTGATGAAAATAAGATAGAATTGAGTGTAACATCAAAGCCGACTCAAGGTACAAAAGTATCTTTAGAATTTTAAAAATTTAGGAATATTATGGAAACAACAAACTTAATGGCTTATGCAGAACAAGCGATAGATTACGGAGTAATGGGTACTTTAATACTGATGAGTGTTGTAACTCTTTGGTTATTTATAGAAAGAATGATGTTTTATAAAACGGTAAGAGTTGAAGAGTATAAGCATAGAGATGAATTAGAGATGGATCTGACAAACAATATCAATGTAATTAGTGCTATCGGTGCAAATGCTCCGTATATCGGTCTTCTTGGAACGGTTCTTGGAATTATGCTAACATTTTACACATTGGGTGATGCCGGTGCAGTAGATGCAAAGAAAATCATGACAGGACTAGCACTCGCACTGAAAGCAACTGCTATGGGACTTATTGTAGCTATTCCTGCAATTGTGACATATACTATTGCTTTGAGAAAAGTTGAAAAGATTTTAACAAGATACGATATTGCCACAGAGCAACAAGAGGCGTAAGATGTCTAAGTGCAGAAAAACACAAAAGAGGTTTGATCAGATAAACGTTATTCCGTTTATCGATATCATGCTTGTACTGTTGGTGATGGTTTTAACAACCGCTACATTTATCAAACAAGGTATTATCCCTGTTAATCTTCCTGAAGCTTCTTCATCTGAGAAAAAAGAGGAGAAAAAAGAGGTTACGGTTTATGTTAATGCCAAGGGTGAGATGTTCTTTGAAAAAGAGAAGGTAGACCTTGCCACTTTAGAGCAAAAAATAGCAGCAATCTCAAAAGAGCAAACGGTAATTCTTAGAAGTGACAAAGAGTCTAGATTTCAAGATTTTGTGAGTGTAATGGACATTTTAAAGAAACTGGGTCACGAGCAGTTATATATAGTAACGAAAAACGACTAGAAGAGATATGTTGAAGTTATGTTATATTTATAATGAAGATATTTCATCAAAGCATTATAACTCTTTGTCGGAAAACTTCGAAATAATAAGTGTCGATCTAGATACAACTGAAGAGATCCCATCAACAGAGCTCTATATTCTTGACCTTAAACATATAACTAAAGAGTTGTCTCTGCTGCTTAAAAACTCTCTAGACAAAGAGTTGCACAAGCTGATCTATTTCAATGTACCACAAAAGTACACACTACTCCATTTTCAGCTTGCTTTGTTATTGCAATGTAAGTCTATAATAACGGAGAAGCAAGATACACAAAAAATTGTACATAGAGTAAAAGATGAATATTATGAGCATATTGCCAAGCAACATAATCAACCGCAAGAAGAGTGTGATCAGACATTAGAAACAAGACTTGGATTTATCGAGCTTCTTAAAGATAAGTTTCTCTCTAAGACTAAACAGCTTGGGCTGATAACAATAGCACTGAAAACTATTGATGAAACACAGCTTAAAGTAGTTATAAACGAGATAAATACCGTACTCAATACAAGTATACAATTAGCACAGTACAATGGTCATTTCTATCTTGCTTTACATGAAGGTCTGGAGTTTGACAACCTGCAGCAAAAAGCAAAAGAACTCAATATCCATCTTAATGAACTTGCATCTTTACACAACATCGTACTTTCACATGAGGTATATGCCATTGATCTTGACGGGATGGAGTTTGATTCTATTTTAGAGATGCTCATAGATCTTGAGAAAAATAAACTCTCTAATGACCTTAAACTAAACTCTCAAGTCTGTTTTATTGAAAATATGGCTGAACATCAAAGTGATGAGTATATTTTACGACAGATGCTCAATGCTATGAAGTTTAATAAAGTCGATATAAAGCTGCTCAATATCTATAAAGGGCTTGTGATTAACTCTAAAGCATCTGTTGTTAAAGTTGATGACAGGTTTATACAATTGGAATTGCAAAAACTGCAAATTGAAGCTACCTCTATACAAAAAATGACAACTATAGAGATACCGGGCTACTCACAAACTATAGAAGCTTCGTTGAAGCATATCAGTTTTCAAAAAGGGGTAGCTACGTTTGAACACTTTACACTTATGAAAACAGGTGTCAATGCACGTAAGCACGGCCGTGTAACATGTGAGAGAACAACAAACATTAATATATCGGCAGAGGGGACATCGCTTAAGGGTGTTATATTAGACCTCTCTTTAGTCTCTGTCGCTATAAAATTGCCATATACAAAGACGCTTGATAGATTATATGAAAAAGATGTTGTGCTGACATTTGAGTTGAGCCTGCAGAAAAATAAGATAGTAAATACTATTGTAAGAAAAGCATCGGTGCAAAGAATATTTGTAGACGAGCAGCAGAAAGCAGCAAAATTAATTTGCGACTTTCATGAGGACCATAACAATGAGCATCTCATCTCAGAGTATATTTTTCAAAGACAAAAAAGTATTGTAAAAGAGATTAAAATGCTTTCTCTAAAAGCTTAAACTTCGGTTTAAACTCCTCTTTTGTCTCCTCTTGTTGATCAGTGAGTGTTTCGCTTTGCGTAGCACTCTGATTGTAATCAAAAACTTTTTTTTCTATTGTTGTTTCTTCTATAAAAAGTTCACTGGCAATGAAGAATAAAACCATAATAACTACTATACTGACATAAAGCAGTATGTAGTTTTTTATGTGTCCGCTATCAAACGGATTTGTTTTAAAATCTATCATTTACAATTAGTGTTGATCGTAAACTCTAGATCAACATCTTGCCAAGTTTTTCCTTTGTGTAGCTCATAACATGCTTTTGTAATCGCTTCAAGTGATGGAAGCATTTTAAAATCGCCAAGATCAATTGTACCGTTTAATTTCATACTTTCAGTAGTTGAAGTTAAGCTCATAGGAACCACTTTTTTAGTGCCGTTCATAGAGATCTCTACATCTGCAGTTTTACCGTTTACCTTTAAAACTTTTGCATCAATAGCTTTTACCCCTTGAACATGGAAAAAGCTTTTAACAAGTTTAGCATCACGTCCCTCATTGTTAGAGTTTACATCTGCTGTCACGATATGAACATTACTAGATAGCAGTAGTTCGTTTTGCGAGCTTGATGGCTGAGAATTTAACGTGATATTGTCAAATGTCCCTTTAACACCAACTTTTGCAGGTGTCTTAAAAGCAGTCCACTGTAGAGTGTTAGAATCTGCATTGTATTTACAAGTAGCACTAAAGAGAGATGTTGATAATCCCAGTGCTAGAATTAGTAATGTTTTTTTCATAAATTTCTCCAAAATTTTTGGGGTATTGTAACATAACAACAATTGAATCATTCAAATGAAACTTGATTTTTCCCATTATTTTTTGATTTGTAAAGAAAAGTATCTGCACGTTTGTAGATCGAATCTTCAGTGTCATTTGGTTCAACTTCGGTTAAACCTATACTGACAGTGATTTGATGATCTTTAATAACTGAAAGTTTATTGGAAACCATAACTAAAAGGTTCTGTGCAAATTTTTCCGCTTTATCCAATCCCGTATTCTCTAGAAGTAGAATAAATTCCTCTCCACCAATTCTAAAAAAGTAGTCATTTTTTCGTATATTTCTTTGTATGAGCTTTGTTAACTCTATGAGGACAATATCTCCCATTCTGTGACCGTACGTATCGTTGATAGCTTTAAAGTCGTCTATATCAAAGATGATCATACTAAATGGTGTTTTGTACCGTTCGTAAAGAGAAAGAAGACCTACAATTTTCTCTCTATAGGCTCTGATATTTTTTGCTTTTGTTAAGTAGTCTGTTACAACTAGTCTCTCTAACTCTTTTTTTGCATCTTCAAGCTCTTGTGTACGCTCTTCAACTGCTAGTTTTAACTCCTCTTCATTTTTGTTTTTTTCTACTAAAAGTTCTGCTTGGATCTTGATCTTTTCTTGAGAAATAGTTCTGTATTTATTTGCAAGAATAAGAGTAAAAAAGATAATCTCTATAAAAGAACCCAGTACGAAAAGGTGACGATTTAAAAAGTTATACTCTAAAAAGGCGTTAAAAGTAAGGACCATAAGTGTCATCATCGCTGAATAGATAATAAGTGCGATCAGATAATATTTCGCTCCTACATATCCTCTTCTATAGGTTTGAATTGTAGCATAGAAAAGAGTAGCGAAGAAGAAGATCGAAAAGATATTAAATACTAAAGTAGTATAAGGTACATTATTCCAAATAAGCAGAGCAAACAATAAAAACAAGCCTATACAGAATTGAAAAAACTTATGGACAATTTGTAAGTGTTCTTTGAGCTGTAAGAATGTGTCTGAGAACATAATTAGCGTTACTAAAACAAATGTTCCGACAACATGTAGCCCTTCATTCCAGCCGTTAAACCCAAAAAGAAGATAAAAACCGCTCTGCATAGCACTAAAAATAATAAATACAAAGGTATAAGCTACATAGTAAAGATATACTCTCTCTTTAGTGAGAAAAAAGCTATAAAGATTCAGTATAAAGATACTGAGTAAACTAAATGCGAAGATAAGATAGATATCTAGGGCTTCAAAAGTTGATTCGCTAAAGTAATGTTCCTGAGAACATAGCTGAAACTCTCCAAGTTGCCCGGCAATAGTTTCCCCTTGAATATATATGGTTTGTGTAGTACCTGAAGGGATATGGAGTCTGAAGATAGGATAAACTGACTTAAAACTGCGCTGATTAAGCGGAATATCTAAACCGTTCTTATCTACATGCCATTTATTGTTTTTGTATTGATACAGGTTAAATGACTTCCATAAAACTTCACTAAAAGTTAAAAGGAACTCTTCTTGGCTAGAGTTGTTTTCAAGCACAATTTTAAACCAGGTTGTACCGTCTAAGTAACCAAATGTAAAATTGTTTGTTGTCTTTTTAAACTCTTTTTCCTGCAAGTCTGTGACTTCAAGAGTATTTGATTGATCGTAAAAATATTCGATCTCAAAATCTTTATAACAATCTTTCTCATTGATAAAAGAGATTTGTGCTGACAGTGAAATAAAGAAAAAAAATAATAGAATTAATACTCTCATAATGAACTATTATAACTAAAAATTATTTAAACTAAAACGTATAATATTTAATTAAAAAAACTTTTGATAAAGTAGTAAATATAAGGGAGATAAATGGGTAAATTTAAATTACTAAAAGAGTTAACAGTCTATATTGATGAGGCTTTTGAAGATTTTTACAACACCATGTTGCACGATGTAAGGCTGGGAGTTTTTTTTGAGAGTGATGAGCAGGTAATTACATTAATTGAAACACAAAAAAAGCATTTTTCAGCTTCTCTGAGTTTAGATATAGAGGTGTTAAAACAAAATTATATAAAGTTGGGGGAGTTTCACTACGATCTGCGCATTCCATATATAGATTTTATGAAAGGAACAGATATTTTAGAGGAACACTTTCTGTTAAATGCCCAAAAGTGTAAAAGTACCAAAAAGTTAATGGGTGAGATATTTGAGTATTTTAAAATAATGAAAGCTTTTACAGCTAAAGGCTACCTCAATAGAATGTTAAGTGAAGATAAGCGAGATTTAGAAACGTTTTTTGAACAGGTGATTGTAGATACAAACACATATCTTCCAAAGAAATTAATCTTAAGAAAAATTCAATGGCTCAAAGAACTACTTAACAGTATAGAACTAAATGAAGATTTCAATATAGAATCTAGAGACGGCTTTTTGATCAAGGAGTGGTTAGATGAGATGGAGTTTTTAACCCTAGAAAAAAGAACATTTTTTGAGGAGCTTGAACAACGTATTTATCTCAATACACAAAACCTTTTCTATTTTCTACATAGAGGAGAATACTTGGAGATCCTCCCACTCTATTCATCATTATTGAATGTGTATAAGTTAACGCTTATGATGAATAATGCTGTGACGATTGAATATGCCAACAAAGTGATCGAGGATATGCAGCTCGATTCATTAACGCAGCTTTTTAGAAAAGATATTTTTCAAGAGTTACTTAAAAAAGAGATAGCGTTAGTTCAAAGGGAAGAAAACTATAAAATTAGTATTGCATACATTGACCTAGATAACTTTAAAATGGTAAATGACTCTTTTGGGCACTATAGCGGTGACAAAGTTATTGAAAAGATGGGTGAGTCTATGAGAAACAATATACGTGCTTCTGATATGGGCTTTAGAATAGGTGGAGACGAATTCGCACTCATCTTGAAAAATGCTACAAAAGAGGAAGCGAAAAACGTCTGTGAAAAAATAAAAGCAGATTTCTCTTCTTACCAGTTCATATTTAACGATGAGGTCTCTTTTAGTGTAAGTGTAAGTGTAGGTATAAGTGAGTTCTCAACTCAAGAAAAAATAGAGATAGAAGATATTTTAAAAGATGTCGATACTAAACTTTATCTGGCAAAACATAAAGGGAAAAATCAAGTCTGTATTTAGATACTTTACTATTTTAAAGAATTTTGAGTAATTTTCTCGAAGTTCTTTAAAATCTTGCTACTAACATCACAACTACTTAAACCGTTTAATAATTTATCTATGTTGAAGCCTAATTTTTTTAGATCATCTTCTTGGTTGAGGATATACTCTTTCATAATATTGATATCAAATTCCGGGTGAAACTGTACGCCCCAGATATTTGTTTTAAATCTTACTATTTGATGGTTTTCTTTTTTATTTTTTGCTAACCTCTTTGCATTATAAGGAAGTTTTACTACCGTTTGATAGTGTGTTTCGTATGCGTAAAACTTTTTTGGAAGAGCTTTTAATATTGGGTCATGGTTATGTTTTTGAAGGGTATTTATTTTTACTACACCTATCTCTTTCCCGTTTTTGTTAAAATCGCTTTTTCCCCCTAATGCCTTTGCTATAAGTTGGTGTCCATAGCAAATACCTAAAAGAGGGATATCTCTTTTTGAGATTTTTTTTATGTATTGCTCAAGTTGTATACTCCAAGGGAGTTCATGTGTTACCATAGAGTGTGAACCGGTGATAATGAATCCTGTTGCACTCTTTAAATTTGGTAGTTTTTCATTCTTTAGAATGTTGATAGTTTTTATTCTGTTTTTTGACTTTTTTAAAAATCTTGATATCCATGAATCAAAATCATTGTATTTTTGTTTTGTTTGTGGAAAAGTCTCTCCCACTTTTAAAATGTATAGATATTTCATAAAAATATTATATTGAAACACAGAGTTTTAGATATCTCTTTTTTGTACCTTTTTTAACCAATGCTATGAATATTTTAGCTCTTATTCATAAAATGTTGTAAACTCTTCTAGCGGTATTCTCTCAGTTTTAAAACTGTTGACCGATGCATCTTTATCTTCATATCCTAAGGCAATTCCGCACAATAAAGTTTTATCTTTATCAATACCAAGCTCATCTCTTACAATTAAAGGAAATTCTGCCAGTGATGCCATTGGACAGCTTCCTAAGCCTAACTCTGTTGCTACCAGCATCACTGATTGTAAAAAGATACCATAATCTAAATATGAGCCTTTTTCTAAAACAGAATCAATGAAAAAGTAAAGAACCACAGGGGCTCCAAAAGCTTTGTAGTTTTTTCTCCACTGTTGAAGCTGTTTTTCTTTATCCTCTTTTTTGATACCTAATGTCTTATACAGTAGAAGCCCCATATCTTTACGTCTGCTTTTATAAGGTTCCCTCCACTCTAAAGGGTAGTATTGATAATCCATAACCTCTTTACGGTTGTTATCAAATGCTTCTAACATCTTGTTTTCTAGAGCAGTTTTCTTTTTCCCGCTTACTACGCAAACATTATAAGGTTGCATATTTACACCTGAAGGTGATAATTTGGCAGATTCTAAAATTTGAATAATTTTTTCTTTTTCGACATCTTTATTCAAAAATGCTCTAACAGATTTTCTTTGTTTTAATATCTCTATTACACTCAAAACATTGCCTTTAGTATTAGTTTATTAATTATATAAAATTGATGTAGCATAAAGATAGCATAAAACAGAGTTAGAAAAAAGGTGGGAAGAAAAAAACACCGTACCAAGGAAGGTACGGCAGATAGATAGGATTTGTAGTCTGTTAGGAGACTTACATCATCCCTGGCATACCCATTTGTGGAGGCATTCCGGCATTTACGTCAGGACCTGCTACTTCCTCTTTTGGGATTTCAAAGATAGCCGCTTCAGTTGTAAGAAGTAGTGAAGCTGCAGAAGTTGCGTTTGTAAGAGCTACACGTTCTACTTTTAGAGGGTCAATGATACCAGCTTCAAACATATCTACATATTCACCAGTTGCAGCATTGAAACCTAAGTTTTCGTTGTCTGAGTTCTCGATCGTATTTACTACAACACCTGCATCATAACCAGCATTGATAGAGATCTGTTTTACAGGAGCTTTTACAGCTCTTAAGATGATCTCTGCACCAATTTTTTGGTCACCTTCAAGATCAAGGCTTACTTTAGCAGCAGCACGCACAAGAGCCGCTCCACCACCGATAACGATACCTTCTTCAACAGCAGCTTTTGTAGCACTAAGTGCATCGTCAACTCTGTCTTTTTTCTCTTTCATCTCAGTCTCAGTTGCAGCACCAACTTTAATAACTGCTACACCGCCTGCAAGTTTCGCAAGACGCTCTTGAAGTTTCTCTTTGTCGTATTCACTTGTAGTGTTTTCAATAAGTGTTCTGATCTCTGTAATTCTAGCAGCTACTGCATCTTGAGCACCGGCACCGTTTACGATAACAGTGTTGTCTTTGTCAATTACTACACGAGCAGCTTGACCAAGCATATTGATATTTGTACCTTCAAGTGTAAGACCAGTCTCTTCAGAGATTACAGTACCGGCAGTTAATATAGCAATATCTTGAAGCATTGCTTTTCTTCTGTCACCGAATCCCGGAGCTTTTACAGCAGAGATATTAAGAACACCGCGAAGTTTGTTTACAACTAGAGTTGAAAGTGCTTCACCCTCTACATCTTCAGCGATGATAAGAAGTGGACGGTTTGTTTTTTGAACTTGCTCTAGTACCGGTAAAAGATCTTTTAACGATGTGATCTTGCTGTCAACTAGTAAGATCCAAGGGTTTTCAATCTCAGCTGTCATCTTCTCAGTGTTTGTGATGAAGTATGGAGAAAGGTAACCACGGTCAAACTGCATACCCTCAACAACATCTAACTCATCAACTATACCTTTAGCTTCCTCAACAGTGATAACACCGTCTTGACCAACTTTTTCCATAGCTTCTGCGATCATGTCACCGATCTCTTTGTCAGAGTTTGCAGAAATTGTAGCTACTTGTGCGATTTCGCTTTTATCTTTAATTGTTTTAGAGCTCTCTTTTAGTTTCTCTAAAATTGCTTCACACGCTTTGTCCATACCGCGTTTTACTTCAACAGGATTTGCACCGGCAGTAATGTTTCTAAGACCCTCTTTAAAAATAGAGTTTGCTAAAACTGTTGCAGTTGTAGTACCGTCACCCGCTTCATCGGCAGTATTGCTAGATACCTCTTTAACAAGTTGTGCACCCATATCTTCTAGTTTATCACTTAGTTCAATTTCACGAGCAACTGAAACACCGTCTTTAGTGATTACAGGACTTCCGTAAGATTTTTGAATAAGTACGTTACGACCACGTGGTCCCATAGTTACTTTAACTGCATCTGTTAGTTTTTCAACACCGCGAGCTAAAGCATTTCTTGCATTATCTGAAAAAATTATCTCTTTTGCCATTATGTATCCTTTATAGATTTATATAGTTATAAAAATTATGAAATTACACCTAGAACATCAGCAAGTTCTAGTACGATGTAGTCTTGCCCTTCAAGAGCGATTTGCGTACCTGAGTATTTACCGTATACTACTGTATCGCCAACATTTACATTTGTGATCTCTTCACTGATAGCGATCACTTCAGCACGATTTGGTTTCTCTTTTGCATTGTCGGGTATAATGATACCGCTAGCTGTAGTGTTTGATTCCTCAACACTCTTAACAAGAATTCTTTCACCTAGTGGTTTGAAGTTCATAATAACCTCCTGAATAATTTTTAAAATAATGTGTTTTATAAACGGTGAGAATATTACAAAAAAATTGTAAAAATGTCAATACACTCTTAGTCACTTTGACTAAAGTTTATTTAGTTTAAAAAAATAAATATACTTGGTTATTTTCAATAATAGCTAAAAATGTAAAAAAATTTGTTCGTTTTAGAAAACTCTAAGATGAAGTTGCATATAATTCCAGCCTCTTAAGAAGATGTCAAGGTAGCTCAGCTGGTTAGAGCGCTGGTCTCATAAGCCGGAGGTCGAGAGTTCAAGTCTCTCTCTTGACACCATTTTTCTTAAGAATCTTTCAAATATTCCGGATTAGCTCAGCGGTAGAGTAGGTGACTGTTAATCACTTGGCCACTGGTTCGAATCCAGTATCCGGAGCCACTTCTTTTAAAATCCCTAAAATACTTACTTTCAAACTTTATAAGCAGCTAATAGTGTCTGTTTTGTACCAATATTCCATTATGAATTATGTTAAATTCTTTTCTTCACAATAACTCCACAATTATTTTTTATACTCGTCCTAATCAAAAATAATGAATAAAAAGGAATGGGTATGAAAACTATAGTTTTAGTGAGTTTAGTCATTGTTTTCAGTTTTTTCAGCGGGTGTGGAAGCGGGGGAAGTACATCTACATTTTCAAAATATTCTCCGACTCAAATATTTGACAAAAAAGTATATACATTTTATATGTTCGCAGATTATAGTTCTGAACTAAATAAAAGCTATCTAAAATTCATCCCTTCTAGCAGCGGATATTATTCCATACATATAGGGACAGAAGATTTTCAAGATTTAGATATAGTACTCTTTAGTGATGAAGAGTTTACTCAGTTTATAACAGCAAAAGATTCAACATCATTGTATGGAGAGAGATTAAACTATAATCTAAAAGCAAATCAGACCTATTATATTATGATAGAAAACTATTCTAATATGTCAGATGTAACTTATTCTTTGTTGGTGACTCCCTCTATCGATAATGGTTTCTATACTAAAACTACACCTATGCAAATACAGTTAACAAGTTCTGATGAGTTTACTCTGTTAAGTTATATAGGATATGACTCACCCTTATATGCATATGATGCAGCTCAAGATAAACATTATATTCACGTATCATCACAAGTCTATGCTACGCTTTATCTGAAAACTTTTATTGCACAAAACGAGCAGGACTTGGATATTAAAGTGTTTTCAGACCCTAATTATTCTCAGCTAATTTATGAAAGCAGTGCAGCTAGTACTACACAAGAGAGCATGCAGATTGACTTTCAAGCCAATACAGAATATTTTATAGAGATACAAAATTTTACAAATGATAGTGAAAGCAGTTTTGTACTGAGTTTAGATAAATATGATTTTTAAACTGTTTCAATATCAACCAGTTCAACACGTTCACACTCTTTTTTGAATAGTTTTCTATTTCTAGCATCCTCTTCGGCTAAAATAAGCAGATCTGCAAAGTCGTTTTTCGATACTTCAAATGTGTGAATCGTTCTTTGCGTTTCTATTTTAATTGTAGCATCATTTTTTGCAAGTACATCAAGGTTCCTTCCACCTTTTACGTACTCCGATTTTATCACCTTAAGTACTTTCTCGTTTTGCAGAAGCTCACTCAGAGATACTTCTTTATAGATATCTGATTCACATAATACTTTGTAACTAACCACTATATTTCCGTCCATTATTTGATTTTACCTTTATACTTATTTTTAGTAGGGTAATTGTATGAAAAACAAAAATGATATTTTAATAATATTTCAAATAGCAATATTTTTGGCATTAAATACTCTTTTGAAATATCATGCTATAATTTTCAGATACAGCTTATAGGTAAGGGGATCAAAGTGATAGTAAAGAAAATGAAGCAGCTTATAAAGTATGCTATTGAGCTCGATATAGATTATCTAGAAACTTTTCTTGGATATGAAGGTGATAATGTTTTGAAGATCACTACAAGAAACAAAGAGACATTAGAAGCTATGGAAGAGTTTTTAAAAAATATCGATCTTGAATACAAAACAGACTTTGATATCTCTGCAGGTACGAGTGGCGGGCATGTAATATACATAGGTGTTGAGGACCCGAGTTTAATTAAATTGAAAAAAGACCATTAATATAGTTAAAAATTTACTGCTTAAAAAATAATCTATCTAAAGAACAAAAAAAAATCATTTCGGTGTATAATGCAGAAAATCTTAATAAAGGATTTAGCGTGAATACAAAAGAAAAGAACATGTGCAGACTTTATAAAGCGCGTACTGCACATTTAAAATGGGTAAATAGCGTTAAGTTGCTTGTATCAGGTGTTAGTGTAGATAAAAAACACTTAACACCACTCGCTCAAGATTCAGAGTTAGGGCAATGGTTTTATAATGAAGCAAAACAATTTGCACAGTTCAATAGTAAAAATGTTTTAGAAGAGATGGAAGAGTTATTAGATGAAATGTATAATATTTACGCAAAAATTTATTCTATCTATTTCGCAAAAGAACAAGGAAAATTAAAAGCTTTTTTAGGATTTAAATCAACTGCTAGTAAATATGAAGTGGAACTTGCTTCACGCTGTTATGAAGACCTTATTGAACTATCTGACCAATTTAAAAACAAATTTGGAGTTTTAGAGAGACAGCTATTAGCACTAGGAGATCCAAAACATGAAATGGTGCGTGTATTTGAACAAGAAGAGGAAGAACGTTTAAAACAAAGTGCACTAGAAGAAGAGGGTGATGATTATTATCATGGACCACGATCGCATTAAGACAAGAAAGGTATAAAGGTTATGATGCAAGAGTTTATGGAGACATACAATAATAATGTCAACGAAATAGAGAAGTTTTTATCTGAAACTATACATAATTTGGGAGAGTTATCCACAAGAGAAGAAAAAAGTTTTGATAACCTTTTTAAGGTTTTTCCATCTTTAGAGTTAGTGTATGTATGTGATAAAGACACATTATTACAGATATCAGATAATATTTACAGAGATAAAGTAAGCTCTTTACCAAAAGGTAGAGACAGAAGCTACTTAATGCAAAAAATAAAGTTTAACAATAGCGATATATCTATTAGTAAACCATACATCAGCAGTGCTACAGGAAAAACATGTGTTACAGTTGTAAAAGAGGAAGATAACAAAGTTTATTTTATGGACTTCACGGTAAGTGCTTTACTTGAAAGATTAGGGCTTATTGAGCTTCATAGAGAGTTCAACCTAATAAGTAAAGGTTTTTACTTTGTTACGGCAAATTTAATGATTTTGTTAGCTGTTTTTACGCTGGGATACAGTATTTATGAACTTGGACACTCACTATTTTTCAAAGAGGGTGGTATCTCAATTGAGTCTATTTTCAAACCTATTATTGCATTAACTTTGGGGCTTGCAATTTTTGACTTATCTAAAACTATTTTAGAACAAGAGGTTGTTTTTAAAAGTTACTCTAAAAACTCCAAACTAGAGTATAAGGTGTTTACAAAGTTCTCTATTACAATTATTATCGCCTTATTGATTGAAGCATTGATGGTTGTATTTAAAATAGCATTACATGATTATTCTCAAATGTTGTATGCCGTGTATCTTATCGGTGGAGTTTCGATACTTGTCTTATCGTTAGGATTATTTATATTCTTTACAAGAAAAGTATCAAGAGAGTAGAAAAGAGTCAACCTCTTTTCTATTTAATCTTTTTTCTATGAGAGTTTTCACTTGGTATAAAAAACTCTAAGTTATCGAGTTTTTTTACTAAAATCTGCTTTGTCTCTACAAGCTGAAGCAGTCTTTTTTTACTATCATCATCAAATAACAGCTCTATATCCTGCATTGTCAAAGGGCGTTTATCAAGCGTATTTAATATATCTTCATTGCTATAGTATGTATTATTTGCTTCTGCATGTATACGTGAAGCTATATGAATAGGCAGAGAAGAGTCAAAGAGTTGAGAAAGCTCATAAAGCTCTTTATAGCTAATGCCGCTTACAGGATAAGCAGGCGGTCTGTCAATAGTACCGAGATCGATTCTGGCAGCATTAACCAAAAGAAGTACTTCGTTGAGTTTTTCTACTTCTTCTTTTGTATCGTTTAAGCCGAGTACGAATAAAATTTCGATGAAGAGTTTCCCTTTATACTCTTTAGAAAACTGTTCTACTCTCGAGACAATATCTTCTACATTTATATCGTGATGCGGTCTGTCTATCTTTTTAAAGATTGCAGGTGTAACGGCATCCAAAGAGAGTTTTACTTGATCGAGCTTGAGTAATGACTCATATACTTTTTCATTGGTAAGCATTGCACTGTTTGTTAAAATAAGTGTCTGAGTACTACCTTTGATTTTATTAATCTCATCGATCAGTTTATCTAGGTGAGGGTAAAGTGTAGGCTCTCCATTCGCAGTTAAAGTAATGACATCTATCTTATCGTGCAAATGTTTTTTGAGTTCAGAGATAATCTCTTCTATGCTTATAGTTTCAGATTGATGATCTACAGTTGCCGCTGGGGCTAGTTCACAATATAAACAGTCAAAATTGCATTGCTTATGGGAAGGGGAGAGGTCTATGCCCAAACTCATGCCGAAACGGCGAGAGTTGATTGGACCGAAGATTATATTATTTTTTTCCACTGACTCTGTGACACTCATTGATGAAGTGCTTAGCATTCTCTACAGGAACATCAGGAAGGATACCATGTCCAAGATTGAAAATATGGCGTTTACCTTGCATAGTTTCTTGAATAACTTCTACACATTTTGTTGTTGCTTCTTTTGAATAAAGACGACACGGTTCCATATTTCCTTGAAGAACATACTTATCACCTAAACGTTCTTTTGCAAACTTCATTGGTGTTGACCAGTCCACACCAAATACATCAAAGTTACCATATACTTTGTCTAAGAATGCAGGAATACCTTTAGGGAAAAGAATAACTGGAATATGTGGATATTTCTCTTTTAAATATTCGGAGATTTCAACCATATATTTCCAAGAGAACTCATCGTACATACCAGGCTCAATTGCAGCTGCCCAGCTATCAAATACTTGAACAACATCAACGCCCGCTTCGATCTGTTTTTCCATATAGATTTTTACAACATCAGTAACTTTTCTAAGGATTTTATGTAATAGATCAGGGTTTGAATACATCATCTTTTTACAGATATTGTATGTTTTTGTCCCTTGACCTTCGATCATATACGTAGCAAGTGTCCAAGGAGCACCCGTAAAACCGATGAGGGCCTTGTCATCAGCTAATTTTTGCTTGATAAGTTCAATAGTTTCATAAACATAAGTAAGTTTAGATGCAGCTTCTTCTCCACCGATTAGTCTGTCTAAGTCAGCTTCAGATTTGATTGGATCAGAAAATTTAGGACCTTCACCTTTTACAAACGATAAATCCATCCCCATTTCGTCAGGGATAACAAGAATATCGCTAAATAAAATTGCAGCATCAACATCTAAGATATCAACCGGTTGTAGTGTAACTTCACATGCCATCTCAGGATTATGACAAAGGTTTAAGAAGTTTCCTGCTTTAGCTCTTACTTCCATATATTCCGGTAGATAACGACCCGCTTGTCTCATCATCCAAACAGGTGTATAAGGTGTTTCTTTTCCAAAACATGCATCTACAAATATCTTACTCATTTTTTTCCTTGTGTATAAATCAAATTCAATTTCTATTAGTATTTTTAATACTAATGATGATGCCCAACTTTACTTAAAAAGTATAAACCAACAGCAACAGCAGTGATAGAAAGGGCTAAATATAAAAGTTCTAGTGGTGATTGGTAACTTGCAAGACCAACTTTTTGGAAAAATCCAACTACTAAAACCATTACGATAACTTTTGAGATCTTATCTTTTAATTGATCAAGGGAGTGGATTGATAGAATCTTATTCTCTTCATCGTCACCTTCTCTTGCTACATCAATATCCGAGATAAACAGTTCATAAATACCAAAAGAAAATAGTAGCATCACAACACCGATCAGATAAAGATCAACTGCACCGATAATACCACCCACTACCAGTTCATGGAAATGTTCAGGGTGATGGTGGTTTACATATGTGTCTATAACGAGTTTAAGTGTCTCATAAATGTCAAATGAAGCAACAGCAAATAAAACAATTGCACCTAAAAGACCAAAAATAACGGCTAAAAGTACAATGAATCTTGAACCCCATAAACCGCTTTCAAATAACTTTTCCATAATTATGCCTCTTGCATCTCTATAAATTTTTGTGCAATTCTTACTGCATTTGTCGCAGCACCTACTCTTAAGTTGTCAGCAACAACAAACATATGTAACATATTGTTTGAATAGTTGTCTTCTCTGATACGTCCAACAAAAGTTTCATTACGGTCAATACAATCTTTTGGCATTGGATATACAGCAGCATTAGGATCATCTAAGATAACGATGTTTGGAGCTTTTGAAAGAATCTCTCTAGCTTCGGTAGCATTTACTTCAGAGTCAAAAGTAAGTGTTAATGCTTCAGAGTGACCACGAAGAACCGGTACACGAACACAAGTAGCACTTAATGCTATCTCTTTGTGCATAATCTTAGTTGTTTCGTTAACCATTTTCATCTCTTCTTTTGTATAACCGTTATCCATAAATTTATCAATTTGCGGGATTACGTTTAAAGCGATTTGTTGGTTAAATGCTTTATGCTCACTCTCGTCAAGTTTAAATGCAAAGAAGTCTTGCATCTGTTGAACTAACTCTTCCATAGCAGATTTTCCTGCACCGCTTGTCGCTTGGTAAGTTGATACATCCACACGAACAAGATCATACGCTTCATCAAGAGGTTTGAGTGCTTGAACCATTTGAATAGTTGAACAGTTAGGATTTGCAATGATCCCTGTTTCTTCCCATTTTGCAATATCTTCAGGATTTACTTCTGGAACAACTAAAGGAACTTTAGGATCCATTCTAAAATGAGATGTATTATCGATCACAACAGCACCAGCTTTAACAGCTGCAGGAGCAAATGCTTCGCTTACACTTCCTCCTGCACTAAAAATTGCGATCTCTATTTCTTCTTGTTCAAAGATCTCATTTGTTAACTCTTTAATTACAAGATCTTGACCATTAAACTCAACAGTTTTTCCTGCACTTCTACTACTCGCTAGTGGAACTAGTTTGTTTAGTGGAAAATCGATCTCCTCTAAGATTCTTAATACCTCTTCACCAACAGCACCGTTGGCACCAACTACCGCTAAATTGAATTTTCTCATAAAGTCTCCTACTTTCTTGTATCTAAATATAAATCTTCTTTTTGAATTTCATCTGTTTCACTAAGTATAACAGCTCTCTCTATTACAGAGATCAGCTCACGGATATTTCCTGGCCAATTATACTCTAACAACTCATTTTTTGCCTCTTTTGAAAATGTTTTATTTTCAAATCCATATTTATTACAGTTTTTTTCACATGTAATCTCTGCAATGCTAAGTATCTCATCTTTACGTTCTCGTAAAGGTGGAATATTTAGTGGAATCGTATTTAATCTATAATATAAATCTTCTCTAAACTCTCCAGCCTTGATTTTTTCATCTAGGTTTGCATTCGTTGCAGAAACTACTCGAATGTCTATTTTTATAGGTTTTGATGAACCAAGACGGCGTACCTCTTTCTCTTGTAGAGCACGAAGCAGTTTTGCTTGAACTCCGTAAGGCATCTCTCCAATCTCATCTAAAAACAGTGTCCCGCCGTTAGCAAGTTCAAATTGTCCCGCTTTTGCTTCAAAAGCATCGGTAAAAGCACCTTTTTCAAAACCAAATAATTCACTCTCTATGAGGTTTTCAGGAATTGCAGCCATATTGATCGCTACAAAAGGCTTTTTAGCTCTTTGTGAATTTTTATGCACATAAGAAGCAAATACCTCTTTTCCTACACCACTCTCACCTAGAAGTAAAATACTTGCATCTGTTTTACTCGCTTTATCGGCAAGTTTCAAAATATTTTTAAGTGCTTCTGAGTCTCCTAAAAAGTCACTTGTATCTTTTTTAGTTTTTTTCGAAGCAGTTTTTTTAACATTTTGAACTTTTTCTTCCCGTTTAATAGCTGCCACTAGAGTGTCTACATCAAATGGTTTAAGTAAAAAGTCTTTTACACCTAACTGAATAGATTCAATAGCACGAGATAAGGTTGCATTTCCGGTCATAATAATAACTTCAAATTTTCCGCCTAGTTCTTTTACAAATTCTATGCCATCCATTCCCGGCATATTGATATCTGTTATAACTAGATCAAAGCTATCATCTAAGCCTTTGAGTGCATCTTTGGCATTTTTAAAGGTTTTTATTTCAAACTCTTTAAATTCACCCATAGCAATCTCTAGCGATTTTCTCATATTGATATCATCTTCAACTATTGCTATCTTCACGAAAGGTCCTATTTTACGAGCTATTTTAAAGGCGTAATTTTAACAGAATTATCATTAAAATCGACTTTGAAACATGTTGTTTTTAGTGTAAGTACTGTTGTAGAAGAGTTTTGAAAGTTTATTGTTTTCTCATTATGCTCTACTTGTAAACCAAGTTTATGTAGATAGTTTACAAACTCTTGTCTGTTTTTTTCGATCACTGTTTTTAGTTTTTCTGAATTGTGGGGATCTAAAAAGATACTCTTTTGAGGTATACCTGTGCATTGTTGCATAGCGGGAGATATGTCAAGATGCTCATTATATAAAAGCGCATCTTTAACAACATATCTGTAAGAGATTAGGTATTCACCCGCATATAAGCTAAGTGAACTAAAGATTAATGCGCAAATTGAGAATAAGATAGAGCGATCTCCATCTCTACTTCGCATAGTCCCTCTTTAAAGTTTGTTTCAACGATATTTGCATTTTTAACCATTGCTTGAACAGATGTTCTTACAGTTGAACGTTTTACCATCATATTTTTAATCAAGTCTTGACCATCAACACGAACACCTTTTACTTTCTCAGCAATTAGTCTGTATGCATCAGCAACAGCTGCACGTTTCGCAAGTGCATAAGCTTGAGCAGGTGAAGCAGTATTTAAAGGTGCTACACCTTGTCCTACAACACTGATAATTAGTTCTTTATTAGCTTCTAAAACAGGCTCGTTATCTACAACTTCAGCAGTCTCTACTTCTTCTGTTTTTTCTTCAGGTTTAGTAACCTCTTGAACAGATGCAGATTGTTGCTCTACCGTAGGGTAGTTTACATTGATTACTGTTTCATTAGGTACAGTAATTACTTTTGTAGAGTCTTGAGCTTGAGATTTTGTCATAATCTCTGTTTCAGCTGCAAAAGCATTTAAACTAAGTAAAGTAAGTAATACTAAAGAGTATTTCATAAAATATCCTTATTGAAGAGACAGGCTCTTCAGAGTTATTGTAAGGGTTTAAGCAAGAACTATTCCAAGTCTAGTGTTGCTTCACCTTCAGTGTTTTCATCATCCTCTTCATCTTCTTCTTTTTTCGGACAACGAGAGATGCTTGCTACATCGTCACCTTTTACTATATATACACCAGAAGTGTTACGGCTTGATTTTGAAATTGTTTGCATATCTACACGGATCATTTTACCGGCTTTTGTAAGTGCCATCATATCCATGCTCTCATCAACCATTAAGATACCAACAACATTTTTACCTGTTTTTGCGGTCATTTTCATAGCGATTACACCTGAACCACCACGGTTTGTCAGACGATATTCACCAGCATCAGTACGTTTACCAATACCTTTTTCACTTACAATGAGTATCTCTTGTTCATCGCTTGAGATGATATTTGCATCAACAACTTCATCACCTGCATGTTTAAACTTGATACCTCTAACACCACGTGTACTTCTACCTTGTTCACGAGTTTTCTCAATTTCAAATTTAATACATTGTGCCATTTTTGTTACGATGAAAAGGTATTTAGTTTCTGGCTCAGCAATTTTAGCTGTGATTAGTGAATCATCATCATCAAGTACAATTGCTCTTACACCGTTACTTCTGATATTGCTAAATTCACTTAAGTTTGTACGTTTAACAACACCGTTTTGTGTAAAGAATACAAGTGATTTCTCTTCACTGAAATCAGTTGTTGGGATAATCGACTGTATTTTCTCATCTTGTACTAATTGAAGCAGGTTTACAACTGCCTTACCTTTTGCTGTACGTGTGCCTTCTGGGATTTTATAAACTTTTAACCAGTGAAGCTGTCCGCGATCTGTTACAAATAATAATGTATCGTGTGTGTTACATGTAAAGAATCGCTCAATAAAGTCATCTTCATATGTAGTTACAGCAGTTTTACCTTTACCGCCGCGTTTTTGTTTCTCGTAGTTCGCTAAAGGTACACGTTTAATGTAACCTCTGTGAGTAATAGTTACAACCATTGGCTCATTTGGAATTAAGTCTTCGATGTCGATATCGTCATAATCGTCTTCAACATCTGTTTTTCTTTTTCCAGAATATGTTTCTAAAATCTCATCAAACTCTTCATCGATAATACCGTGAAGTACTTCTTCACTTTTTAAGATAGACTCTAGGTATTCGATCAGTTTCATTAACTCTTGAAGTTCGTTCTCGATTTTTTCGATCTCTAAACCAGTTAAACGACCAAGTCTCATAGCAACGATACTTGCTGCTTGGATTTCAGAGAAGTCAAATTCGCTTACTAGGTTCTCTTTTGCAAGCTCTTCAGTTTTTGATGCACGGATAACACGAATAACATCATCAATGATATCGATCGCTTTTTTCAGACCCTCTAAGATGTGTGCACGAGCTTTTGCTTTTTCAAGATCAAAGATAGTACGACGGATAATAATTGTTTTACGGTGATTGATAAAGTGTTTTAAAATATCAATTAAACCAAAGATACGAGGCTCTTGATTTAATATAGATAGCATAATAATACCAAACGTTACTTGCATAGCTGTTTGTTTGAAAAGGTTGTTAAGAACAATTTCACTCATCGCATCTTTTTTAAGCTCAATTACAACACGCATACCGTCACGGTCTGACTCATCACGAATTTCACTTACACCGTCGATCAGCTTATCTTTTACCAGATTTGCAACATTTTCAATTAAACGTGCTTTATTTACTTGGTATGGAAGCTCATCAATAATAATGATCTCTTTTTTACCTTTTTGCTCAATATGTGTTTTTGCACGAATTTTGATACGTCCACGACCACTTTCATATGCTTCTATAATACCTTTTTTACCGAAAATGATACCACCCGTTGGAAAATCAGGTGCCGGGATATATTCCATAAGCTCAGTTAATGAAATATTTGGATTTGCTAAAACTGCTTTAAGTGCATTCATCACTTCAGTTGGGTTATGTGGAGGTATATTGGTAGCCATACCAACTGCGATACCGCTTGAACCATTAATTAATAGGTTTGGAACACGTGTAGGCATTACATCCGGTTCTTTTGTTGTAGCATCGTAGTTATCGATCATGTTTACAGTGTTTTTATCAAGATCTTTTAAAAGTTCTCCTGCATATTTTGTCATACGTGCTTCCGTATAACGCATTGCTGCTGCAGAGTCACCATCAACTGAACCGAAGTTTCCTTGTCCGTCGACAAGTTCCATTCTCATTGAGAAGTCTTGAGCCATACGAACAAGCGCATCGTAAACTGCTGTATCACCGTGCGGGTGGTACTGACCGATTACATCCCCGACGATACGTGCAGATTTTTTGTATTTTGAACCAAAAGATAGGTTTAGTTTATCCATAGCATATAGTATACGTCTATGAACCGGTTTTAAACCATCTCTAACATCTGGTAACGCACGACCGACGATAACACTCATTGAATAGTCAAGATAACTGTTTTGAAGTGTCTCTTCAATATTTATAGTCTGTATCTCTTCGTTATTTAGCAAATCACCCATATAACACCCTAATATAAAAATTAAATTTGGTAGATGATACCTAAAACTCTCTTAAGATAATGTTTAAACCATAAAAAAACTCGCTAATTTATATCATGTATATAGTAATGTTTTTGTTGATTAAAAATTAGGCAATTAGTTGAACACTAGATGAGAAGTTTATATTATAATTTGAGCAGATTATTCAAAAGGATTAACATGAAGAAATGGCTAGTAGCGATGTTGTTCGCATTACCGACTTTGGCGTTAGCGGAAGATGCGCCTACACTAGATACAGGTGATACAGCGTGGATGATGGTATCAGCTGCATTAGTATTACTAATGACGCCGGCAGGGTTGGCGCTTTTTTATGCAGGTATGACAAGAAGTAAGAATGTGCTTAATACTTATGCAATGGTATTAGGAGCATTTGCAGTTGCTTTTATCGCATGGATAGCAGCAGGTTATTCAATGGCATTCGGTGACGGTGGAAGCCTTCAAACATTTATCGGTGGATTTGGTAACGCATTCTTAAGCGGTATTAACTGGAATGACTTAAGTGGTACATATCCAACTTATGTATTTGTTGTATTCCAAGGTACTTTTGCAGCTATTACTGTAGCTATTGCTTCTGGTTCAGTTATTGAGAGAATCAAGTTTTCAACATGGATCGTATTTGTTGCAATCTGGACAATTGTAGTATATGCTCCAATTACACACATGGTATGGGGTGGAGACGGTGCCTTATTATTTGATGCAGGTGCATTAGATTTCGCAGGTGGTACAGTTGTACACATGAATGGTGGTTTAGCTGGTTTAGTATTAGCTTACCTAGTAGGTAAACGTAACGGTTATCCAAAAATTGCAATGAAACCAATGTCAGTAATGTTAACAGCACTAGGTGCAGCATTATTATGGTTTGGTTGGTATGGATTCAACGGTGGTTCTGCATTCGGTGCTAACGAAATCGCTGGTCTTGCTTACTTAACAACTACATTAGCTACTGCATTTGCTGCAATGGTATGGGTAGGATTAGAGTGGATGGTATTCAAAAAACCAACACTATTAGGTGCTGCTTCAGGTGTTGTAGCAGGTTTAGTTGCAATTACTCCAGCTGCTGGATTCGTTGATGTAACTGGTGCATTCATCGTAGGTGGTGTAGGTTCAGTTGTAGGTTTCTTCGGTGTAGCTGTACTTAAAAAGAAACTTGGTTATGATGATTCTTTAGATGCATTTGGTATCCACTTCTTAGCAGGTCTATGGGGTGCATTAGCAACAGGTTTATTAGCTCTAAACGACCAAGACTTACTATGGGATGGTCCACTAAAAGCTGCAGGTGACAGAATGGGTCAATTTATGGTTCAAGTTGAATCTGTAGTAGTAGTTGGTATCTTCACTTTAGTTGGTACTGTTATCGTTTACTATATCGCAGCTGCAATCACTGGTGGTGGTAGAGTTGATGATGAAACTGAACAACTTGGTCTTGATGAAGCTGTTCATGGCGAAAAAGTATTAAACATATAAAGTAGTTGATTTAAACCATAAAAGTGGTTACAATTTTAAAATCGAAATGAAGAGCTAAAAAGCTCTTCGAAGAAATGAATGGAGTTTTTAGATATGAAAAGAGTAGAAGCGGTTATCAAACCATTTAAGTTAGAAGATGTAAAGGATGCACTTGCAGAGATCGGCGTAACAGGTATGACTGTAAGTGAAGTAAAAGGTTACGGTCGTCAAAAAGGGCACTCTGAGCTTTACCGTGGTGCTGAGTATGTTGTAGATTTCTTACCAAAAATCAAAATGGATATGGTTGTATCTGACGAGATGGTTGATCAAACAGTAAGTACAATTGTAGAAGCTGCTCGTACTGGTAAAATCGGTGACGGTAAAATCTTCGTAAGCGATGTAGATAAAATTATCAGAATCCGTACAGGTGAAGAAGATAACGAAGCTATATAGTTATCTTTCATAAACCCCATTGCATATGCTTTTGCATATGCAAAAAACCTTCCGTTAAAAATTATTTAATTAAAAAAAAATCTTCTTTTTGTTACACTTACCCAATTATTTAAAAAGGGTATATATGTCAGAACTTGATCTAAAGTATGTTTTAGATACTTTCTTCGCACTTTTCTCAATGGTTTTAATCATTTTTATGGTTCCTGGATTCGCAATGCTTGAGGCTGGACTAGTTAGAACTAAAAATGTTTCTTCTGTACTTACTGTAAATACAATGATATATGCAGTAGCTTCATTAATGTTCCTTCTTATAGGTTATACGGTGGCATTTGGCTCATGGGAAAACACATCTATGAGTATATGGGCGGCATTTTTATTTCAAATGGCATTTGTTGGAAAAACAGTAAATATTATGAGCGGCGGTGTTAGTGAGAGAGTTCGTATCATTCCTCTTATGTTCTTTACGGTAGTGATGGGTGGTTTCATTTATCCGTTTATCGTAAATATCTCTTGGGGAGCTGATTTCCTTGCAGATACTATGTTTGATATCAATATGTACGATTTGGCAGGTTCTACTGTAATTCACTCAACAGGTGGCTGGGCATTATTAGCTGCTATTATGATTATGGGACCTCGTAAAGGAAGATATAAAGACGGGAAGATAAAAGTTATTCCTGCATCAAATATTCCGTTGGTTGTTCTTGGTGCATTACTGCTTTGGATCGGATGGTTTGGATTTAACGGTGGAAGTGTAGGTTCAATTTCAAGTGTTGAAAATGCTGATACTGTTGCAAAAACAATTATGAATACAAATACAGCAGGACTCGCAGGTGCGTTGATGGCCGGAATCCTTATGTATATCAGATATAGACTTTTAGATATTACAATGATTTTAAATGGTGCTCTTGGCGGACTTGTTGCAGTAACTGCAGGACCGGATCTTTATGATATGTATACACCTATTTTAATCGGTGCAATCGGCGGTGCATTAGTTGTATTTGCAGTTCCAATGTTTGATAGATTAAGACTTGATGATCCAGTTGGTGCACTTTCAGTTCACCTTGTAAATGGAATCTGGGGAACTTTGGCTGTTGGATTGTTTGTTGAAAAAATATCTTTCCTTGAGCAATTAAAAGGTGTTGCGGAAGTCGGTGTTATAGTTTTTGTTGTTTCATTTATAGTTTTATTTATTATCAATAAAATTGTCAGATTCAGAGCTGACGATGAGGCACAAATTGAAGGACTCGATGTTCAAGAAGTGGGTGTGGAAGCGTACCCTGAATTTAAACGTGCTATATAATTAAAAGTTCTTGCGATATTCTAACTCTTTTCTCATATCACTGTTGATACATATAGTATTGGCAGTGGTATTATTTTTCTCCTATAAAACTCTTACACAATCTCAACAAACAGAACATCCTTGTGCATGTTGTAGTACAAAAATCAATTTAAATACCGTAAAAGCAATTAAAAAAGTTGAAACACCTGTTGAAAAAAAAGAGGCAGCTCAAAAAACAGTTAAAAAGAAAGAGTCGAGAGAAGTAGAAAAAGTTGTTAAGAAAACAGAACAAAAGAGAGAAACAGAGGTTGTTAAAGAGATACTAGAGCCTAAGAAAGTAGAAGAGGCTGAAAAAACCGAAGAGGTTCAAAATAACCCGGTAGTTGCTCAACTAGATAAAAACATTACACAACCTACTCAGAGTGTTCAAGAAGAGCTTCCAGATACCCATTGTACAACAGAAGTTGTTGTAGAGAAAAAAGTGATAAATAAAGAGGATGATTATATCTCTTTACATCTGGATAAAATAGTCTCATTATTAAAAGAAAACCTATACTATCCTAGACGTGCTAGAAAACAAGGTTTGGAGGGGATAGTAAAGATAAAGTTTACACTTTCAACAACAGGAGATATTTCTAATATTGAAGTTTTAAATAGTGATTATGAGATACTCTCACGTGCCGCTAGAGAAACGATAGAAAGCTTAAATAAAAAACTGCCTAAACCTGATGAAGAACTGACGTTAACAATACCTATAGATTATGATTTAAAATAGTAAGAAGATGGTGACCCCACGGAGACTCGAACTCCGGTAACATGGATGAAAACCATGGATCCTAACCGCTAGACGATGGGGCCAAATGCCGTATATATTATAAATGATTAAAAGTAATTAAGATGGTGACCCCACGGAGACTCGAACTCCGGTAACATGGATGAAAACCATGGATCCTAACCGCTAGACGATGGGGCCAAAATGTTAAGTAAATGGTGTCCCGTGATGGATTCGAACCATCGGCCACATCATTAAAAGTGACGTGCTCTACCAGCTGAGCTAACGAGACATTTTGTTTCTCTCATTTAAGAGGCTGGAATTATAGACAAAATGAAATTATATGTCAAGGGTTTTTAGAAAAAAATATTAATTTTTTTAAAAAAGGTTGTTTTCGCTAAAATATCACCAATGAATTACTATGATTTTGAATATCCATATCTAATATTTTTATTGTTACCGATACTTTGGTGTTTATACAGATGTAAAGAGCATATAAAACAAAGATACTTTGTCCATCTGCACCTTTTAAGTTCAGGGAGAAGATATCTTAAAGTTGAGTCTATTTTAAAAGTGCTTATCTTTATCCTTTTGCTTATAACTTTAACCTCACCCATTCAGGTGGACAAAACAAATCCCAACAACAGATTTGGAAAAGATATTGTTTTGGCACTTGATGGAAGCGGTTCAATGAATGCAAGCGGCTTTTTAAAAGATGACGAAGCGTTCGATCAAGCGTTTAAAGACTCTTTGCATGTAAGCAGATTTGATTTGAGTAAGTATCTTGCTAAAGAGTTTATAAAAAAACGTCTTAACGATAATGTAGGGGTAGTGCTTTATGGAGATTTTGCTTTTATCGCTTCACCTATTACCTATGAGAAAAATGTTGTAGTAGAGATGTTAGAGTATCTCACACAAGGGATGGCAGGACAAAATACAGCTATAGGTGAAGCTATAGCTATAAGTGTTCGGGCCTTTAAACATTCAAAAGCAAAAAACAAAGTGATTATCCTTTTAAGTGACGGGGAGCATAATAGCGGAAGAGTCTCGCCAAAAGATGGGGTGGCGCTTGCGATAGAGCAAAATATAAAGATATATACTATAGCAATCGGAGAGGCTGATTCTGCTTTAATGAAACATATAGCACAGGAGAGCGGAGGGGAGTTCTTCTCGGCTAAAAATGCTACGGAACTCCAAACTATATATGAAGAGATCGATGCATTGGAATCGTCAAAAATCAAATCTAGCCAGTACAAGATAAAAAACTATCTTTATCAGAGTGTATTGCTGATCGCAATTGCTTTGCTTCTGTACTTGATATTTCGGGAGAGTAAACGATGAGTTTTTTAAGTCCTGAATATTTTTGGCTTTTACTGTTTCTTATTGCAGCTTTAGTAAAAAATGATTTAAAGTTTTCAAGTTTTAGAATGCTTAGTTATCTGCTCTCTTTTGTTTTACTGGTAATAGCATTGGCTCGTCCTGTAATAGAACAAAAACCTATTAAATCAGAAGAGTTGCTCAGTGATGTTGTTTTAGGAATTGATCTTTCATACTCTATGCACTCGGATGATATCAAGCCGACACGTCTGAAATTTGCAAAGCAACAATTGGAGCAACTAGTAAAAAGTGAGCAAAAAAGCCGTTTCGGAGTACTGGGATTTACCACTAATGCTATTATCCTTTCACCGCTAACTGGTGATAGCGAATTATTGTTACATCTTTTTAGCTCACTAGATGAGAATATGATCCTTACAAAAGGGAGCTCGATACTACCAGCATTAAAACTTGCAAGAAAGATCTCAAGTGCAAAAAAAGTGAGTGTCGTTCTCTTTAGTGACGGAGGGGATCAAAAAGATTTTACAAAAGAGATACAATTTGCCAAAGAGAACAATTTAATAGTAAATCTATTTATGAGTGCTACAAGTTTTGGAGGTACCCTTAAAACAAAGGATGGCTCATTGCTTCAAGATGAAAACGGAGAGATCGTAGTTAGTCGTGAAAACGGTGAAATAGAGGCCTTAAGCAGTGCAACGGGCGGTGTCTATACAAAAGAGCTCTCTGCTATCAAAGATGCGTTGAGTAATCAAAGAGATGAGAACATTATGCAGGAAAATACGATCGTACAAAACAGAGAGTTGTATTACTATTTTGTAGCAGTCGCTTTGATACTGTTTTTAGTGGGGAATACCACACTGAAAAAGTATATCCTTCCTCTTTTATTAGTTGTTGGTATTGAGATGCAAGCGAGTGTTTTAGATTTTGCAAAAAATGAAAACTATCTCGCCTTTTCTCGAGGAATAAGTAACTATCAAGCTGGAAAATATGAAGAGGCAATAGGGGATTTTTCACTGGTACGATCTAATAAAGCAGATATAAAAGCGATCGTGTACTACAATAAAGGAAATTGTTTTGTCCGTTTAAAACAGTTTTCTAAGGCGAGAGTGGAGTATTTGAAGTCTTTGGCATTGGAGTATTCAAGAGAAGCTGATGAAAATCTTCAGCATATTAAGGGTGTCCCTGATAATACCGAGATGAGTACGGGGATGCAAAAATCGAAAAAAAATAAAGAGCTTGCAAGTGAGAGAAAAAATTCGCAAAATGCTCAAAGCGGAGGTGCTTCAAATATGAAAATAGAAACCTCTTCAAGCGGTGCCGGAGGGGGAGGTAAAAAGATAAAGTCTTCCCTTGCAAAAATGGATTTGGGCACTTCCAAATCTAAACTGAGTTCAACACAATATGAATTGATCAATAAAAGGGGTGTTAGTGAAAAAAAACCTTGGTAGAGTACTTATACTCTTTTTTCTGTTAAGTGCTGTCTTGCAAGCAAGTACATATACGTGGAATTTGGAACTGAATAAAAAAAACGTTGTAACCAATGAAGCGGTTTATTTTAAGTATGAATGTGTGTTTAGCGATAAATCAGAGTTGTATGTGATAGAGTTTAATCCGGTAACAGAGAATGAACAATATGCGATCAAGCTTTTAAGCGAACAAGAAAATATCGTTGATAACCATAGGGTAAATAGTTTTGAATTTGTCTTGTATGTAAAAAAAGGTGGAAAGTTCTCCCTTAATCTTGAAGCTAAAATGAAAAAAACAAACAAGGACTCGATAGAAAACACTGTTCTAGGGCGTGACAATGCTGTTTACGAAGAGTATTCAATTAAAAAAGAACAACTACAAGCTATTGAGCTTAATGTGGAGGATGTCAACAAAACAATTGTAGGAAATTTCTCTTTGCAAACGAAACAAAGTGAGCAAAAATTAACAGCTTATGAGCCGTATCACTTAGAGATAATAGTTCAAGGAGAGGGTGACCTTTATAAAATAAAGCCGTACGAGTTTATGATAAAGGGTGTTAAAGTATTTACAGAGGAGCCTCAATTAGAGGTAAAGCTTACAAAAGAGGGGTACAAAGGCATATGGAGTCAGAAATTTGCTTTTGTATCCCAAAACGATTTTGTGATCCCAAAGGTTTCCCTTGAATACTTTGATATTAACGAACATAATGTGAAAATCTTAAATAGTGAGCAATTGGAGATCACAGTTAAAAAAGCTGCTTTTACTAAAAGTGAGCTTTTAGATGAAGTAGACGAGAAAAAGTTTTCTTTCAAGATAGAGTATCTTTATTATCTTTTAACCTTTATAGCAGGATTTTTAGTTGCAAAGATCAAGATTAAACGAGATAAAAAAGAGGGAAAAAAAGAATCTCATTTATGTGAAAAAATATCACAGATCAAAAGCTTAAAAGAGCTGAATGTCGTTTTAGTATTAGAAGATGAAAAGCGATATAAAGAGATAATTGAGAAGATAGAGACAAATCAATTCAAAGATGTCTCAGAAGTGAAAAAATTAATATGTGGTTAAACTATTTTTAACTAAAATGATTCAACAAAGGGGCTTATATGAAAAAAACATTATGGGGTGTTGCACTACTCGCAATATTTTTTAGTGGATGTGCACAAAAAGTGGGCATCTCTGCATTAGAACCTGCCGAAGTTGACAGAATTTCACAAACAAAAAAGGTAACGGTAACATATTTTGAAAACGACCGAGTAGGGTTGTCTGATAAAGTTGAAGCAAAACTAGCAGGTTTTAGACTTGATAGAAAAAAATATTTTACAATAGTAAGTCGAAAAGATTTTAACGATATTATTAGAGAACAAAAACTGCAAAACAGCGGTTTGGTAAATCCAAAAGATGCTGTAAAAATAGGAAATATTATTGGAGCACAGGCGATTATATCTGGTAGAGTAAGTACGCCGACACTTCAGGATAGCCGTTTTTATGAGAAACGTGTGAAATGTGCAGATTTAAAGTGTAAAGAGCTTGTTTATTATAATGTTCGATGTACAAAAAGGGTATCGAGTCTCTCGGCCGATATGAGAATCATTGATGTTACAAAAGGCGACATTATCTATGCAGATACATTAACAAGATCGATGACGAACAAACATTGTAGCGATGACTCCAGAGTATTACCTTCTAGAGAGATGTCTGGACAGTCATTGGCAAATGAGATAGCAAATTCGTTTACATATAAATTAACACCTCATTATAAACGTTTTAACGTGGTACTTTTAGAAGAACCGGATATTGAATATACTGATAGAGAAGAGAAACTTTTAGAGGTCTCTTTAGAGTATATTGAGCAAGGAAGAATGGATAAAGCAGAGCAGCTTTTGACACAACTTATAGACTCTACTAACCAGAAAAGTTATGTACCTTTTTATAACTTGGGAGTTATAAAAGAAGCACAGGGGAACTATAAAGAGGCAAAAGAGTATTACGGTTATGCAGACAATTTAATGATCGAACCTGTACAAGAGATCAACAAAGCAATTGTAAGAATAGATACTCTAATAGAAAAACGTAAACGAGGAATGGAGCAGATAAACAGATGAGAACTATCTTTTTTCTACCTCTTATTTTAGTTTTTATTCTTGGTGGGTGTGGTGCTACAAAAGAGCCTAAGATTGTTATAAAACAAGAGCTTCCTGGATGGTATCAAAATCCTCCTCTTTCAAACAGTGCAACCCTGTATGCAATCGGCGAAGGGAAAAATAAAGAAGAGGCAATAGCAAATGCTTTAAATTACATGGCTTCAACTTTGAGTATCTCGATCTCGTCAAGCTACAATGCAAAAACAACAGTAAGAGAAGGAAGTGTTAGTTCTCATGAAGGTGTGTACAAGTCAGATATATCTTCAGATGTTAAAAAGATAAGAATCAGTAACTATGAAGTGATTCAGGCAAAAAGTTTAGGCTTTAGAAAATACGCAGTGTTAATAAAGTCGGATAAACAAAAACTCTTTAGCAGTTTAAAACATGAGATAGACCAGAAAGTTGCACTTGTAAAGGCAAATGAAAAAAATCTGGATGATGATGCACTCGGTAAGTTCCTGTTTTACAAAAAGCTCAACAAAGAGTTAGAGAATTTACCACATACTTTAGTTGTGATGAAAGAGTTAAATAGCCGTTTTGATTCGGAAGTTTATCTGCAAACACTAAAGAGTGTAGATAAAAAATATAGATATTATCAGTCAAATATTAGTTTCTCGGTAGTATCAAATTTGGCAAATCTAAAAGCACCAATAGCAAAAGCATTAAGCAAACGAAATTTTAAAGTGAATGCTGCAAGTTCAAAGATGCACTACAAAATCTCTATAAACACTTCTGTGACAAAGGCAAATGCATATGGCTTTACTTTAGCCAGAGCAGAACTTCGTATAGTTACAAGCAACTATAAAGGTGCAAATGTAGCATCAAATGTGTTCCATTTAGTTGGGCAATCTTCACAAGGATATGATGTGGCAATCCAAGATTTAGTGAGACAATTGAATGATAAAATTCAAAAAGATGGTCTAGATAAAGTATTAAATATCAATATTTAGAAATTATTTACCTCAAACGATTATACTTACAGTACTTTATATAAATTAGGTAGGGTAGGTATGATAAGTAAGATTGAAGAAGTTAAAAAAGAGGTTGCAAAAGTTGTAGTCGGTCAAGAGAAGATGATCGACTCTCTTTTAATAGCACTTTTATGTGAGGGACATATCCTAATTGAAGGTGTACCCGGTCTTGCAAAGACAACAACTGTAAACGCACTCTCAAAAGCTCTAGGTTTAGACTTTAAACGTGCACAGTTTACCCCAGACTTATTACCGTCAGATATCTTGGGTGCTGAGATATACGATCCGCAAAACAATCAGTTTAAAATTAAAAAAGGTCCAATCTTTACAAACCTTTTACTAGCAGATGAGATCAACCGTGCTCCGGCAAAAGTACAGTCGGCTCTTTTAGAAGTGATGCAAGAGAAACAGGTGACAATCGGTGATACATCATTTAAACTAGATCTGCCGTTTTTTGTAATGGCTACACAAAACCCTGTTGAACAAGAGGGTGTGTATCAGCTTCCAGAAGCACAGTTAGACAGATTTATGCTAAAACTCATTGTTGGATACAACACAAAAGAGGAAGAACTGGAGATTGCAAGACGTATCTCGGCAGGAAATTTTGAGACTATTGAAGCTGTACTGAACAAAGATGATATTGGCGAGATCAAACAAGCTATTAAGAATATTCATGTAGACGAAGAGGTTGAGAAGTATATGATTGAGCTTATCTCTGCTACAAGAAATCCTGAAGAGTACGGACTTGAAGAGATCAAAGACTTTATCCAGTTTGGTGCCTCTCCTCGTGTGAGTATCGATATGTTTAAAGCTGTAAAAGCGATGGCATTTATGCGTGGGAAAGATTATGTAACACCTGTAGATGTAGCCTACATAGTAAAAGAGTTGATGAGACACCGTATCGTTTTAACATATGAAGCGGAAGCTGACGGTGTAACAACGGATGAAATTATCCAAAAAGTTCTTGAGATAGTTCCTATTCCATAAGGGGTCATACGTTGTCTAAACTACAAAAGATCTTAGTAAAAGCTCGACGTCAAGTTTTCTCTGAGATGGTCGGAAACAATCCCTCTATTTTTCAAGGGGAGGGGTATGATTTTATAGAGCTGCGAGAGTATATGGCCGGAGATGATATTCGTCATATAGACTGGAACATTACAGCCAAAATGCAGCGTCCCTATATCAAGATCTTTCGTGAGGAACGTGAGCTTAATGTTGTTGTGGCAACAATGCTCAATGGAAGTATTCACTTCGGTTCAAAGCGTTTTAAACAGGATGTTATTGCAGAACTCGTAGCACTTTTGAGCTTTTCCGTTATTAAGAATGGGGATCTTTTAACTAACTATAACTTTAGCGACAGACTGATCTCACATCTCAAACCGAGTAAAAAAGTGTTTCAGGTACAACGTACAGTTGAAGAGATCTTGGAGTTTGATCCTTTAAATCAAAAGGCGGATTATAATAATCTTGCAGAGACTCTATTTAAACGGATAAAAAGAAAGTCTTTGATTATTGTAATTGGAGATTTTTTTGAGATTCCCGATTTTCGAGTACTCGCTAAAAAACATGAGGTTGTAGCGATTATTGTACGCGATCATTTAGAGGAGAAACCACCTGAAATGGGATTTGCTTCTTTAGTTGATCCAGAAAGCGGAGCTGTGCTTGAAGGTGACTTCAATAAAGCAAGTGTCAATGAATATGCAAAAAAAGTACACGCTCATGACAGAAAGCTGTATGAGGCGCTTAGAAAACAACAAATTCGTTTTACAAAAATCTATACAGATGACAGTGTTGGTGTAGCACTTAGACGTGTTTTTGAGGGGAGATAGTGATGGATAAACTAGACAATACTTATGATATACCGCTTCACGATATAAAACCCCTGATCGAGGTTCAAGAGTACTCTTTGTACTATTTTATTGCCATTATTACAGTTGCTACGATTATTTTACTGGGGATACTTTACCTTCTTTACAGATATCTTCGAGACAGAAAAAAATACAATGAAAGAAAAGAACATTTTACAATCTTGGAAGCATTGGATTTTGAGCAAACAAAACAAGCGGCATATGACCTTACACACTATGGCGCAACATTTAAAGATGATACGCCAAGACACCTCAAACACTATGAACTTATGGTGGAGAAGTTAGAGCCTTATAAGTATAAAAAGAGTGTTGAACCTTTTGATGGTGAAACTTTACGGCAGATTGATGTTTATAAGGGGATGTTAGATGTTTGACGGCATCTATTTTGAATTTCCCAAGATCGCATTTGTGATCTTTTTTTACATAGCGTGTGAGACACTGTGTAAAATGAGATTACCCTCTATATATTTTCCCCATTCCGCACAGTTTGTAAAAAATTCCATAGCCAGTTCAAAACTTCTGTTTTTACTCAAATGGCTGGGGATTGTAATGATGGTGTTGGCTTTGATGTCACCTGTAAAGGACGAGCCCTATGAGTTAAAACCTAAAGAAGGGTACGAGATAGCACTTATTTTAGATGCTTCTGAGTCTATGGCTCAGCGTGGATTTGATATGTTAAACCCGGGTGCTAGCCGTTTTGATATTGTAAAAAATATTGTAAGTGATTTTATTCAAAAAAGGGAGAACGATAATATGGGGCTTGTGGTCTTTGGGCAGTACTCTTTTATCGCTTCACCGCTTACCTACGATAAAAATATTCTCTCCTCACTGGTTATGCAGCTTCATGAAGGGATTGCCGGAAAATATACGGCTCTTTATGAGGGGCTGGCACAAGGGGTACACCTTTTAAAAGAGAGTGGTTCCAAAACAAAAATAGCGATTCTTTTAACGGATGGATACTCAACGGCAGGGGTAGATAGGATCCCGTTAGACGTAGCACTCGATATGGCTAAAAAAGAGGGGATTAAAGTGTATCCGATCGGCGTAGGTGCACCAAATGAATATAACCGTGCAGTGCTTAGTAAAATTGCACAAGATACAGGTGGTGTGGCATATGGAGCCTCAAACGCTTCACAGCTCAAAGAGATCTATGAGAAGATCGATAAGCTGGAGAAGTCAGAGATAAAAAATGAGACTTTTACCTATAAACAGTACTACTACTTTTATCCTCTTTTTGTCGCACTTTTATCGTTAATGATGTATGTATATTTAAGAAATAAACGGGGAGGTATGTGATGAGCTTTTTACATCCGGAGTTTTTATACTATATGCTCCCACCCGTATTTATACTCTTTGCTCTTTTACTCACACAACGAGAGTCACAGGCAACTTTCTTCTCTGAACACGTGATGCAAAAACTGCGTGTGAGTGCAAATACATTGACATTAAGAGCCCGAAATGCACTCTTTTTTTTAATGGCTGTTTTTATGGTAATTGCATTGGCAGCTCCTGTAATAAAAGAGGGTGAGATAGAGATTCAGGCAAAAAGTGCAGATATTATTTTGGCTTTAGATATATCTGACTCTATGCTTGCTGAAGATCTCTACCCTAACAGATTAAAACTTGCAAAACACAAAGCATTGGAGTTGTTGAAATTAGCTCCTAATGAGCGTGTGAGTGTGATTGCATATGCGAAAAATTCCTATCTTGTCTCTCCGCTTAGCTTTGATCACAGTGCGGTCTCTTTTTTACTCGATAAGCTCGATACCGATTCAATAACAGAGAAGGGAACGAGTCTTCTTTCCATGCTGGAAGTTGTTAAAAACAATATAGAGAGCGATAAGAAAAAGTATCTGTTGGTTTTTAGTGACGGTGGTGACAAAGAGGATTTCTCAGAGGAGATAGAGTTTGCAAAAGAGAACAATATTGTTGTGTTTGTGATCGGTGTTGCAACACCTCAAGGTGCTCCTATTAGAGAGAAAAACGGGGGGTTTATTAAACAAAACGGTGATATTGTGATCTCAAAACTAAATAGTACTATCTCAGAACTGGCAGTTAAAACCGGAGGGGTATATATTCAGAGTGTGAACTCCGATCAAGATATTAAAAAGATGGTTAGCGAGATCGAGTCTATTGCAAAGAAAAAAGAGTTGAAATCGAAAAAGATTGAGAAGTATATACCGTTGTTTTACTATCCGTTAGGTTTGGCAATGATTATTTTTCTGATCGCAACATCTTCTATGAGTAAACGAAAACATGTTGAAGTGCCTGCAACTATCTTGTTAGCATTGACACTTTTTGGAAGTACAAACCTTAAAGCGGGAATACTCGATTTTAAAGATCTTAGCGATGCTAAAAGTGCGTATGAAAATAAAGAGTATAAAAAAGCCGAGGGACTTTATAAAAATTATGCGACAACTCATAAAGATGATGCAAGTTACTATAACAGTGCAAATGCCCTCTATAAACAAAAAGAGTACAAAAAGGCGATCGAGCAGTATAAAAAAGCACATTTTATAGATGATGATTCAGAAGCGAAAAAATATGGAAACATCGGGAACTCTTATGCAAAAATTGGGGATGAAAAAAGTTTACAAAGTGCGATAGATGCATATAAAAATTCTTTAAAACTAAAAGAAGATAAAGATATAGAAGAAAACCTTGAAGCGGTTAAAAAAGCTCTAGAGAAGAAAAAGCAACAGCAGCAAGATCAGAAGAATCAGGACCAAAAGCAAAACCAAGATCAAAACGATCAAAAAGAGGAGAAAAAGGATCCGGAGCAGCAGAAAAAAGAGCAAAACGATCAGCAACAAAATCAGGGTGACGGTAAAGAGAAACAGCAAAATAAAAAGCAAGATGAAAAACAAAAATCTCAGCAAGAAAAGCAGGAAGAGAACAAAAAAGAGAATGAGCAAAAGAAACAAAATGAGTCTAAAGAACAAAAACAGGAGAATAAAGAGGAAAAATTAGATCCTCAAAACTCCAGTGCCGCTCAAGCCCATAAGCAAGATATGATGAGTGATGCCGAAGAGAAAAAATGGCTTAAAGCCCTGAATAATAAACAGAAAACATTTTTATACCAACTAAATCAAGATCAAAAAATCCAAAGGAGTGAAGATGAAAAGCCTTGGTAAAATATCTATATTATTTTTATTTTTAGTAAGTAGTTTATACGGAGGTGTGAGTGCAAGTATCTCTCCGAGAGTTGCAACTATCGGTGATATGGTGACTTATTCTTTAAAAGTGGACGGTTCTGATGCTACGCAACCCTCTATCTATCAACTTTGCGGACATAACATTATCTCAAGCGGTTCGAGAACAAATATTGAAATGATAGGAACTGACTATAAAAAGACATATACATACGTATATCAGTTTATAGCACAGAAGAGCTGTACGATCGATCCTGTTGAGGTGGATCTTGATGGAAAAATAGTAAAATCAAACAGTGTAAAGCTCGAAGTGAGAAAACAAAGTGCACAAGTAGGGCAGGATTTCCTTTTAGAATATAATGTTTCTAAAATGGATCCCTATGTTGGGGAGAGTATTACACTGACGTTATTACTCAAACAAAAGCAGAGTGCTTCTCTGGTAGACAGTAAATTTTTACCATCAGACTTTAAAGGTTTGTGGAAAAAAAGTGAATCTAAACCAAGCAGAAGTGAGGATGGTGAGTATATACTCACAAAAGTGAAATATATTCTTACTCCTCAAAGAGAAGGGAACATTACGATCTCTGCTGCACAATTACGAGTTGCTTCAAGGGTAAACTCACAAGGATGGAGTCCGACGTTTATGCCACAGGTGCAATGGAAGAGTTATTTTTCTAATGAGATCACTTTAGATGTAAAACCTTTGCCACATGATGCAAAGCTAATAGGGGACTTTACTCTTAATGCAAGTGTAGATAAAACAAGTGTCAATCCAAATGAAGCTGTCAATGTAGTTGTAAAAGTAGAGGGAAGTGGAAACCTGGAGGATATCGAGAGCTTTAAACCTCATATAGACGGTGTGAATATTTTTGATGAAAAGAGTGAAATTCAAGATGATATTTTGACACAAAAATTGGTATTTGTAGGTGACCATGATTTTACGATCAAACCTTTTGAACTGACGTTTTTCGATACAAAAACAAAAGAACTTAAAACTATACAGACACAGCCTATAGATATTAAAGTCCACGGTTCGACACAAAAACCGCAACAGCCGCTCACTATTAAAAAAGATCAGCAGATAGAAGAAAAACCATTTTCTACACAAAATGAAGCTACAACAAAAACAGATTATCTCTCTGTCGCTCTGGCATTTATTTTCGGTGTCTTAGTAGGTATAATCGTTATGATCTTAAAAGTACAGAAGTTTTCAACAAATGAAAAGCAAAGGTTCTCTTTAAAAGATGAAAAACTACTTCTTGTAAAACTGTTACCGTATAAAGATGGTGACAAAGAGGTAAGAGAGATTGTAGAGATTTTAGAGAAAAACCTTTACTCTTCGGAAAAAGAGCAGGTTGATAAGGTGAAAATAAAAGAGATTGTAAAAAAATACGGTATCAGTTAAAGATATCGTATAGTTTATTCCCATCTGACATCTCTTTATGTACAGCATCCCATTCGTCATTTTCGATAGCTGTTTTCATATTTGAGAGTTCATTTTCAAAAAGTTCAATCGCTTCTAAAATATTTGTTTTGTTTTGTTTGAAGATATCTTCCCACATATTTGGAGAACTTTTTGCCAAACGGCTCATAGAACGAAATCCACCTGCAGCAAGTGCTAAAATATTGTGTTTATTTTCTTGTTTCATTACCGTATTTGCCAATGAATAAGAGATAGCATGCGGCATATGTGAGATAAAAGCAGCATGGCGATCATGTTCATGTGCTTTCATAAAGATTTTTTTCATATTGAGTGATTTAAAGATCTTTTTTGCTTGAATACATTGTAATTCACCGCTATCTTCTAAATTACAAAGAACTACTACTTTTTCCTCATAAAGACCTTCAATAGCAGCTTGCGGGCCAAAGTTTTCAGTTCCCGTCATTGGGTGTGCCGCTACAAAGTTTTTGCGTATCTCCTGTGGTACCGAAGTTACAATTTTCTCTTTTGTACTTCCAAGATCAATAATAGTTGTTGTCTCACTTACATCTTTAAGATTTTCAAGAGCAGCTATAACACCATTTACCGGAATAGCTAAGAAAATTACATCCGCTTTTTTTACCTGCTCAAATGAAACTATCTCATGTACTAAATTAAGTTCTAAAGCTGTAATTTGATGGTTCTCATTATGATCGTAACCAACAACACTCTCTACAAAGTCTAATTTTTGTAGACTTAAAGCTAAAGAACCACCCATTAAACCAAGGCCGATTATTGCAATATTCATATTTAAATTCTTTATCTTTCTATTTTTTGCCAAATTATACAGAATTTACTTAATATTAACCTCAAAAGGGGTAAAATCTACTCCAATTTTAAGTATGGAATTTTAATGAAAATATTTTTATCGGTTTTATTTTTAGTTTTTACATCTAGTTTGGCTGCTGAGGTTGTGAACTCTATCAAGTTTCATGGTATGGTACATATCTCTGAGAGTGTGGCACTTCGTATGTTAGATTTTGACAAGGGCGACGAGATAGATGTTGAGATGGTTGACAAGTCGATAAAAACTTTCTTCGATCAAGGTTACTTCAATGATGTATGGACAGAGTTTGAAGATGGTGAGTTGAATTATTATTTCAAAGAGAAAGCGATCATCTCTCAGGTTGAACTCAAAGGTTATAAAGAAAATGACGATGAGTTTAAAGACGGTGTAATCCAGCTAAAAAAAGGGACACTATATGATGAGAAGAAGATCGAAGCTGCTAAAAAACGTATAGTTGAAGCGATTGCGCAAGAGGGGAAAATTGACTCTGTTGTAGAAGTGGAAACAACTTATTTAGAAAACGGAAGTATCAAGATCACTTTTTTAGTAAATGAGGGTGAAGAGATCATTATTGATACTTTAAAGTATAGCGGTGTATATGGTTTAGACAGTGATGATTTTGATGAAGTTATTGCAAATAAAGAACACCAGTTCATGGGATGGTTCTGGGGTCGTAATGATGGAAAGATGTCTCTTCGCGATTTAGAGTACGATAACCTTAGAATACGTGACTATTATATGCAGCATGGTTATCTTGATTCAAAAGTTGATGAACCGTTTGTTAGAGTGAATTTTGACAGTTATAAAGCAGATATGTCTTACCAGATTGTTGAAGGTGAGCAGTATACAATTTCAAAAGTTTCTATCTATCAAGTAAAGCATGTTATTGAAGATGAGAAGATAGAAGAGCTCTTAGAGTTAAAAGCGGATGAAGTGTTTAACATTAAAACTTTTAGAGAAGATGCTGAGAAGATCAAAACACTTATTGCCGATCAATCATATGCTTTTGTTCAAGTTGTACCTGATTTGAGAAAAAACAAAGAGGATAATACTGTAGAGGTTGTATTTAAAATCAATCCGGGTGAAAAAGTAAAGATAAGAAACGTAACGATCTCTGGAAACTCAAGAACACTTGATCGTATAATCCGTCGTGAACTTTATCTTGGACCTGGAGATATGTACTCTTTAACAGATTTAAAAGATTCAAGAAATGCAATAGGACGACTGGGATACTTCGATAGTAATACGATCGAAGAAAAAAGAGTTGATAATCAAACTATGGACCTTGTTGTAAAAGTAAAAGAGGCTCCAACAGGTAATATTCAAGTTGGTGGTGGATATGGTTCTTACGGTGGACTTCTTGTAAGTGTTGGCGTAAGTGACAGAAATATTTGGGGAAGTGGTATCAATGTAGGTGTTAAAGCTGAAAAATCACAAACAAATAAAAATATTTCATTTAATATTTCAAATCCTAGACTTAATGATAGCGACTTTTCAGGAAACTTTTCAGTTTTTCACTCTTCTTATGATTACAATGATTACTCTGTAACAACAGATGGTGCTTCAGTTGGAATTGGGCATAGATTTTCTAGATATATCAGTGGATATTTAGGGTATGGATTCTCTAAAAACTCATATACGTTCTCATCTGACTTTAACACATCTCAATACCCAAGTTACTATTTTGAAGAGTATGCAAAATCGGGTGTAACTGTGAGTGTTAAATGGGATAATACAGATGATTATTACCTCCCTAGAACAGGTTTTGAACTTTCACAAAGTTTTGAGAAAACCGGTATAGGTTCAGATGCAAACTACTTAAAATCTAGAACGAACTTTTCTGCTTACAAAGGTTTAGACGAATGGGTAGGATTTGATGCAATTTTTAGATATAAGGCGAGATTTTATAATATCTTTGATACCGGGTATGTACCTTTAGCTGAGAAGTTTTATATGGGTGGTATCGGTAGTGTAAGGGGATATGAATCTTACTCACTCTCTCCAACAATAGCTGATGCTACTGGGACTGACGGTATAAGAAGAATTGGTGGTACACAAACTTTCTCAAACTCTTTAGAGGTGAGTTTCCCACTTGTACCAAAAGCTAAAATGCGTCTTGTTACATACATAGACTGGGGATTTATTAGTGAAAGTGTTACAGATACGACACTTTTAGATAACGATATCTCTCGTGCAGGTTACGGTGCAGGTATTGAATGGTTTAGCCCGGTTGGACCAATTCAGTTAATGTTTGCAAAAGCGATTAACCCGCAAGACGGTGATAAAACGCAAACATTCGAATTTACGATGGGACAAAGATTTTAAGAGTTAAATATAACTCTAAAATCTTTTAAACATTGTAGTTTTTCTACACTATCTTTTGCAAGATAAAGATTACTGCTACTTTTTACTTCTAAAACTCCATCATTAAACGAAAGCTCAAAGTCTATGTTTCTAGGTCTGTGACTCAGAAGAATAATACTCATAGAGAGAAGAAAGCTTAACGAGTTTACTGTCTCTTCATTTGGTAAAAGGATTTGATATTTATCAATGTGCGATTGTGCAGGAAGTTTGTTCTTTGCATATTTCATCAGTGTTGATATAAGTGTAATATCTTGATGTGTAAAGCCATACTCTAGCGCTGTCTGAGCGATGTAATAACTATGCTTATTTTGTGAATAAAAGTGAATATTACTTCCCGTAGGGTATAACTTTGCCGCAATAGAGAGTCTTTCTCTATAAACTTGATCTATATTAAAATAACTGTGCGTAAGATCAAATAGTTGTTTTGACAGTTTAGTAAGATTATTTGAAAACTCTTTATCACTAAGATGTGCATCAAGTATGTATCTTACAGAAGTGTTATAGTTGGCAGGAAATTGATGTTTCGATGAACGAAGCAGATCGGCTAAGTAAACACCTTCTCTAACACCTACACCACTTGTAATAATGTCTGTAATAGCAAACTTTTTCAGCAGCATCTTTAAGATAAGTGCTCCGGGCTTTATAACATCAAATCTGTTTGACTTTATAAAGAGTCCTTCTAGCTCTATGTCGTTAGCATTTAATATTTTATTGATGTACTCTTTAAAAACCGGTTGCTCATAGGCAAATGCATGAAGTTTATTAAGAGGGTATGCTTGTGATTTTTGAATAGCTGAAGAGATCGCTCTAAACGTTCCACCGATTCCAACTAAACCAGATATCTCTTTTGTCGGAATTTTATTTAGCTCTTTATTTATATACTCTTTTGCACCGTCAATATCATTTGTATCAAAGAATAACTCTTTAAGGCGTACAGTACCGAGTTTAAGTGATTGTGTATGAGAGACATTATGTGCATCTATAAAAGCGATCTCGGTAGAACCACCGCCTATATCTATGCTCATGGCATTATGTTGCTCGGGTAAAAGATTTGCACAGGCAATAGCTCCGAAATAAGCTTCTTTTTCACCCGAAATCACTTTAATATTAAGGCGCAGTTTTTGTCTGACTTTTTGGATAAAATCTTGTTTATTTGGAGCATCACGAAGTGCAGAAGTAGCTACACATAACACTTTCTTTGTTTTGAAAGAATCTGAGATTTTTAAAAAGTTTTCAAGTGCATCAAATGTTCTTTGCATTGGAGTCTCTTGCAATACTCCATCATGCTTGTAAGCATTTTCCGATATTCTAACTTTAGATTTCTCTTCGTGTAATAGGTGGAACGCAAAGCGTGAAGTTTTTTCATAGATAACCATTCTAACTGAGTTAGAACCGATATCTATCACGGAAA
This sequence comes from Sulfurimonas marina, assembly GCF_014905095.1. Lineage (NCBI taxonomy): Bacteria > Pseudomonadati > Campylobacterota > Epsilonproteobacteria > Campylobacterales > Sulfurimonadaceae > Sulfurimonas > Sulfurimonas marina. The sequence goes on along the minus strand of NZ_CP041165.1, from coordinate 1,557,491 downwards.
CGCGCTTTGCCAAGTTGACTACTCTTCTAAGTCTAAGTTTTTATATTTGAATTTTAATTCAGCAATTGTTTCAACATTATCCGGGTCCGGAACAATACAATCAACAGGACATACAGAGATACATGCAGGTTCATCATAAACACCAACACACTCAGTACATCTGTCCGGATCGATGAAGTAGATTGGATCACCTTCTTCTATAGCCATTGTCGGACATTCTTCACGACAAGCATCACATGCAATACATTCATCATTAATTAATAATGCCATATTCAAAAACCTTATAGTATATTAGTTTGTTTTACGTGTCCGATTTATAACAAAATAAACCTTTAGTAAATTTGAAAGCGATCTATTTTTGAGGAATTATACAAGATAATTGAGAATTGAGTTGTAATGTAGCTTTTGTACCATCAACCCCGTCATCTCTGTTTTCTAGCTTGATTTTGGCACCTAAAGCATCGGCAGCACTTTTTGCTAAAAAGAGACCAAGTCCTACACCGCTTTTGTTCCCTTGTCTTTTAAACGGTGCAAAAAGATCAACGCTTTCATCAATTCCACACCCTTCATCAATAACTTCGATTAAAAGTCCGTAATCATCCTGAGAACTTCTTAAAATCACCTTTTTCTCTTGAGGTGTAAACTTTAGAGCATTTTGTAAAAAGTTTTGAATGATTTGGTTTAATAGACCAACCTGCAGTGTCGCCATAAATACATCTGGGGCAAAGTTTATTTCTAACCTTTTGCCTTCGTTTTCTGCTAGAAGTTGAAAATCATTTGCTTTTTGCTTGAGAAGTTCAATCACGTCTACCTCTTGAGGCTGATCAAGCTGTGCACCCTCCTGACGTCCGATATTTAAGATATTTGATACAATCACATTCATCTCGTCAATCGTTTTATTGGTAGTATTAATAGCCTCTATATACTCCTCGGCAGAGCGTTTTTTAATTAACGTTACCTGGTTTTTAAGCTTGATAACCGCAAGGGGAGTTTTTAACTCATGAGCAGTTCCTATAAAGAGTTCTTTTTGGTACTTTACAAAGTTTTGAATCCTTGCAATAAGGTGGTTGATCGTACCTGCAAGTGGGGCAAACTCTTGTGGAATCTCATCCATTTGAATAGGCTTCATAAGATGTTCATTCATATTGGCCAGATCTTGACTCAGTTTTTTAATAGGTGAAGCCAACATTTTTGAAAGAGCAATTGCATATAAGATAACAAGTAAAAAGCCTGCTATGTTGATGATGAAGATGTAATTCACAATCTTTTTAAGGAGCTTTTTTGTCGGAGATACATCTTTGACAAGTTTCAGGTAAACATTTTGTTTTGTATCAAAAGGGTAGATGAGTGTTAAATAAGTTTTATTACCTGAAGTTTTTTCGTATACATCGATCTGATCTGTAGGGGAGATGAGAGAGATAACCTCAATATTTAGAGATAAAAAGCTGTCTGGAAGTTCACCGAAATCATATACCGCTTTGTAGTTAGAGATATTTTGCGCATAATGGATAAGTTCGTCTCTTTTTTCATCATAGATAGATTTTTCAATATAAAAGTATAAAAGTGATGAAAATATTAATATGAGTGAGGCAGAGGAGATTAACAGTTGAACTAAGAAGTTCTTTCTTATACTCTGTTGTCGTGACATGTGTGATAATCCCCTAAGATTTTTAGGAGATTATACCATTATTTAGCTTACTTCTTTTGGAAAACAGAAACGGTATCCGCGGCGGCGAACAGTTTCTATTGTAGTAATGCTTAAAGGTTTATCCATCTTTTGACGGATTTGGTTGATAGCAACTTCAATTACATTTGGAGTTACAAGTTCCGGCTCTTCCCAGATAGCATCTAAAAGTTGCTCTTTAGATACGATTTGATCACGGTGACGAGCTAGGTGAGTAAGTACTTCAAAAGGTTTCCCTTTTAATTCAATCTCAGTCTCTTTGTAAGTGATCTTTTCCTCTTCAGGATTGATTGTTAAATCTTCGATTTCGATGATATTGCTTCCACCAAAACGAAGTCTTGCTTCTAAACGAGCAATTAATACTTCAAAATCAAACGGTTTTCTGATATAGTCATCAGCACCGGCACGAAGTGCTTCGATTTCACTTTCATTGTCATCTCTAGCAGAAAGTACAACAACAACTGTTTTTGGTGTGTTTGCTTTGATATCGCCAATGATATCTACAGAGTTACCATCCGGAAGCATCCAGTCCATAAGAACTAAATCGTAGTTACGGATGTCAAGGTAGTATTCACCATCTTTTAAAGTTTCAACAACATCACTTTGGTAACCAAACTCTTTTAGTCCCTCAGCAAGCATCTTATTTAATGTTACTTCATCTTCTATAATAAGAATACGCATTAATTATTTCCTATGAGTTAAATATTTGTGCGGAATAATAGCATAATTTTAGGTAACTTTAAAGTTTTTTTCAATTTTTTTTAATGAAAAGTGAAGTTTTATTTAAGATTTGAAATGAAATGAGTCTTCTACACTTACCACGCAATCGGGTAAAATAGAGGGTTTTGTGATTTTTAGCTTAAGGGTGTCGATAGTTGGAAAATTTTCTTGTAAATTTTTAGAAATTTTATCAATTGCATCTTCTAAAAGAAGAAATTTTTCATTTATCATAGTTTTTTTGATATTTGAAGCAACATCAGCGTAGTTAATAAACTCCTTTTGGAAGTCGTATTCCAGTTCGAGATTAACTATAACATCTTGAGGAGTTGCTCTTTCAAAATCTAAGATCCCTATGATACATTGGAATCTTAAATCTTCAACATAGATCTTCAACTTAGATCACCCGTTTCTCTTCACCTTTTACGAGGCGAACAATATTTGGAATGTGTTTATAAAACAGAATAAATACTATAAAAACAACAGGTGCATGTGCAATGTCGGGATGGATAAAGAAGCTTGCGATCAACATAGCTAAAACACCCGTTAAAGAAGATACAGATGAGATACGCACAGTTTTTGCCATAACTACCCATACAACAAGAGCTATAATCGTTTCAATAGGAAGCATAAACATCATTACACCCATTCCTGTTGCGATCCCTTTACCACCTTCAAGTCCCAAGTACGGTGAAAAACAGTGTCCGATTACGGCTAACACTGCGATAGCCCACATTGTTGCTTCACTCACTCCTGCAAAATATCCAACAGCAAGAACTGCTACCCCTTTAATTGCATCAAGCGCTAAAGTGGCAGCTCCGAGTTTTTTTGCCAGTGAAGGGTTTGTCTCTTTTACAACACGTAAAACATTTGTTGCTCCGATACTTTTACTCCCTGCTGATTTTACATCAACACCTGCAAAAGCTTTTGCTAAAAGTAAACCAAAAGGGATACCTCCAACTAAATATGCAGTAATATAAAACTGTACGTTTATGTTAAATAAGAAATCCATATATAACCTTAAATTTTTTAATGGGCGTATTTTACACTTATTATGCTAAATAAATTTTGATATAATTACAACACTATTAATTTGAGGATATTTTTTGAAATTAAGTAACGAAGAATTAAAACAAGAGATACAACGATTAAAGGACAAACTGAGTGTTACGGTTGTCGCACACTTTTATCAACGTGATGAAGTGTTCGAAATTGCCGACATTACAGGAGACTCACTTGAGCTTGCTATGAGAACTCAAGCTGACGATGCAGAGTTTGTACTCTTTTGTGGTGTTGGTTTTATGGGACAGAGTGTAAAAGTTTTAAGTCCTGAAAAACGTGTTGTAATGCCAAAGATAGCGTGTTGTGCAATGGCTAGAATGATCGATTCACTTTATTATGATGAATCTGTAAAGTTTTTAAACGATAACGGAATTGCAAGTGAAAATATCTTGCCAATTACATATATCAACTCTAACGCTGATGTTAAAGCAAAAGTTGGTGAGATGGGTGGTATGGTATGTACAAGCTCTAATGCTAAAAAGATTATTACTACTGCATTAAAAGAGGGTAAAAAGATCTTATTTGTTCCGGATCGTTGTTTAGGACAAAACATTGCAAACCAAATGGGACTAAAATCTATGGTTATTGGTCAAGGTGGTGATCCTAAAGAGGCAGATATTATCTGTTATGACGGTTTTTGTTCGGTACATCAGCTTTTCACGGTTGAAGATATAGAGTTTTATAGAAAAAAATACCCGGGAATTAAAATAGCTACACACCCAGAGTGTGATCCTGCTATTTGTGATGCGAGTGATTTTGTGGGTTCAACTTCACAACTTATCAAATATATCACTGAACTTCCTGAGGAACAAAAAGTGGCAGTGGGAACAGAGTTCAACATGGTAAACCGTTTACGTCCGAAAAATACATATATTTTAAGTTCAACGAAACCTGAGTGTCCTACAATGAACGAGACAACTTTAGAAGATGTTTACTTGACTCTGAAATCTATCGAAGACGGTGCACCTATCAATGAGATCGAAGTTGATGAATCGACTCAAAAATGGGCAAAAATTGCGTTAGAAAGAATGTTGGCATTATGATTAAAGAGTTTGTAAAAGCAGCACTTGCTGAAGATGTAGGGCGTGGTGATCTTTATGCTTTAGTTGAAGAGAGTGTACCTACAAAAGCGGATATCATTGCAAAATGTGACGGTGTTTTCGCAGGGGCTACATACATAAATGCTTTAGCTAAAGAGGAAAACCTTGAAGTTATTTGGGGTAAAAAAGATGGTGAAACATTTGTTAAGGGTGATGTGATTGCAATCATTAACGGTTCATCTCACGATGTTTTAAAAACAGAAAGAACACTACTTGATCTTGCGCTTCATGCAAGCTCTATTGCAACTCTTACAAGAAAATATGCAGATATTATTGCACCATACGGTGTAAAACTTTTAGATACTCGTAAAACTCGCCCGATGCTTCGTGTATTTGAGAAATATGCGACAAGATGCGGAGGGGCTACAAACCACAGAATGGGGCTTGATGACTCTTTAATGATTAAAGATACGCATTTAAAAACTATCGAGAATCTCTCAGAATATATTGCAAAAGCAAGAAAAGTGATCCCGTTTACTGCAAAGATTGAAGTGGAAGCTGAAACACTGGAGATCGCAAAAATGGCTTTTGAAGCACAAGCAGATATTGTAATGTGTGACAATATGACTCCCGAGCAGGTAAAAGAGGTTGTAGAGTATCGTGATGCAAATCATCCATACATTCTAATTGAAGCAAGTGGTAATATTTCACTTAAAACTATCGAATCTTATGCAAAAACTGGTGTTGATGCTATAAGTTCCGGTTCACTTATCCATCAGGCAAACTGGATAGACCTTTCTATGAAAATCTCTTAATAAAGCAGAAGTGGGTTTAGATGGCTGACGATCAAGAAAAGACTGAAGAACCCACCGCCAAGAAGATTGAGGATGCCCGAAAAGAGGGGAATGTTCCAAAATCTCAAGATGCTTCAGGTGTTATCACTTTATTTGTAGCTATCTTAGCTACATTGATGCTTTTCCCCTTTATCTCAAAACATATGATATTACTTTTTCAGTACTACTTTTCGCTAGTTGGTACACCTGTCGATAAATTATTTGTTATGGATATCGTATTGGTGACAATTCGGGAAGTGCTACTTATGATGATGCCTCTTGCTATTGCAGTTGCTATCGCGGGTATTATTGCAGCATTCGCACAATTCGGCTTTTTATTTACAACAAAAGCTATTGTTCCGGATCTTAAAAAGATAGACCCTATTAAGGGTACAAAGAATCTTTTTTCCCTTAAAAAACTGATAGAGGGAATCAAGATTACCTTTAAGTCTTTTACCACTTTGGGTGTGGGCTTTGTTTTTTTCTTTTACTTTATTTTAGAGTTGCCGACAGTTGCACTTTTTGGATTAGATCAGCAGCTTTATTGGCTAAAAGATAAGATGATAATTATCTCTCTTGTGATGCTTTTGATTATCTTTATTTTTGCTATCATCGATCTTATTATTGTCAGAAAACAATATTTTGACGGACTTAAAATGTCTAAGCAAGAGGTTAAGGATGAGATGAAGAATATGGAGGGGGATCCTCTTGTTAAGTCAAAAATAAGACAGATACAGATGGAAACAGCACGTCGTAGAATGATGGCGGAAGTTCCTCAAGCTGATGTGGTTATTACCAATCCGACACACTACGCAGTTGCTATCAAGTACGATCAGGAAAAATTCAGTGCACCGATAGTTGTTGCCAAAGGGGTAGACAATATTGCACAGCAGATCAAAAAAATTGCACGGGAAAATGATGTACATATTGTACAAAATCCACCGCTTGCTCGTAGTTTATATAGTGACGTGGAGATCGATAAACCGATTCCTGAAGCTCTATTTGCTGCTGTCGCAGAAGTTCTTGCATATGTTTACAAGATGAATAAAAGATAGGCTATAATTTCACTTAAAAAGTAGCAGACTCTTGATTGAACTTAGTAAGATAAAAGAAAGTAAACATATTGTTCTTATTAGTGATAATAAGTCATTTTCGTTGGCTAATGTACTTTACTCATACATACTTACTCTCCATAAGAAAGTATCTTTGGTAGTAGATGAAGAGCTTGATAGAAAGTTTGCTTTTTTACCATGGTTTGGTAAAGTACGAAAACAAGTACCCAGCTCTTGTGATCTTGAGATAAAAATCTCTTTAGATACATTAGGAGTTTATGAAGAGTTTCAGTCGGAATCGATTAAGATTAATGCCAAAATGGCAACCGCTTTTTATAGTTCACTTCTTATTGAAGATGAAATAAAGAGTGTTTTATGTGAATCTAAAAAGCTTTCGGTACTCAGTGAACTGATTGTACTTGGAGCAGACTGCCAATTATGTTACCGTTTTCTAAGAGAAAGCAGAAGTTTGGCACTTTTTAGAATGAGAGCCGAAATGTTTGCTAATTTTCTTTTAAAAGAAGATGGTACTTTAGCAGAGGTGTACATTGATGATGAGATACTTAAAAAAAGCGGTGCAAGTTTAGAGGATGCTTTTTTTATCTCTAAAGAGCTTTTAGAGATAGTACATGTAGATAGAGTTGTTCTGATTAAGCAGGATGAAAACAAAGTAATAAAAGAGATAAAGGGATACAATTGAGAAAAAAAAATAATTCGTCGTTCGTAACACTATTTTTAATGATGGCACTAATAGGTGGAGGTTTATATATTTACTTTTCATCTACATTTGAAAGAGTTGCACCTGAGGTTACTTTAAAAACTAACGGTTTTTGGAATTTAAAAGAGCCTTTAAACCTGACAATTAGTGATACTAGTGGAATTAAATCTTACAAAATCTCTATGAAAACTTCTAAAGGGATGAAACAGCTGCAATATGAACAACTGATCACTCCAATGAATTCGCTTGAACTCTCGATTGAACCTCCAAGAGGTATGTATGCTTTAAAAGATAAGCAAATAGAGATTATCGTAGAAGCAAACGATACTAGTAAGTGGAATATGTTAAACGGTAATACGGCATTAAAACTCTATAAACTTACTATCGACAAAAAAAGACCTAATGTTAGTATTATTAACAATTCATATAAGATCTCTCGTGGTGGTTCTGCACTTGTTATCTTTAGTGTAAAAGATGAGAATCTTGAAGATTTTTATGTACTTGGAAACAATAATAAAAAGTTTAAAGCACAACCTTTTTATAAAGAGGGTTACTACATAGCTCTTTTAGCATGGCCTGTAATAGACAGAGGCTTTAAAGCAACGGTAATAGCAAAAGACAGTGCAGGAAATGTAGCTAAGTCTTATGTACCATTATACCTCAAAGAGAAGACATATAAGGTTTCAAAAATTAATCTTTCAGACAAGTTTTTAAAAGGGAAAATTTACGATTTAGCTGAAGAGTTTGAAGAGACACAAGGTGTTGACGGTTCATTAGAGCAGTTTAAACTGATTAATGAGGATGTACGTGCTAAAAATGAGAAGTTAATCCATGAGATCACTTCTAAAGTTTCAGATGAGATGATTAGTGACTTTAAAATGAAAAAGATCTATCCTCTGAAAAATGGACAAGTTGTTGCTCATTTCGGTGATCACAGAAAATATTACTATGACAATGAGTTTGTAAGTGAAGCGTATCATATGGGACTTGATCTGGCAAGTTATGCAATGGCTCCTATTAAGACACAAAATGGTGGTGATGTAGTATTTACGGACTATAATGGATTATACGGAAATATGCCTATTATTTCACACGGCTTAGGACTTTATACTCTTTATGGACACTGTTCTAGTGTTGATGTAAGTATGGGTGAACATGTACCGGCAAACTCTAAAATTGCAAACACTGGTAAAAGCGGATATGCAATGGGTGATCACCTTCACTTCGGTGTATTGGTTCAAGGGATCGAAGTTCGTCCGCAGGAGTGGATGGATTCACAGTGGATAAAATTAAATATAAGTGATATAATTAAAGAATCTAAAAAAATTATAGATCAAAGATAGAGGCTGATATGTATCAAACAACTATAAAAAAGAGTGTTGAACTCGTAGGAATTGGACTGCACAAAGGTTCACCGGTTAAATTAAGACTAGAACCCTTAGAAGCAGAAAGTGGCATTGTCTTTTATCGAAGCGATGTAGATGTTTCAATTCCACTGGTACCTGAGAATGTTGTAGATACAAAGATGGCTACGGTTATAGGGAAAGATGGATATGTAATCTCTACAATTGAGCATCTTCTCTCAGCTGTGTATGCCTACGGTATTGATAACTTAAGAGTTGTTGTAGATGCCGATGAAGTACCGGTAATGGACGGAAGCAGTGCAAGTTACTGTATGCTTTTAGATGAAGCAGAAGTTGTTGAGCTTGATAAGCCTAAACGTATTATGAGAATCAAAAAAGAGATAGAAATAAAAGAGGGTGATAAGTATGTAAAACTCTCACCTGCAAAAGATCTCAGTTACGATTTCACGATCAAGTTTCCACATCCGGTAATTCAAGAACAAGCATATGTATTAAAGTTTACAAAACAATCATACAAAGAAGAGATTTCTCGTGCTAGAACTTTCGGATTTTTACATGAAGTACAATACCTTCGTTCAAAAGGTCTGGCACTTGGCGGTAGTTTGGAAAATGCTGTTGTACTAGATGAAAAAAAGATTCTAAATCCGGAAGGTCTGCGTTATGATGATGAGTTTGTACGTCATAAAATCTTAGATGCTATCGGAGATATGAGTTTAATAGGTATGAATTTTATAGGAAACTATGAAGCGTTTGCCGGAAGTCATGATCTTAACCACAAACTGACATTAGAGCTATTGAAAGACCCTGAAAACTATGAAGTTATTGAGCTTGTAGGTGAAGAGTTAAGAGAGTTAGAAAAAGCATATGCGTAAAAAAGTTGATGTTGTTTGTATCACTTTAACTTCACCGATAATGATTGGAATTTATGAAGAACAAAAACTGATCGAAGTGATCGAATCTGAGGAAAAAAGTTCAGATATTCTTCCTGAAATTTTTGAAGATATTTTACAAAAATATGATCTTAACGCACTGTTTTATGTTAACGGACCGGGAAGTTTTATGGCAATTAAAGTAGCATATATCTTCTTAAAATCGTTAAGTGTGTTAAAAGATATACCGCTGTTTGCAAGAGATGCTTTTTATTTTAATAATAATGAACCTATAAAAGCGATAGGAAAGCTATTTTTTGTTAAAATGCAAGATGATATAAAAACAGAAAAATTAGAAACAGTACCGGTGGCGAGTTTTAAACTCCCCGATCTACTCGAGTATAAAGATTTTAGTAAGGAAACAGCACCGCTATACAAAATAGCTGCCGTTTAATAGGGAAGTATTAGTGATAATTAGTGTACCAGCTACATCTGCAAATTTAGGACCGGGATTTGATTCTTTAGGTCTGGCAGTTGATTTAAGAAATAGAGTTGAATTTCATCCGTCAAAGTTTTTTAGTGTGAGTATCAAGGGTGAAGGTGAGAACAATGCAAGATTAAAAGGGAATAACCTTTTTGTAAGTATTTTTAATGAACATTACTCAAGATTGACAAAGAAAAAGCAAAACTTTAAGTTTACCTTTTATAACTCTATCCCTATGTCTAGAGGATTGGGAAGTTCGTCAGCAGTAATTGTAAGTGCTATTGCATCTGCACATGAAGCTGCAAACATTAGAGTTTCAAAGCGTCGTATTTTAAATCATGCACTTGTTTATGAACCACATCCGGATAACATTACACCTGCTGTAATGGGTGGTTTTAATGTTGCAACGATTGAGAAAAATAAAGTATTCTCTCAAAAGAAACATCTGCCGGATTACCTCAAAGCGGTAGTAGTTATTCCAAACAAGCAGATGAATACATCAAAATCTCGTACAATTCTGCCAAAATCATACTCTAAAGAGAATGCTGTTTATAACCTGTCTCATACTGCTTTAACAGTTGCTGCATTTTTCAATGAAGATTGGGAGATGTTAAAGCTTGCAGCTCAGGATAGATTCCATCAAAAAGCGAGAATGAAAACTTTACCGGAACTTTTCTCGGTACAAAAAGTTGCGTATGAAAGTGGTGCATTAATGAGTACATTATCTGGAAGTGGAAGTACGTTCTTCTCACTTGCATATGATGATGATGCAGCGATGATTGCAAACCGTTTAAAGCAAAAATTTCCGGAATTTGCAGTTAAAATTTTAGATTTTGATAATAGCGGTTTAATAATCGAAAGATAAACAGTAAAGATCAAGTATTATTTGGGTATAATGGCGAAAAATTTTTATAGACCAACGAGAATGTGTGTAGCTTGTAGAGATAAGCATACACAGGAAAATCTTTTAAGACTTAGATGTATTGATGGAGAATTATCTGCATTTAGCGGAGTTGGAAGAAGTTTTTATTTTTGTAAAGTTTGTCTAGATGATGAAAAAAAGATTGCCAAAGCGCTGATGCGACAGTGTCGTAGTGGTAAAAAAGATGAACTTATGAGTAAATTAAAGGAGATTGTCATTAATGAGTGAAAAAGTTAGAGTACACGAAATTGCTAAAGAATTGGGGATTACTTCTAAAGATGTTTTAGAAAAAGCCAATAAGATGGGAATAGATGTTAAATCTGCACAAAGTGTTGTAACAATGGAACAAGCAGAAGGTTTAGCAAACTATATCATGAATGGTGAACCATCGGAAGAACAAGCAAAACCTGAGAAAAAAACAAAAGCAAAAACAGAAGATAAAAAAGAATCAACTCCTAAAAAAGAAGAACCAAAAGCAAAAATTGACAACTCTACAACTTCAGAGGCTAAAGAAGAGCCTGCAAAAGCAGCAAAGTCAGAAGAGGTTAAAGAAGAAAAACCTTCGGAAAATAAAACAGCTGAAATTACTCCTAGAATCAAACCGGTTGTAAAAAAATCTGGTTTAAAAATCGTTAAAAAGAAAAAACAACCTAAAGAGGAAGTTTTTGAAGCACCGAAAAAGCAAGAGGCAGTTGTTTCTTCTTACGGAAAAATGAGTGAAGAAGCTCTTAAAGAGTTAGCACAAAAGAAGAAAAATAAAGAAAAGACAGCTCCTGTATCTAAAAAAGATCAAGGTACTAAGCTAGATATTTTCGGTGGATCTATGGCTGATGTTTCTATTGATATGGATGACCAAGTTGTTTTACTTGACCTGAATGCTACTGAAAGACAAGCTATTGAGCCTGAAGAGCCTAGAAAGCCAAAACAACCAAAACCAATCGGAAGAAATGCAAATAAAAAGCAAGCTCCAAGAACAAGAAAAGTTTCTCGTGATAAACGTAAAAAATATACAAAAGAGAAACCTAGCGAAGAGGTTGTAACACACGTAGAGATCCCTGAAGATATCCGTGTATACGAATTCGCAGAAAAATTAAAACGCCCAATGAGTGACATTATCAAAGTTCTTTTCGATCTTGGTATGATGATGACGAAAAATGACTTCTTAGGTGCTGATGAGATTGAGATATTATCTGAAGAATTCGGTGTTGAAGTTACTATTATCGATCCAAAAGATGAATTTAACTATGTTGAAGAAGCAGAGTCTCAAGAAGAAGAGGGTGAAGAACGTCCACCGATTATTACAATTATGGGACACGTTGACCACGGTAAAACATCACTTCTTGATGCAATTAGAAAAGCAAAAGTTACTGAAGATGAAGCTGGTGGAATTACACAGCATATCGGTGCATATACAATTAACCAACACGGTAGAGAAATTACGTTTATCGATACTCCGGGTCACGCAGCATTTAGCTCTATGCGTCAAAGAGGTACTGATATTACGGATATTATCATTATCGTAGTTGCAGCAGATGACGGTGTAAAACCACAAACTGAAGAGGTTATTAAAATTGCTAAAGATTCTGGTGCACCAATTATCGTAGCACTAAATAAGATGGATAAAGAAACAGCAAACCCTGACCTTGTAAAAGGGCAAATGGCTGAGCGTGGTATCTCTCCTGTTGATTGGGGTGGAGATATAGAATTTGTTCCACTTTCTGCAAAAACAGGTATGGGACTTGACGATCTTCTTGAAAATATCCTTTTAACAGCAGATATTTTAGAACTTAAAGCAAGTCCTGATGCAAATGCAAAAGCAGCGGTAGTTGAGTCTTCACTTGAAAAAGGTCGTGGTCCGGTTGCTACTGTAATTGTTCAAAATGGTACACTTAAAGTTGGTGACAATGTTGTATGTGGAAAAGCACATGGTCGTGTTAAAGCACTTATTAACGAAAACTCAAAACAGATTAAATCTGTTCCACCATCACATACTGCAGTTGTAGTAGGTCTTAATGAAGTACCTGCTGCAGGTGAGATTATGATGGCTATGAAAAACGATAAAGAAGCGAAAGAGTACGCTCAAAAACGTTATGAGTACGATAGACATAAAGAGTTAAGTAAATCTACGAAATCTACTTTAGAAGATATGACAAGCATGATCGCAGAGGGACGTCTTAAATCTCTTAAAGTTGTACTTAAAACAGATGTTCACGGTTCACTTGAAGCTATCAAATCTTCATTATCAGAACTTAGAAATGAAGAGGTTAAAATCGACATTATCTCTAGCGGTGTAGGTGGAATTACTGAAAATGACGTTGAACTAGTTGGAAACTCTGAAAATTGTGTACTTCTTGGATTTAACGTTCGTCCTACTGGTTCAGTTAAAGCGTTAGCGAAACAAAGAAATGTAGATATTAGAACATACTCTATTATCTATCAATTACTTGATGACATGACTGGAATGCTGACAGGTATGATGGCACCGAAATTTACTGAGGAAAATACAGGTCAAGCTGAAGTTCGTGACGTATTTAAATCACCTAAAGGTATGGTTGCAGGATGTGTAGTTGAAGACGGTAAACTGATTCGTGGTGGACTTGTTCGTGTTATCCGCGAAGGTGTTGTTGCATTTGAGGGTGAACTTGTAAGTCTTAGAAGATTCAAAGATGATGTTGAAGAGGTTGGTAACGGTTACGAGTGTGGTGTTATTATCTCTAACTACGAAGATGTACAAGTTGGCGATGTAATCGAAACATTCAAAAAAGTTGAGCAAAAAGTAAGCCTGTAAATAATGACTGAAGCACAGATCAAACTTAAACGTACGGAGTCGGTTCTTGAAGAACTGATCCCTGAAGCGCTTTCACAACTTAACGATGGACGTTTACATGAGTTGAGCGTAACAGCTGTGAAGTGTTCACGTGGTAGAAGTGATGCGAAAGTATATGTAGATCCTTCATATTTCAATGAAGAAGAAAAAAAAGTTTTACTAAAGCAACTTAAAAAAGCAAGACCCATTATTGAAGATTATTGTATGAAAGATCAGGGTTGGTTTAAATCTCCAAAACTTGCTTTTGAATTTGATGAACATCTTAAAAAAACACAAACAATCGAAGAGTTATTTAAAAAAATAGCAAAAGATACAAAAGAGGAAGAGTAATGAGCTTACAAAACGATATAGAATCTTTAGTAAAATCTGTTGGATTAGAGCTGTATGATACTTCAGTTGTATCTGAATTTGGTGAAACTATCTATAGAGTAGCTGTAATCTCTCCTGAATTTGAAGATGATAAAAGAAAAGGTGTAACGATGGATGAGTGTGTTGAACTAACACATCTTATCTCACCTCTTTTAGATGTTACACCACCGGTTTCAGGTGAGTACAGACTTGAAGTTGGTTCTCCTGGTTTAGAAAGAAAACTGACTACTTTAGACCATTTTACAAAATCAGTAAATGAAAACATTGCTTTTACGACAATGGAAAATGAAAAAATAAAAGCAAAACTCGTAAATGTTGATGGTTCTAAACTCATATTTGAAAATGAAGATGGAACTACAGAGATTGAGTTTAACGACATTAGAAAAGCTAAAACTTACTTTGAATGGAAATAGATCATAACTTTTATATGAACCTAGCCTTGCAAGAGGCTTGGAAATATCAAGTTCTTACCTATCCAAATCCTGCAGTAGGATGCTGTGTAGTTGGAAAACATGGTGAAATTTTAGCGGTTGAAGCTCATCATAAAGCAGGTGAGCCACACGCTGAAGTTAACGCGCTTCAAAAAGCCTACTATCAACTCACAAACAATTCAGAAATCTTAGAATTATTTACTTCACATGATATTCATACCTTTTTAATCAAAAACCATAATAATCTTTTTAACGAGTGTAGTGTCTATACAACTCTTGAACCATGCTCACATGTAGGTAAAACTCCCTCTTGTGCAAACTTACTAAGTAGCTTAGGTGTAAAAAAAGTATATGTCGGTGCAAATGACTTCAATGAAGAAGCTGCACAAGGCAATGAGATACTTCAAAACAATAACATTGAAGTTGAGACACAGGTTTTAGAAAAAGAGTGTAGTGATCTACTCTTACCGTTTAAAAACTACATTAAGGGTAGATTTGTATTTTTCAAATGGGCACAAAGACTAAACGGTACTTTCGATCAAGGCTCGATCTCTTCAGCAGAATCGAAAAAACAGGTGCATTTAATGCGAGATAAATGCGATCTTCTAATCATTGGCGGCAATACCGTAAGAATAGATAGACCGACACTTGATGCACGTTTGGTAAACGGTAAAGCACCTGATGTTTTAATAATTTCTCGAGAAAAAGAGTTTGATAAAAATATTCCTCTTTTTGGTATTGAAAACAGAAAAGTTTTTATAGCAGATAATTTTGATGTGATGAAACACTATAAAAATATTATGATAGAGGGTGGTGATATACTCTATGAATTAACAAAAGATTTTGTAGACCTTTATCTGTGTTATTTAGCACCTAAAATTGGTGGTGAGCGAGCATTTAAAAATATTGATGATGAGTTAGAGATTTTAAATGCAGATAAAGCGGGCGAAGATATAATTATGTGGATGAAAAAAGCTCAGAAATAGAGAGTAAGGAAAAATTTTAGATGGAAAAACAAGAAAAAATTGTTTCAATGTTTGATGATATTGCATCAACTTACGATACTGCTAATCGTGTGATGAGCATGGGGGTAGATATTGCTTGGAGAAAAAAAGCTTGTGATTTAGCGTATGGCTATCTTGGTAAAAAAGAGATTGACAGAATTATCGATGTTGCCTGTGGAACAGGTGATATGATGGGTCATTGGCAAAAACAAGCAACAAAAGCAGATATCAAGATCGATGAAATTGTAGGTGTTGATCCATCAAACGGTATGGTTGACGTAGCACGTAAAAAATTTCCTGATTTTCATTACCACATCTCTAAGGCGACAGAGATCCCTTTAGAAGATAATAAAGCAGATATTGTTAGTATCACTTACGGAATCCGTAACGTTGTCGAGCGTCAAGAAGCTTTTTATGAGTTTAACAGAGTTTTAAAGCAGGGTGGGCTTGTTGTAATTTTAGAGTTTATGAAACAAGAGAAAAAAACTTTAAAAGATAAAATTAGAGACTTTTACATGCATAAAATTTTACCTTACGTAGGCGGTGCGATCTCTAAGAATTTGGAAGCGTATACATACCTTCCTGATTCTATTGAGAATTTTGTAACAATCGATGGGATGCGTTCTGAGCTTGAAAAAGCTGGTTTTGAGATGCTTTATACACAAAGTTTCTCTATGGATATCTCTACACTCTTCATAGCGAGAAAAAAGTAGTTCTTTAGTATGCAAACATTATCTGTATCCGCACTTAATGAGCAGATAAAACACCTTTTAGAAACCAGTTTTGAAAGAGTTTTTGTTGAAGGGGAACTCTCACGTATCACTTTTCATAACTCAGGACATATTTACTTCACTTTAAAAGATAAAGATTCTGCTATCAGCTGTGTTATGTTTCGAGGCAACGCTACAAAACTGAAGTTTCGCCTTGAAGAGGGGCTAAATGTTTTAGTGGACGGAGCAATATCAGTATATAAACCGCGCGGTTCTTATCAGATAAACTGTTTTATGATTGAACCCTCCGGGCAGGGTGCGTTAGCATTAGCCTATGAGCAGTTAAAACAAAAGCTCTCTTCTCAGGGATATTTTGACCCACAAATAAAGAAACCACTTCCAAAGTTTCCATCTAAGATAGCACTTATCACATCTGCAACGGGTGCAGCCCTTCAAGATATGCTTCGTGTAGCAAATAAACGCTATAGAAATATTTCACTTGATATTTACGATGTACTTGTTCAGGGTGAGGGTGCGGCATTTGATATATCTAATGCAATTAAAAAAGCCGACTTAGTGAACTATGATGTAATAGTAGTTGGACGCGGGGGTGGAAGTATAGAAGATCTTTGGGCGTTTAATGAAGAGATCGTAGCAGATGCTATATTTCATGCAACTACACCAATTGTATCTGCAGTAGGGCATGAGATAGATTATCTTATCTCAGATTTTGTAGCTGATGTTCGTGCTGCAACGCCGAGTGCCGCTATGGAGATTATTTTACCCGATAACAATGAACTCTATCAATATATAGATTCGCTCTCAGATCAGTTCACCCATTCAATATCGCAAAAACTTTTTAATAAAACTCAGGAGCTGCAGCATCTGCAAAAATCGTTTGCGCAACATTCGGTGGATAGAAAACTTTTACAGCATAAAGAGAGTATTAAAACGTTGCAAGAGAGCTTTAATCAATCTATGAGTTATAAACTCCAAAAATTCTCATTAGAGCTTAAAAATCTTCAAGAGAGATATCCTCAAGCAATTGATAATCGCATAAACTCTTTTAAAGAACAGGTACGTAATCTAGAAAAGATGTTGGAATCAAATCATCCGAAACTAAAACGTAAAAAAGGGTTTGCTCAGATATCACAGGCACATAAAGTGATCGATCTTAACTCTTTAGAAATAGATGAAACGTTTGAAGCACAAAGTGATGAAGTAGTTATATCAGCGAAAGTTTTACAAAAAAGAGAAATTTAGGAAGAAAACCCCTTATTTTAGGGTAATCTCCGGAAAGTATGTATAGAGAGTTACTGCTGCTGAAGCTGAAAGTTTTTTCATAAGTTTTTCAAACTTATCCTCTTTATTCCAAATTGCCTCTTTTACACCGCTGAGTTTTACAAGCTCATCTTTTGCATCTATCTCAACACCCAGTGCGTCAATAAGTCCCACCTCTTTTGCCTGAGAAGCTGTAAAGATATGTGCATTGGCATATATGTCTCTTTTTTCTATTTTAAGCCCTCTGGCATCAGCTACATCTTTTGAAAACATATCGTAAGTATCTTGTATCACTTTATTGAGCTCATTTACTTCATAGTCTGTCCAAGGTCTGTCTGATGTCCCCACTTGCTTATATTTACCCGCTTTTACAACCTGTGATTTGATACCTATTTTATCCATCAGTTCGCTCATATCAGCACCCTGCATAATAACACCGATACTTCCTACCATACTCCCTGGATTTGAGATGATTTTATCAGCCCAGATACTTGCGTAATAACTCCCGCTTGCAATTGTCCCTTTTGCATAAACAACTACCGGTTTTTTAGCAGTCGCACGTTTTATAGCATAAGCGATCTCGATGGAAGGGGAAACTGCACCACCTGGTGAATCTACACAAAGTAATATACCTTTTATATTGTTGTTTTTTGCAGCTTCATCAATTTTTTCAACAACTTCGCTAGCATCAAATATAGGTCCTACAAGATTGATTTTTTGTAGATTGTTATTAAAAACTTGATTGTTTTCAGTCGGTGCAAACAGTAAAAACAGTATTAAAACAAAAACACTTGCTTTGAAGTGCTCTTGAATGAACTTAATCGGCATAGTTATCGGTAAAAAAACCTTTTTTAAAAATTCCATTATATCTCCCCTTTTTCAAGTTTACCGTTGATAAACACTTTAGATATGTTGTAATGGTGTAGTATAAGATGAACTGCTAGCTCCTCATTCAGTTCACTATCTAGATCAATTACAATCATATCGGCATTTTTCCCCTCTACAATTTCACCTGTATTTAGTCCTAGAGCATCTGCCGCATTTTTAGTTGCTGCAACTATTAATTGCTCGGCAAAATCATTCAAAGGTGCATTCGCATGGCTAAATAAAGAGATTTTCATCTCTTCAAAGAGGTCGAGTTTGTAGTTTGAGCTAAGACCGTCAGTTGCTATAACCCATGGAATTCCGTGCTCATTTAACTCTTTTATATTAAGTATACCGTTACCGAGTAATCTGTTTGAGATAGGGCAGTGGATAATTGTATGGTTTGCATCTTTTATAGTTTGTAGCTCTTGCTCATTTGATTTTACAACATGTGTAAGGAGTGTAGGTGTCTGGTTAAAATGTTCTAAGAACTCTTTTGAGTCACTTACATTATGCTCTTGTTTGAGAAACTTTTGAAAAAATTCACTGAAGTCGCCTTTACTTTCATCAAGCCAGTTACGTTCAGCTTCACTCTCCATGAAATGAGCTGTGAGTTTAAGGTCTTCATTTTTTACGATCTCTAATGCTTTTTTGATAAGAATAGGATGTACGGAATATGGGGAATGGATTGCAACTGCAGGGATGAAACCATCTCTTTTTACAGTTTTACTCGCATCGAGTCTGGCTAAAAAGTCACCAAAAAGAGCATCAGCCATAGCAGCTTGTGAACCGATTAGCTCATTGAAAAATACAACGTTTTGTTTTGCATTTGCACACGCTTCAAGATCCATAGCATGAGAACTGATTGCACCAAATGTAGTGATCCCCCGATCGAGCATTGCATCGATCGCTTTTTGCATACACTCTTGTCCACAGCCGTTGATCAATTCATCACGGTTCTCGATTACACTGTAAAGCCAGTTGATAAAATCACCGTAGCTTAACTGTGTTTTATTCGCTGAAAACTCTATATGTACGTGGCTGTTGATAAGTCCCGGCATAATTAAAGAATTTTTTGCAAGTTGTGTGACTTGAGCATCAGGGAATTTTGCTTTTAATTCTTCCAAAGGTGCTATTTTTTCAATTTTTTTATCATATGCTATTGAAAGGTTTTTAAGCAATTTATTAGGTGTTAAGATGTAATTTGGTGATATAATATTCATATTATTAGTACTTTGTATATAAATTTAAGTAGAATTATACACTTTTTATTAAACAACTACAAAAGGGAAACATTATGATTAAGTGCCATTTGAAGTATGAAAACCTTGAGGCTGAATTAACAGAATTGGAAGATGTTTTAAAAAATAGCCTGCAAAATGAAGTTTTAACTATTAAACAGCTAAATAAGGGTTCAGAGAAATATAATTACGTAAATGAAAACGTAAGAAATATAGAAGATGCTGAGTATGTGATATTCTCTACCTATATGAATGAAAACTATCATGAATCGGAGCAGTTCTTATTCTTAGATAAAAAAGGAAAAATTGTTGCTACGATCTCAGGACGTGAGATGGACCTTTACGATATGATCAAGGATTGCGAGAACTTAGTTGAAACTAAATTTTAATATGTTGTGATTTTTTTAATCTTTTTTTCGCTAGAATAAATCTTTAAATATAATAGTGAAGGTTAGAAATGAAAATAGTAGTTATTCAGGGTCCAAATCTAAATATGTTAGGTGTACGTGAACAGCAAATTTACGGGCCGATGAAACTAGAACAGATCCATGCTCAGATGAAAGATGTAGCAACACAAAACGGTGTTGAAATTGAATTTTTTCAAAGCAATTTAGAGGGTGAGATCGTAGATAAAATTCAAGAGTGTTACGGTGAAGCACACGGTATTATTATCAATGCTGCAGCATATACACATACATCGATCGCAATTCGTGATGCAATCTCAGCAGTGAATATCCCTACGATCGAGGTACACATCTCAAATATCCATAGACGTGAAGATTTCCGTCAAACAAACATGATAGCTCCTGTATGTGCATCATCTATCGTTGGTTTTGGCCCATTTGGTTACCACTTAGCAATGATGGGAATGTTACAAATTATGAATGAGATTAAAGCGGCACAAGCGGCACAACAACAAGCTCAGCAACAAGCATAATATATGTACTTAAAACGCAAGATAAATGAACAGTTACTCTCTTTTCATAGCTTGCGTTTTCCCTTGTTTAAAAAGATAAGGTCATCACACAGATATGAAGCTGTTGTAGGTATAGGCGGGAATGTAGGCGATGTAAAACGTAGGTTTGAACATCTTTATGTCGCATTTGGTAGAGATAAAAGAGTTGAACTCTTTAAAACTTCATTGATTTTAAAAAATCCTCCTTTCGGTTATGAGAATCAGGATGATTTTTTAAACGCAATAATGGTGTTTAAAACTTCGATGCAACCAAAAGAGTTTTTACGATATCTCTTACGAGTCGAGAAAAGATTTGGAAGAAAAAGAAGCTTTGCAAATGCTCCAAGGACGTTAGATTTGGATATAATTTTTTTTGACAATCGAAATATTAATACAAAAGATTTACAGATACCACATCCACATTGGTATAAAAGAGAGAGTGTAGTGATCCCATTGATAGGTGCAAAAATATGAAGATGCTTACATTTACTGGAAAATCACCATCAGAAGCCTTAAAAAGAGCAAAGATGGAGATCGGTGATGAAGGTATGCTTATAGAAACTAGAGAGCTTCGAAAAAAGGCTTTAGGGCGTGATGGACTATACGAGATCGTTATAGGGATCGATGACGATATGATCCCGTCGAGTTACAACAAACCTAAAAAGCCTTTAAGTTCTCAACAACCTTTAAAAGAGGAATCTAAAGATGTACTTTTTGATATCTCGAGTGCAGCTGAGCAGATTTCTAAAATATCGCAAGTAACAGATCCTTTTAGTGCTTATGAGAAAAAAGCAGATATTCAAGTACCTGTAGTTGAGCCTTTAGAGTTAAAAGAGATAAAGTCTGAGATCAATAAGCTTACCGATAAGGTAAAGATCATCCAAAATATGTTTTGGGATGAAAAATCACCAGACCTTTCAAACAGTATACCACCGGAATTTGCAGAAAATTTACCGTTTAGCAAGTCAAAGCGGGATGAATAAAGAGCATTTAGATATGTTGATGCAGGTAACTTTAGAGCATATGCCTTTAAAAATGAGAGAGAACTCTGCAACGGTAAAACGCTATTTTCAAACTATTTTACGTAAAATGGTTCCGATTCGAATGGAATCTATGCCTTCAATCGGAACTAAAAAAGTGATGATGCTAGTTGGGCCTACAGGGGTTGGTAAAACAACTTCGATCGCAAAACTGGCAGCAAGATACTCTTTTTTATTAGAGAAAAAATATAAAGTTGGTTTAGTTGTTTTTAGATACTTATAGAATAGGTGCAGTTGAACAACTGATGCAATATGCGAGAATGATGAAACTCGGTATTGAAACGGTTGTTGATCCTCCGGAGTTTTCTTCAGCATTGGATTCACTGAAATATTGTGATTGTATCTTGATCGATACTATGGGTTCTAGCCCTTATGATAAAGGGAAAATAGAGAAGATCTATGAGTGTTTAAATGCAAATAAGACAAATTATGAAGTTGATGTTGTACTTGTTATGCCGAGTAGTATTAAGTATGAAGACTTAAAAGTGACATATGATAATTTTTCATCACTCGGTGTCGATACACTTATGTTTACTAAACTGGATGAAACAAGAGGCTTTGGAAATATTTTTTCACTAGCATATGAAACAAAAAAACCTATCAGTTACTTTTCTGTTGGACAAGAGGTCCCTGAAGACCTTGTAACAGCTTCAAGTGACTTTTTAGTTGAGTGTTTATTACATGGATTCAATAGGAGTAAGGCATGATGGGACATCAAGCTGAGAAATTGGAAGAGTTAGTTTCATCAAACGCTGCTAAAAAATCTAAAAAGACACGTTTTATTGCCGTGACAAGTGGAAAGGGTGGGGTTGGTAAAAGTACGATCAGCTCAAATCTTGCATATACTTTGGCGCAAAAAGGTTTAAACGTTGGGATCTTTGATGCAGATATTGGTCTGGCAAACCTTGATGTAATGTTTAATGTGAAGATCAAAAAAAACATTTTACATGTATTAAAAGGTGAAGCGAGTGTATCTGATATTTTAATACCCATTACTCGAAATCTGATTTTAATTCCTGGTGAGAGTGGTGATGAGATCTTAAAGTATTCAGACAGTGCACTTTTTAAGCGCTTTATGGAAGAGGCACAAGTACTTGATAAACTTGATGTGATGATTATTGACACAGGTGCAGGGATAGGGGAACATATTCAGATGTTTTTGAATGCAGCTGATGATGTGATAGTAGTTACTGTCCCAGATCCTGCAGCAATTACGGATGCTTATGCAACGATTAAGACAATAGCAACACTCAGAGATGATGTTAATATGATTATGAATCAAGTGAAGAGCGAAAAAGAAGCAGTTGGAGTTTTTGAAAAGATCAAAAAGGTTGCCAGTGTAAACATCGGTGGGAATTTAAACTTGCAATTACTTGGAAAAATCAATAGTGATATAAAAGTTTCATCGGCGGTGAAACAAAGAGGATTATTCTCGGTATTGTATCCATCTTCGCAAGCCACGAAAGATATAGAGCTGATTGTTCAAAAGATTATTTCAAAGCTGGAACGAAATATGCTGGTTAAATCGACTGAAAGTGGTTTAAGTGGTCTTTTCAAGCGTTTAATGGATCACTTTTAAAAAAAAAGTGTGGAGTAGTGATGTTAGGTGAAAATTTTGTATATTTTTTTACTGTTCAAGGTTTTTTTGTAGGTATTATTTTTGGTATATTAAAATCTTTTGATGCAGCAGGATTATTAACATACACTTTTTTTATCACTATCTTTTTTTATCTGTTTTCACATGTTATAGTTGCACTCTATTATAAAACAATAAGTGTCAAAGCATATAACTTTCCAAAAGATGATCACGAAAAAGAGCTAGATATCTTTGTAAAAGAGATCAATAAGCGTGAAAAGCTTATCGATTCAGCATGTAGACTTACTGATTATGCAGTGAAAATGAATTCAGAAGATGTTACAGGGCAAAAACTATGATACAAAATGCTTATGCTCAAGATCTAAAACATAAAGAAGATGAACTGGCAATTCAATATTTGCCTGCTGTAAAAGCGATGGCGTTTCGACTCAAAGAGAGATTGCCAAGTTCAATAGACTTCTCCGATCTAGCAGCTATAGGTACTGAAGAGTTGATTAAACTTGCTCGTAGATACGATGATAGTTTAAACGATAATTTCTGGGGTTATGCAAAAAAAAGAGTATATGGAGCTATGCTTGATTATCTAAGAAGTTTAGATGTTTTAAGCCGCTCAAACAGAAAACTTGTAAAAGCGATTGACCATGCTACAGAAGAGTATAGACTTACACACGATGAAGAACCGACAGATGTAGAACTAGCTGCAATCTTAGATGAAGATGTAGAGAAAGTTCATGAAGCACGAGTAGCTTCCGATATTTATACTGTAATGCCACTTCATGATCAACTTCAGGTTGGTGATGAAGGTGCAGCACTTGCACAGATCGAAAAAGAGGAACTTATAGATGTGATCAAAAATGTACTCTCTAACTATAAAGAGAGAGAACAGATGATTATTCAGCTCTATTATTTTGAAGAGTTGACACTTAAAGAGATAAGTGAAATCTTAGATATAACAGAGTCAAGAATTTCTCAAATTCACAAATCTGTTTTACAAAAAATTAAAGAGAGTATAGGAGCGTAGTATGGCAGATATACTTTCCCAAGAAGAGATTGACGCACTATTAGACGTTGTAGAAGATGAAGGTGATGATGTCCTTGAATCGGGTGAAGAGAATTTAATCCCGCAAAGACAAGTTACACTTTATGACTTCAAGCGTCCAAACAGGGTTTCAAAAGAGCAGTTACGTGCATTTCGAGGTGTCCATGATAAAATGGCCAGAAGTTTGGCTTCGCAAATTTCATCTATTATGAGAAGTATTGTTGAGATACAACTTCACTCTGTTGATCAGATGACATATGGTGAGTTCTTAATGTCATTACCAAATCCTACGAGTTTTAATGTTTTCTCAATGAAGCCTTTAGAGGGAAGCGGTGTTATAGAGATAAATCCTTCGATCGCTTTTCCTATGCTAGACAGACTTTTAGGTGGAAAGGGTGAACCGTTTGATTCAACAAGAGAGTTTTCAGATATTGAACTCTCTTTATTTGAGACAATTTTACGTGTAATGATGGCTACACTCAAAGAAGCATGGGGACCAGTTATGGATGTTTATCCTACGATTGAGTCAAAAGAGTCAAGTCCAAATGTTGTTCAAATTGTTGCCCAAAATGAGATTGTTGTAATGGTGGTAATGGAGATCATTATCGGACATAGTTCAGGTATGATGAATATCTGTTATCCGGTTATCTCATTAGAACCTGTGTTACCTAAACTTGCTTCTCGTGATCTGATGCTTAATGAAACGAGCTCTAAAAAGTCAAGAAATACAGAATTAAAAGTACTCCTTGGTGGTGCAAAGGTTAATGTTGAAGCAAATCTGGGTAATGCTGATCTTACAATGAGTGAGATTTTAGACTTAAAAGTTGGAGATGTCTTAAGACTCTCAAGTCCTGCAGATGATGTGGTGACTGTTTCGGTAGATGGAAAAGACAGATTCCGCGGAGAGATAGGACTTCGAAGATTTAGAAAGTCTATTAATGTACTAGAAATTATCGAAACAGAAAAAGATGAGGTGAAATATGCACTTGAAAATCTTGAGAAACAAAGACACGATAAAATTTCAGGAGTAAGAGACATTATTCATGAAGATGAAGATGAATTTGAAACAATAGAAAATGATGAAAAGAATAAAGGGGAATAGATGAGTGACTTTATAAAACTATTTGAAAGTGAAACAGTTGGTACTATAGAAGCACTAGTTGGTGTAGCACCATCTATTGAATTAAAAGAGGAACAAGAGCTTAGTATAATTTCAAATATCGTACCACCGATTGTACTTGTAAAGTTAAAAATTAGTGGAGATGTTGATGCAGATGCTATGGTAGCACTTCCACCAAACTTAGCAGCATCACTTTCAGATATGATGATGGGTGAAGAGGCAAGTGATAGAGAAGATGTGACTGAAGATGATATGGATGCTGCAAAGGAGATAGTGTCTAATATTTTTGGTGCAATAGGTAATACACTTTCCGCACAAAAAGAGTTACCTGTATTATCTTTTAGTGTGGATAATATTGAGCTTATAGGTGAAACTGAAGAGGTAAGTCTTGAGCAATATAGCAAGATGTATGTCTATAAACTAAGTCTAGATTCCCTAAATTCATTATTGATGTTCATTATAGATGAAAAACTTAATTCAAAACTCTATGGTTCTGATGATGAGATCCCTTCTTTAGAATTAGATGAACCTGAAGCTGCACCTGTAAGTGTAACAACATCAACACCTTGTAATGAGAATAAAGTAAAACTATCTGAAGATGAAATAAACAACATAGGATTGATCTTAGATGTTAAATTACCGGTAAAAGTAAGAATCGGTAAAAAAAGAATGTTATTGAAAGATGTTTTAAATATGGATATAGGTTCTGTTATTGAACTTAACCAATTAGCAAATGACCCTTTAGAGATTTTAGTTGATAATCATGTAATTGCTGAGGGGGAAGTTGTTATTGTTGATGGTAACTTTGGTGTACAAATTACATCTATAGGTAGTAAGAAAGAAAGACTTAATAAGTTAAAAGAATAAACTCCCCATTATTTTAATTCGTTATAATTACAAAATTGTGACTATAAAGAGTTAAGGTATTAAATAATGAAAAAAGTTTTAGTTGGTATGAGTGGAGGTGTAGACTCTACTATTACAACACTGTTATTAAAAGAAGAGGGTTATGAAGTAGAAGGAGTTTATATGAAACTCCACTCAAAACCCGGTTATCATGAAATCCACTTGGCACGTGCTCAAAAAGCAGCAGACTTTGTGGGTGTTAAACTCCATGTCTTAGATCTCCAAGATACATTCAAAGAAAAAGTATTCCAACCATTTATAGATACATATGCTGATGGAAAAACTCCAAATCCATGTGCTTTATGTAATAGAAATCTTAAATTT
The DNA here is from genome assembly GCF_014905095.1 of Sulfurimonas marina. Lineage (NCBI taxonomy): Bacteria > Pseudomonadati > Campylobacterota > Epsilonproteobacteria > Campylobacterales > Sulfurimonadaceae > Sulfurimonas > Sulfurimonas marina. The sequence goes on along the minus strand of NZ_CP041165.1, from coordinate 1,531,038 downwards.
GGTGCAATGGTTGATTTTGCTGATGAGATAGGAGCAGACTATGTTGCTACAGGTCATTACATAAAGACAGATGGTGAATATTTATATGCTGCTGATGATGATACAAAAGATCAAAGTTATTTTCTATTCTATATAAATAAAGATATTTTGCCAAGATTAAAATTTCCATTAGGGGAAAGAAAGAAAAGTGATATCAAAGAATTGGCTGCTTCTATTAAAGGTTTAGAGTCATTTGCATCACAGGCAGAATCAAGTGAAATATGTTTTGTTGAAACTACATATACAGATGTACTTAAAAACTACGTTCAAGTAGATCAGCCGGGTGAAGTTATAGATAAAGATGGAAATGTAGTGGGTGAGCATAAAGGCTATATGCATTATACTATAGGTAAGCGTAGAGGATTTACAGTAAACGGTGCTCATGAACCACACTTTGTAACTAAGATTATTCCTGAGAAAAATCAAATAGTAGTAGGAAAGCGTGAAGAACTTGCTTGTAATAAAGTAGTGTTAAATAATCTGAACTTTTTTAATGATGAAAAAGAGTTCAAATCAACTGTTAAATTAAGATATAGAACAAAAGCAGTAGATTGTGATGTAAAAATAGAAGATGAAAAAGCGTATGTAACACTGGAAGAGGGTGTATTTGGTGTTGCTGTGGGGCAGGCTGCAGTCTTTTATGAGGGTGATAAACTCATAGGTGGAGGATGGATTATAGAAGCAAATTAACAAATTTGCAAATTTATTTCCAATTCCCCAAATAGTTAAGCTTCTTCTAAGTATACTTCTCCTATAATTCCCGTCCACAAACGATGAGAGGCCATCGAAAGAGGGTCAGAAGTACTTCGAGTTGAAGCTACTGATTAACGTTTGAGATCATTGAAAACTAAGCAAGCGAGAGCTTGAGATAATAACTAATAATACAACAACCGTCTATTAACTTTTAATAGGTTAGTAGATAACTTTAAGATAAAGCCAATGATTTTTAAATCTTGGGCTAAAGATTAAACAATTCAATTATGGAGAGTTTGATCCTGGCTCAGAATGAACGCTGGCGGCGTGCTTAACACATGCAAGTCGAACGGTAACAGAGGAAGCTTGCTTCCTGCTGACGAGTGGCGCACGGGTGAGTAATATATAGGTAATGTGCCCCTTAGACCGGGATAGCCACTGGAAACGGTGATTAATACTGGATACTCCTTCTTTTCATAAGTTAAGAAGGGAAATGTTTTTTCGCTAAGGGATCGGCCTATATCCTATCAGCTAGTTGGTGAGGTAACGGCTCACCAAGGCAATGACGGGTAGCGGGTTTGAGAGGATGATCCGCCACACTGGTACTGAGACACGGACCAGACTCCTACGGGAGGCAGCAGTGAGGAATATTGCACAATGGGGGAAACCCTGATGCAGCAACGCCGCGTGGAGGATGACGCATTTCGGTGTGTAAACTCCTTTTATATGTCAAGAAAATGACGGTAGCATATGAATAAGCACCGGCTAACTCCGTGCCAGCAGCCGCGGTAATACGGAGGGTGCAAGCGTTATTCGGAATCACTGGGCGTAAAGGACGCGTAGGCGGGTTATCAAGTCAGGTGTGAAATCCTACAGCTTAACTGTAGAACTGCACTTGAAACTGGTAGCCTAGAGTATGGAAGGGGCAGATGGAATTAGTGGTGTAGGGGTAAAATCCGTAGATATCACTAGGAATACCGAAAGCGAAGGCGATCTGCTGGGACATTACTGACGCTAAGGCGTGAAAGCGTGGGGAGCAAACAGGATTAGATACCCTGGTAGTCCACGCCCTAAACGATGAACACTAGTCGTCGGGGTACTAGTTACTTCGGTGATGCACTTAACAGATTAAGTGTTCCGCCTGGGGAGTACGGTCGCAAGATTAAAACTCAAAGGAATAGACGGGGACCCGCACAAGTGGTGGAGCATGTGGTTTAATTCGAAGATACGCGAAGAACCTTACCTGGCCTTGACATTGATAGAACACACTAGAGATAGAGTGGTGCCCTTCGGGGAGCTTGAAAACAGGTGCTGCACGGCTGTCGTCAGCTCGTGTCGTGAGATGTTGGGTTAAGTCCCGCAACGAGCGCAACCCTCGTCCTTAGTTGCCAGCAGTTCGGCTGGGCACTCTAAGGAGACTGCCTTCGCAAGGAGGAGGAAGGTGAGGACGACGTCAAGTCATCATGGCCCTTACGGCCAGGGCTACACACGTGCTACAATGGGGCGTACAGAGAGTTGCGATACCGCGAGGTGGAGCTAATCTCATAAAGCGTCTCTCAGTTCGGATTGTTCTCTGCAACTCGAGAGCATGAAGCTGGAATCACTAGTAATCGTAGATCAGCAATGCTACGGTGAATACGTTCCCGGGTCTTGTACTCACCGCCCGTCACACCATGGGAGTTGATTTCACCCGAAATCGGGAAGCTAACCTTCGGGAGGCTACCGCTTACGGTGGAATTAGCGACTGGGGTGAAGTCGTAACAAGGTAACCGTAGGAGAACCTGCGGTTGGATCACCTCCTTTCTAGAGTAAAGAGCAATCATTCGTTTGATTGGCTCACTAAAGAATCTCACGATTCAACAAAGTATTATTTCTTGTCTCTTCTTGCTTAGTTTTCAGTGATCTAAGTTCATTAGAATTACAAGTGTACAAGGGCCTATAGCTCAGCTGGTTAGAGTGCACCCCTGATAAGGGTGAGGTCCCAGGTTCAAGTCCTGGTAGGCCCACCATTTTTGTAAAAAATCAAATATAAGCTTTCAAATGAGAGTTTATATTTGGTTTTTAAACCAAAACGATCATTAAATTAACATTGTTAAAGTCAACAACTAAATAACTACAATTACAAGGACTACTGAGTTTAGTGTAGAGATACATTAAATAAGGTAGTGAAGCGAATTAGAATAAAAGATATTAAGGGCCATAGGTGGATGCCTAGGCTGGTAGAGGCGATGAAGGACGTACTAGGCTGCGAAAAGCCTCGGGGAGCTGCCAAGAAGCTTTGATCCGGGGATTTCCGAATGGGGCAACCCAGCATGGAGTGATTCATGTTACCCTACGGGGGGCGAACTCAGGGAAGTGAAACATCTCAGTACCTGAAGGAAGAGAAATCAAACGAGATTCCGAAAGTAGCGGCGAGCGAAATTGGATTAGGGCGCTTAGTGATAGCATATTTGTTAGCCGAACACTCTGGAAAGTGTGAACATAGAGGGTGATATTCCCGTAAGCGAAAACATTTATGTGGTACTAGACTAAGGAACGAGTAGGTCGGGACACGTGTTATCTTGACTGAATATGGGGGGACCACCCTCCAACCCTAAATACTACTACCAGACCATAGATGTGAACAAGTACCGTGAGGGAAAGGTGAAAAGGACTGCGGTGAGCAGAGTGAAATAGAACCTGAAACCTATGGCTTACAATCATTCGGAGCACTATTTTAATGTGTGACGGACTGCCTTTTGCATAATGAGCCTGCGAGTTGTGGTATCTGGCAAGGTTAATCGAACGAGAAGCCGTAGCGAAAGCGAGTCTTAATAGGGCGACATAGTCAGATGCTGCAGACCCGAAACTGAGTGATCTATCCATGAGCAGGTTGAAGCTGGTGTAAGAGCCAGTGGAGGACCGAACCCATTGACGTTGAAAAGTCACGGGATGACTTGTGGATAGGGGTGAAAGGCCAATCAAACTCAGTGATAGCTGGTTCTCTCCGAAATATATTTAGGTATAGCCTCGAGCATTAGCATGTAGGGGTAGAGCACTGACAGGGCTAGGGCTGCTTACCGCGGTACCAAACCCTATCAAACTCCGAATACTACATGTGTAACCTCGGGAGTCAGGCGTAGGGTGATAAAATCCTATGTCGAGAGGGGAACAACCCAGACTAACAGCTAAGGTCCCAAAGTTTTATCTAAGTGGAAAAGGATGTGGAGTTGCTGTGACAACCAGGAGGTTGGCTTAGAAGCAGCCATCCTTTAAAGAAGGCGTAACAGCTCACTGGTCTAGCGATTCTGCGCCGAAAATATAACGGGGCTAAGATAAACACCGAAGCTTTAGATTCATAGTTTACTATGAGTGGTAGGAGAGCGTTCCATTCAGCGTTGAAGGTATACCGGTAAGGAGTACTGGAGCGGATGGAAGTGAGCATGCAGGCATGAGTAGCGAGAAAAGAAGTGAGAATCTTCTTCGCCGAAAACCCAAGGTTTCCTACGCGATGCTCGTCATCGTAGGGTTAGTCGGGACCTAAGTCGAGTCCGAAAGGGGTAGACGATGGCAAATCGGTTAATATTCCGATACCGACATTATATCGTTTGAGTGATGGGGGGACGCATAGAGTTAGACGAGGTCACTGATGGAATAGTGGCTCGAAGGGTGTAGGATGATAAGTAGGCAAATCCGCTTATCACGAATCCGAGACCTGACAGGCTGAACAATCTCTTCGGAGAGCGTTTAGAATCGTCGATACTGTCGTGCCGAGAAAAGCCTCTAAACGAGATATAATGTTGCCCGTACCGTAAACCGACACAGGTGGGTGAGATGAGTATTCTAAGGCGCGTGGATGAACCCTTGTTAAGGAACTCTGCAAACTAGCACCGTATCTTCGGTATAAGGTGTGCCCTATTTGTTAAGAGATTTACTCTCTGAAGCATTGATGGGTCGCAGCAAAGAGTCCCTCCCGACTGTTTACCAAAAACACAGCACTCTGCTAACACGTAAGTGGATGTATAGGGTGTGACGCCTGCCCGGTGCTCGAAGGTTAAAAGGATGCGTTAGCTTTGCGAAGCGTTGAATTGAAGCCCGAGTAAACGGCGGCCGTAACTATAACGGTCCTAAGGTAGCGAAATTCCTTGTCGGTTAAATACCGACCTGCATGAATGGCGTAACGAGATGGGAGCTGTCTCAACAAGGGATCCAGTGAAATTGTAGTGGAGGTGAAAATTCCTCCTACCCGCGGAAAGACGGAAAGACCCCGTGCACCTTTACTATAGCTTGACACTGCTATTGGGATATTCATGTGCAGGATAGGTGGGAGCCATTGATTCATAGTCGCCAGATTATGATGAGGCATCCTTGAGATACCACCCTTGAATATTCTGATAGCTAACTCCGTACGGTTATCCCGTGCGAGGACAATGTCTGGTGGGTAGTTTGACTGGGGCGGTCGCCTCCTAAAAAGTAACGGAGGCTTACAAAGTTCGGTTCAGAAGGGTTGGAAATCCTTCGTAGAGTATAATGGCATAAACCGGACTGACTGTGAGACATACATGTCGAGCAGAGTCGAAAGACGGTCATAGTGATCCGGTGGTTCTGTGTGGAAGGGCCATCGCTCAAAGGATAAAAGGTACGCCGGGGATAACAGGCTGATCTCCCCCAAGAGCTCACATCGACGGGGAGGTTTGGCACCTCGATGTCGGCTCATCGCATCCTGGGGCTGGAGCAGGTCCCAAGGGTATGGCTGTTCGCCATTTAAAGCGGTACGCGAGCTGGGTTCAGAACGTCGTGAGACAGTTCGGTCCCTATCTTCCGTGGGCGTAGGATTGTTGAGGAGAGCTGACCCTAGTACGAGAGGACCGGGTTGGACGAACCACTGGTGCACCAGTTGTCCTGCCAAGGGCATAGCTGGGTAGCTACGTTCGGATGTGATAACCGCTGAAAGCATCTAAGCGGGAAGCCAACTCCAAGATGAACAATCCCTGAAGTACGCTTGAAGACTACAAGCTTGATAGGCTGGATGTGTACGCGAAGTAATTCGTTTAGCTGACCAGTACTAATAGTACGTTTGTCTTTTTTCATTAAAAGCTTCACTACCTTATTTAGTGTATATCATTAAATGAAGTAATCCTTGAGTTGTTTAGTTGACTTTAACTTTTTTAATCTTCTTATCTATGATCTTAAAGGTCAACTGTAAGAGTATCAAACAATACTTTTACACTTGATCTTGTCTAGGTGGCTATAGAGAGAGGGAAACGCCTGGCCCCATTCCGAACCCAGAAGCTAAGCCTCTCATCGCTGATAATACTGCATCTTTCAGGTGTGGGAATGTAGGTCGCTGCCTAGTTAACAGATCAATTATCCAATCTAATCTATCTTCACCTTTTTTATTATTTACAACTTATCTACTTAATTTTACTATTTACTTTTTACCCTTTTACTACTATGGTTTTTAATCTAATTACTTACAATTTTGTCTTCTATATACAATTTTGTATAAAATTTAATCAAAATTATGCCTTTTAAGGTTTATTAATTGTATAGAATTTGATTACTTTTTTGAGGAATTATACGATGAAACAAGTAAGCTATAAATACAATAATATATCTAAAGATGTTCTACCATATATAAGACATATGGAACAGGTTGAAGATAATCGTGAAAGATTACACGAGCTAAGTAATCACTGGAATACACTTTCTCTACTAAGCCAGTTAGGTGATGCCGGCGTAAATATGAGTAGAATTAAAAATAATTTTACTGAACTTTCTTTCGAGCTAATTAATCATTTGGCTATTGAGTTATTAAATAAAAATATTGATGAGATGGACTTTAAAGCTCAAGTTGCTGTTGACATTATGATCAGAAATTTATTTGAGAGAACAGCAGATATCGGCTTTTTAGCTACAGATGATGATATACGAGCATTTCTTCTTAAAAATGATACAAAATACTCTACACATTACAATGATGATTTAGAGATCATCAAAGAGCGTTTCAAAGAGTATGTGAAAAAATATAGTGTCTATTTTGATATTGTTTTAATGAGTCCAAAAGGGGAGATATTAGCTAATCTTGATGATGAGTTAACACTTTCAAAATCAAAAGACTCAATTATTGATGAAGTATTAAATACCAGCGGTGAGTATGTAGAGACATTTAAATATCATGACTTTTTACCAAAAGAAAAAAAATCTCTTGTTTATTCTTACAAGGTGACCAAAAGTAATGAAGAGGGTTCTGAAATAATAGGTATTTTATCTTTATGTTTTAAATTTCAAGATGAGATGAAACAGATCTTTAGTAATTTAATTAATAAAGATAAAAAAGAGGCTATCTTATTACTTGACCATGAAGGTACTGTAATCGCTACAAGCGATAAATATCAGATTCCATTAGGTGCTGAGTTAGAGATCGTATTAAATGATAACTATAAGCTTATCTCATTCGGTGGCGTAGATTATATCTGTAAAAGCAATAAAACAACAGGATATCAAGGTTTCTTTGGTTTAGAGTGGTATGGACATGTAATGATTCCTATATCACATGCTTTTGCTCAAGAGGATGAAGAATCATTTGAAATTAGTGAAGAGTTATTGCTTTCAATTTTACAAAATGGTAAACAGTTTAGTGAAGCTTTGAAAAATATTCCAAAACAGGCTAATAGTATTCAAAAGAGTCTTAATCGAGCTATTTGGAATGGAACGATTAATCAAGGAAGTACAACTTCAAATAAACAGTTCTCTAAAGCTTTAATGTTAGAGATTCGTCAAACGGGGCAAGATACAAAATCTATTATTGGTTCATCTATTGCGAACCTTACGAAAACTATTATTCTTGGTGACAGTGTTTTTTATGCTGATCTTATTGTAGATATCATGGACAGAAACTTATATGAAAGAGCAAATGACTGTAGATGGTGGGCATTAACGTCTGATTTTCAAAAGATTTTAGCTAAAGATTCAATAGGTATGGATGATGTTCTTAGAATGAATGAGATCTTAGAGTATATAAATGACTTATATACTGTATACACAAATATATTTATTTATGATAAACATGGATATATTAAAGCAACTTCAAATCCTGATGAGCGTCATCTTCTAGGAAAACGTGTAAGTAAAAATTTTGTTACACAGACTTTAGGCTTGAGCGATTCTTCAAAATATGCTGTAAGTGATTTTGAAGCAAGTGAATATTATGACAATAAACATACATATATTTACAATGCAGCTATCAAGAATGAAGAGAATGTTGTTGGTGGTATAGGACTTGTATTTGATTCAGAAGTTCAATTTAAAAACATGATTCAAGAATCACTTCCGAAAAATGTAGACGGTACGACTAAAAATGGTGTTTTTGCAACGTTGGCTACAAAAAATATGCAGATAATTTCATCTACAAATGAAAAGCATCAAATCGGTCAGTATTTAGATATAGATAGTTCTTATTTTAATCTTCAATCGGGAGAGTCAACTAGTGAGATTATTATCTATGATGATAAATATTATGCTTTAGGTGTAAAATGTTCAAAAGGATATAGAGAGTATAAAAGTGTTCAAGATGATTATGTAAATGATGTATACTCATTCTTTTTCTCTTATATTTGTGACAAAAGTGAAGCTGTATATAAAAAAGATGATAACTTCTCTCCTAAGACGGATGTTGTATTCGAGAAGGGAAGTAAATCTATAGATATAGCAACATTTATGATCGCAAATCAATGGTTAGGGATCGATACAAAACATGTAGTTGAAACTGTAAGTGCTACAGAGTTAAAAACAACTATTAAAATAGATAAAGATCATCACTTTAAAGGGACGGTTATCTATAATGAAAAGGCTGTAATGGTTATTGATATTCAGAAATTCTTACAAGAAAAAGATGTTGAAGAGTATCAGGAGATTGTTATTATAAAATACGGAGAGCATGATACATATATGGGTATACTTGTAAACTCTTTAGGGATTATTGCAGAGGTTGCGGATGATAATGTAAATCAGTTACATAATGAAATTATAGGTGCGGGAACATTGATCGATAGTTTAGTATTTCCAAGCGGTGATAACCCAGGAAAAGATGTTCTATCTATCTTATCGTTAGATAAAATAATGACAGAGTTAATAAGTCCTGAATATAGTAAGCTTATACATAAACAGGTTATGCGTTAAAAGATGGGTTTAAAACCCATCTAAATAGTTTTCTTAAGTATGAAATCTTTCTAGTTTGTTGTGGAGTTCATCCGTCATTGCATTGAGATGTTCTGCAGCAGCTGCTATCTCCTCTACATTACGTGCGTTTTGAGCAGATATCTCATTGATCTGTGTAACACTGTTTACAATTGCTTCTACACTTTTACCTGTATGTTCGAAGTCATTTACTGTTTTATCACTTGCTTCAACGGCATGGTTTACAATAGATACACTCATATTGATTTTCTCTTCAACGTCTGATGCAACATTTGATAATGCTTGAATCTCATCAGAATTGATACTCATCTGTCCACTTACATCGTTAATTGATTGTACGATGATATTGATAGTCGCATTGATATCTGTAAGGGATTTTTGTGTACGCTCTGCCAGTTTACGAACTTCATCGGCAACTACTGCAAAACCACGACCGTGTTCACCTGCACGTGCAGCTTCAATAGCGGCATTTAATGCAAGTAAATTTGTTTGATCAGCTATGTCTGAGATAACTTCGAGTACAACTTTTACTTCATTAGCATCGTTTGAAAGTGTGCTCATTTTTTCTGCCAGTTCAATTTCTGTTTGTGCACTTTTTTGTACATTTGTTGTAAGGGTAATGATCTCATCACGTGCATCTTTCAAGTTGTCGTTTGCTTTGATAATATCTTGCTTACTCTCTTGAGCATCTGCGATAGAGAGTGTAATCTCATTTTGAATATCTGTAGCTTGTGTTGTTGCTTCGTTGATTACAGTAACAGATTTTTCAACATTTTCTCCAACACCGAGAGCTGTAGTTGAAAGTTCATGTGATATAGATGCATTTTCAGAAGAACCCTGTTTTGATGTTTCTATAAGATCACGTAATTCGTTTAAAAGATGGTTGAAACTTTTCCCCATTAATGAAAGTTCTTGAGGTGTATTTGTATCTACTTTGATTGTTAAGTCATGATTTTTACCTATTTGTAAAAGTACATCTTTAAAACGTTCTATCGGTCTAATAATACTAATATTGATCATAATAAAAGCGATGATTACAATGATAACAAGTACGGTCAGAGAAGAGATAATAATATTATTTCTTAGTCTATTTGGTGCTTCTAGTACTTCAGCTTCATCTATCTCAGATAAGATTGCCCATGAAAAATCTTGCCCTACATTAATAGATGTAAAAGAAGATAGTACAGGATTACCATTATAGTCTATGATAACTTTAGTATCTGTGTGTCCCGATAAAGCTGAATGAGAAGCTTCCGTATCTACAGAACCGATAGAAGGGTTTGCAAAAGATGCAATCAGTGTATGGTTTTTCGGATCTAAATAACTGTCACTACGCATAAGTTTATCAGCCCCTACAAGATAATCCTCTTGAGTTTTTCCATACCCTTGGCGATATTTCATAATTCTGTTGATTGATTTATCACTGATTTGAAATACTAAAACAGCCTCTATATTGTTATTTACATCCATAATTGGAGTAGCTAAGAACATCGCAGGTTCATTATTACTAGGGGCATATGGTTCCATATCTACGAATGTAGGACGTTTATTCTCTAGTGCAGCCATGTATGCTCTAGCCAGACCGCTTTCTTTTAGTTTCCCGTGAATAAGGTTTTCCCCAAAGTCTGCTTCTTTAGCAACTGTATACATAACATGACCGTGATCAGGACAGATGATAAATAGATCATAGTAATTATATGTTTTGATGTAATCAAGGAAGTATCGTTCAGATTCTTTAATAACTCTTTGTACGGCAGGATCTTGAACAGGAAATTTTTCTTTATCCTCTACGTCTAGCATTTCAGTTACAAATATTAAGTCATTTACCATATTATGAATCTCTTCAGAGCTTGCTAAGAGTGTAATGTCTTTGATTTTTCTGTCAAAAAACGTTTCTATTCTACTTTTTTTAATATCTCTTACCATTGTTAGCTGATCATAGCTCTTTTTCATAAGAGTTGATTTTGAATCGTTTACAGAAATATATGTTGTTATTAGTGCTAATGTAATGAGTGACGAGAGCACTAATAAAATAATTTGCATTTTAACTGACAAATTTTTCATATGTTTGAAGCCTTTTGTGAAATTTTTTCGGAGTATAATAGAATAACTCTTAAGGTTTATTTATCGTTGTTACCTTGTAACCTTTTCGTAATAATAATCGCAATTTTACTTTGGTAACATAGCAAACTATCAGTTTTCACTGTGTTTTCTATCAAAATTTATAGAAATTTCATTTATGGTATAATTTCCCAAAATTGTTGACAAAAAGAGATAAATGGACTCATCTAGCTTCGAACAGATACTTAATGACAAGAACAAACTTTTAACCCAAACTTATTTTGAACTTCAAGAGCTTTTTGAAGAAAAATATGGACGTGATACAGTCGTTTTTATGGAGATCGGTACCTTTTTTGAGGTGTATGAAGTTAACAACGATGAGATGCAGATCGGTAAAGCAAAAGAGATCGCAGAGCTCTTAAATATTCAACTTACAAAAAAGAATAAAAATATCGTCGAAAACTCTGAAAAGAATCCCCTCTTAGCAGGGGTTCCTGCTGTTAGTTTTGAGCGCTATCTTAACCGTTTAATTCAAGAGCAAAAGTATACTATTATTGTCGTAAAACAAAAGGGTAACCCACCTAAGATTAGCCGCTACATCTCACAAATAATCTCACCGGGGACCAACTTTGATCATATTGTCGATAATGACGATAACTACATCGTCTCAATTTTGGTAGATAAATATAAAGATATGTATAGCGTGGGATATGCTGCAATCGATGTGACAACGGGTAAGACATTCTTGTATGAAACACACTCAACAAGCGAAGACCCTTTTTATGCCCTTGATGAGATCTTTAACCTTTTAAATGTCTACAGAACAAGTGAAGTTGTTGTGACATTTTTAGAAGGTGTCGAGAGTCAAAAGCATGTTATGCAGTATCTCGAAATTCCTGAACATTACCATTACTCTGTAAACAATAAACGTCTTAAGGTTGAATACCAAAACGATCTATTTAAAGAGGTGTATCAGATCCAGTCACTTCTCTCTCCGATCGAGCATCTTGATCTTGAACGTAATCCTATAATTACAGAGTCTTTAGCGATTCTTATCGACTTTGTGATTGAGCATGACTACTACATAGTTCAAAAGATGTCTATGCCTCGCATAATTGATAATCGCCGTTTTATGTATCTTGGAAATAATGCTTTAGAGCAGATGGGGATCATCTCAAAAGATAAAAAAGAGTTCACACTTTTAAAGATGCTTGATCGAAGTTCAACTGCGATCGGTCGCCGTTTATTAAAAGAGAGACTTCTAAACCCTATTATGGAAAAAGAGGAGTTGGAACGCCGATACAATCTGATCGAGCGAGTAAGTTCCCATACACGTTTTTTAGATGAGATAATGCGCGGAGTATATGACCTTGAACGTCTTGCACGTCGTTTAAATCTCGGACGTTTACATCCATTTGAGATGAATCATATCTACGATTCTATGATCAGTGTCAAAGAGTTGATGCAGTATGTAAAAAGACATAAGATCCAAAAAACTCCGTTTCATGAGAGTGAAGTTGAAGAGTTTTTACGTGATATTACGAAGACTATCGATCTTGATGTTTCACGCCGTTTTACAAATGCAACGGTAGATGAGAACTTTTTAATGGAAGGGGTTGATGAGAGTATCGATACCCTTACAAAAGAGAACTCCGTCATGATGATTGCGTTTGATGACATTATGAAAAAGATTGAGGTCTTACTTGAAAATGCCAATGCAACCTCTTCAAGCAAGCTGGTGACTTTGGGACTCTTAGAGAAAGAGGGGTATTATATCTCGATCAGTAAAAACCGTTTTTCTCTGATCGAGAGCGAGTTTAAAAAAGATCCTGAATTCAGTAAGTTTGATATAAAAAAACTGACAAACAATGTCAAGATTACATCAAGTTTTACTGATGATCTTTCCGATCGAATTATGAAAAACCGCCGCAAGATCGTAGCACTTGTAAAAGAGAAATATGTACAGGTGCAAACGGTGTTTGAGAGACGTTATGCACTCCTGTTTGAGAGAGTGATTTCATATGTAGCTGATCTTGACGTTGGGGTGAGTTCATCTAAGATAGCAAGTGAGTATAACCACTCCCGTCCTATGATTGTAGATGTAAAAGATGATGAGAACTTTATGCAGATTATGCAGCTCCGTCATCCTCTCATTGAGATTCAAGAGCGCAGCGGATTGTATGTCCCAAATGATATAGTGATGGGAAATCGTGACTACATGGACTTGCCGCATCCAAAAACGGTGATGCTTGATGTAGAGGTGCATGATGGGCATGAGATCAACGGTGTACTTCTGTACGGGATTAACTCCAGTGGTAAAAGTTCACTTATGAAGAGTGTTGGTATTGCAGTACTTATGGCGCAAGCAGGATTCTTTGTAAGTGCTTCTGTTATGAAGTTCAGTATTTTTGATTCTATCTTTACACGTATCGTTTCAAAAGACAACCTTGCAAAAGGGCTTTCAACATTCGCAGTTGAGATGCTTGAGTTAAAAAACATATTTAACCGCGCAAGTGTCCGCTCAATCGTTCTTGGAGATGAGATCAGCCATGGAACAGAGACACTTTCAGGTGTTGCGATCGTAGCGAGTGCTATTAAGAAACTCGCTGATACACGATGTCTTTTTGTTTTTGCAACACACCTGCATCAACTCTCAACAATGCCGGAGATTACAAACATAAACAATGTAGTTGACTTGCATCTGAGTGTTGAATATGATGAAGAGAGTGATAAACTTCTTTTCAATCGTGTACTCCAAGCGGGAAGCGGAAGCAGTATCTATGGTCTGGAGTTTGCGAAATCACTTCATATGGACAAAGAGTTTTTGGATATGGCAAACAATATCAGAAAACGACTAGCAAACGATTTTGATGAGCTTGAACTTCTGGTGAAAAAGAAAAAGTCGAAGTACAACAAAGATCTTTACGTGACAAAATGTGTGATTTGTGGGGCAGTAGCTGATGATGTGCATCACATTACACATAAATCACTAGCGGATTCGGCAGGCTTTATTGGGCACTTTCACAAAGATCATAAACACAATTTGATTCCACTGTGTAAAGAGCACCATAATCAGATCCATGATGGAAAGATAAAAGTGGATGGTTTTGTAATGACTTCAAACGGTTTGGAACTGCAGTATGAAGAGCAACTTTCTAAGCCGAAACAGCAAAAGGTTGAAGAACCGGAAATTAATGAAAATGTTGAGGTGAAAGGGGAAGAAGAGGAGCAATCTTCAAAGATACTCCTCGATGATTGGTAGGATTAAGCTAAAAGAGTTTTAACACACTCGTTAATTCTTTTTCCGTCAGCTTTTCCTGCGAATTCTTTGCTTGCAGCTCCCATCACTTTACCCATATCTTTCATAGACTCTGCGCCTACGTTCGCGATGATTGCTTTTAGTGCAGTGCTTAACTCATCGTCAGTTAATTGTTTTGGTAAGTACGGCTCGTATACTGCGATCTCTTCAAGCTCTTTTTCCATTAAGTCTTCACGATCTGCTTCTTTGTATTGTGCAGCTGAGTCATTTCTGCTTTTGATCTGTTTTTGAATAATTTTTATAATATCATCATCACTTAACTCTTTTCTTTCATCAACTTCAATCTGTTTAAATGCTGATGTAAGGAGGCGAAGCGCATCTCTTTTTTTAACATCTTTTGCTTTCATCGCTTCTTTTAAATCTTGGTTTATTGTTTCTCTAAGTGACATAATTACTACCTTTTTTGTGGAACTAAATTTGCTAGAATTATAGCTAAATCAAAATAAGTTTGGAACATTTTTATGAAAAGAACAACTCTGACACTCTATATACTTTTTTCTGCACTCTTTTTTAGCGGTTGTACGGCGAATCTCACAGAGCCTGAAATCGATTTTGAACCACCGAAATATGTTGAGCAAATGCCGCCTAAAGAGGATAAACAGGACTTTATATCAACAGGTAGTATCTTCGGACAGGGGGAGAACCCACTTTTTTCAGATCATAAAGCGATGCATGTGAATGATATTGTCACAGTTGTAATTACTGAAACTGCACAAAGTTCATCTACAGGTTCAAAACAACTGAGTGAAACAGATTCTATGGCACTGGGTGGCGGAACATTTACACCGGGTGCAAATGCGAATGGGACAGTTACAGGTTTAGCTAACAGAGTAAATGGTTTGACAGATATCGGTTTTAGTGGAGGATCTACAAGTTCTTTCCAAGGACAAGGCTCTGCAACTAAAGATGCTAGCTTTACGACCACAGTTTCTGCTAGAATAGTAAAAGTATTAAGTAACGGCAACTATTTTATTAGTGGCAAACGTGAGATCTTGGTGGATGAACAAAAACAGATAATTCAAATCAGCGGTGTAATTCGTCCATACGATATAGATCAAACAAATACTATTAATTCAACTCAGATGAGTGATGCCAAGATTCTTTATAAAACAGAGGGGGATGTTGATCGTGCAGGTAACAGAGGATGGGGTTCTAAAATTATTCAATCGGTTTGGCCTTTTTAGTTTACTGGTAGTTTTTTTGCCGTTAGGCATATATGCTCAAAGTTTTGCAGACTTTAAACGTACTCAGGTGAGTTCGTTTGAGTCTTTCAAAGATGAAAAAGACAGTGAATTTAATAACTATCTAAAAGAGCAATGGCAAGAGTATGAAGCATTTGTATCTCCCAAACTCTACGAGAAACCAAAACCTAAAAATATAGAAGAGGTTCAAGAGGTTAAAACAAAAGAGATTGGCCCTAGAATAGATATTGTTATTGAAAAAGCCCCCGATATAAACATAACAAAAGTCACACCTCTTAAGCAGGTAAAAAAAGATCTTCAATTTGACTTTTTCGGTACACCACTTGGATTTAATATTGATCACAATATAAAAGATGCCCGCTTTTACCCGAAAAACCAAAACGGTATTATTAGTTTTTTCGGTGCTCTTGCTTCTAGCGATTACGATAATTTAATTCATAGTATTGAAAAGATATTTAATGAGATGCAACTGAACGACTGGGGTGTATATCAACTTATTACCAAACTTTCAAAACAGATCTATGCAAAGCCTGATGAAGAGAAATTGTTTCGATGGTTCTTATTAAATAAACTCTCTTATGATGTAAAAGTAGGCTTAGTAAGAAGTCATGTAGTACTGTTAGAAAATACTCAGCAGGTTGTTTATTCGACTCCTCGATATAAAATAGATGGTGTATATTATTATGCGGTTGACCATTATAACAACAAAGAGAGACTGGGGCGTTTGTATACGTACGATAAAAAGTACCCCGATGCAGACAAAAAATTTGATTTTAGTATGGGGAAAACTCCTAAGTTAGTAGAAAATATTCAAGATAAAAAATTATCTTTTAGAAATCAGGGAAATACAATAAGTTTGGATCTTAAAATCAATAAAAACCTTATCGATTTTATGGGGACTTATCCGCAAGTGGACTATGATGTTTATTTTAACGCAGCACTTGATGATGCACTTTATAATCAATTGGCAAAAGAGCTGAAAAAAGAAATCAACGGGAAAAAAGCCTCTTACGGACTAAACTTTGTATTGCGATTTGTTCAAAAATCGTTTCAATATCAACGTGATGATGAACAGTTTGGAAAAGATAAAGTGATGTTTGCCGAAGAGACACTTTTTTATGATCGCTCTGATTGTGAAGATAGAGCTATACTGTTTGCAAAACTAGTGAAAAAACTGTTTAACTACGGTGTAGTAGGTGTAAAATATAAAGATCACATGAGTACCGCTTTAGCAGTCCCTGTCAGTGGTGACAGTGTAAAAGTGGGTGCAAAAAGATATGTGGTTGCAGATCCTACTTACATTAATGCAAATATGGGAAAGAGTATGCCAAAATATAGAAATATTCAGCCGGAATCTTTTATAAGGCTCAAGTAGCATGAAAAAAAATATAAATAAAAGGGAACATGTGCACAATCAAATAAAAAAACATTCTACAGAGCTCTTGGAACTATTAACACTTCATTTACCCGATATGTTGTGGATTAAAGAGAAGAATGGAAAATATATCTATGCCAACAAAGCGATTTGTGACGGACTCTTAATGGCTGAAAGTACCGATGAGGTAGTTGGTAAAGATGATGTGTTTTTTGCACTCAGAGAGCGTGAAAAACATAAAGAGAATCCACAATGGCATACTTTTGGAGAACTCTGCTTTAATAGTGATGTAACAGTAATAGAGAACAATAAACCTATGCGTTTTGAAGAGTATGGGAATGTAAAAGGGAAGATGCTTTATCTTGAAGTTTTTAAAGCTCCTTTTTACGACAGACACGGAAATATTATAGGAACGGTCGGTGCTGGACGTGATATTACCGAGTTGAAAAATACGCAAAAAAGTCTTGAAGAAAACTTACAACTTTTAGAGCAGCAAAGAAAAGAGCTTGAGCTTTTTAATGAAAAGCTTGAAGAAAAAGTGAAGTACGAAGTAGAAAAGCAACAAAGTCAGGAAAAGATGATGCTGCACCAGTCACGTCAGGCTGCTATGGGTGAGATGCTTGAGTCCATTGCCCATCAATGGAGACAACCGCTAAACATTATGGGATTAGCAATTGCAAATATTGAAACACAGCTGGCCGTCAGCGATATAGATAAAGATGAACTCTCAAAAAAACTTGAAGCTATAGCCTACAACATCAGCTATCTATCGGATACTATAGATGATTTTAGAAACTTTTTAAATCCGGCGGCTGATGATTATGAGGTCTTCTTTACACCGAATAAAAGTATTCTTGAGATATTAAGAATTTTAGAAGCACAGTTAAAAAACTGTAAGATTAAAATAGAGACAAGTTTTACAGAAGAAGAGTTTTATTTTAAAGGTGTTGAAAATGAGTTTAAGCAGATTCTTTTTATCCTTATAAACAACTCTATAGATGCTATTAAAAAGTTAATAGCAGATAAAACAATAAATGAAGGTTTGATAACTATCGCTTTAGAAGATAAAGAGAATCATGGGATAGTTAAAGTAATGGACAATGGTGGCGGAGTCGATAAAGAGATACAAGAGAAGATCTTTGAACCTTACTTTACTACTAAACATAAATCTTCAGGAACGGGAATAGGGTTATATATAGCAAAAAATATTATAGAAACACGGATGCATGGAAATATCAACTTTTTCCCTGTAGAAGGTGGAAGTTGTTTCTCTATAGAGCTGCCGATTCATAAAGTTTAAAACATTTTTTGCTATGATACAGGGATGAAATTAGAACTTGAAAATAAACAGTGTGATTGCTATATAGATAAACTAACAGGGCTACAGAACAGGTTGGCTTTGTTGGAGTATATAAAAACAAGTAAAACATACACACTTTTTATTTTAGATATTGACAACTTTTCAAATATCAATAGTACATATGGGTATTTGATTGGTGATGAAGTTCTTGTAAATATAACAAACTATTTGAAAAAGTTAAAACCCTCATACGGTGAAATTTTTCGATTTGACGGTGACCAATTTGTTTTTTTAACAAACAAGACTTTACTGAAAATAGAGATGGAAGAGCTTGCACAATCTGTGATCTCATTTTTTAATGAGATCGAGGTGTATAACGATGAGCTTGTTTCTATAAAAGTGTTTTTTAGCATCGGTATCTATACCGGACACGGTTTTAATCTTTTAAACTATGCAAATCTGGCACTCAATGATGCCCGTAGATACAAAAAAAACTCATATAAACTTTTTGATATCACTTCGACATATATTAAAAGTCAACTGCAAAACATTGACTGGATAAGTAATGTACGCAAATATATAGAGGAGGAAAAGTTCGTTCTTTTTTTCCAGCCGATCTACGATCATAAGCTTAACAAAGTTACGAAATACGAGGCTCTTATTCGAATTGCATACGGTTCATCATTTATTACTCCCGATAACTTTTTGCATGCCTGTAAAGTTACAGGAATACTAGAACTTATTACACGTTTTGTAATCACTACATCTTTTAAAAAGTTTTCTCAAACAGACTATTCATTCTCTATCAATATTACATCAGACGATATTAATTTAGGGTATTTAGAAAAGTTGCTATTAAAACGTTGTGAAGAGTACAATATAGAGCCATCAAGAGTTATTTTAGAGATTCTAGAAGATATTAGCACTTTGACAGAGACGCATATGCTTGAACAAATCAATTCGCTAAGAGCAAAGGGATTTCAAATTGCACTGGATGACTTTGGTGTTGAAAACTCAAACTTTGCAAGGCTGGTTGATTTTAAACCGGACTATATTAAGATAGACGGTGTATTTATTAAAGATTTGGTCGAGGATGAAAAAAGTCAGATAGTTGTAAAAACCATTGTTGATTTTTGTAAGTTATGCGATATTGATATAGTAGCTGAATATGTTCACAGTGAAGCGGTAATGGAAAAAGTTAAAGAGTACGGAATTGAGTTTTCACAAGGTTATTTTATAGGAGAGCCAAAACAAGAGCTTTTATAAGACTCTTGAATTAGTAGTTGATCGCAACTTTGTATGTCGGATCATCCTCTTCATAAGTACAGTGAGGTCCTGCTTTTTTGAGGATCTTTTTACAGTCTGCACTCAGGTGTCTAAGAAGTAGATTTTTCCCTGCATCTTCATATTTTTTTACAATACTGTCAATAGCTTCAACCCCTGAAAAGTCAAGTACACGAGCATTTTTAAAGTCAATTACAACTTTTGGAGGATCTTGATCGATCGTAAAGTTGTCTGAAAATGTTGTAGCACTTCCGAAGAATAAAGGACCCTCTAAAGAGTAAACTTTTGTACCATCCTCTTCAACAGATGTTTTAGCCCAGATGCGAGCATGTTTCCATGCAAATACAAGTGCAGAGATAATAACACCGGCGATCACGGCTATTGCTAAATCTTCAACAACAGTAATAACAGTAACAGCCAGCATAACTAAAAGATCCTCTTTTGGCATATGTTTAAAGTGTGAGAAGCTTGACCACTCAAACGTCCCTATACTTACCATAAACATAATACCTACAAGTACACCAACCGGAATAACATTAAGCACATCTGTTAAAGAGATAACGAGAATTAAAAGACCAACTGCAGCAGTAAAAGATGAAAGACGACCAAGCCCTCCTGAAGTGTAGTTGATAATAGATTGTCCAATCATAGCACATCCGGCCATACCGCCGAAGAATCCACATGCCATATTCCCTGTTCCCAGTGCTATACACTCTTGGTTTCCACTACCGCGTTCACCACTCATCTCATCAAGAACCGCTAAAGTTAAAAGTGATTCGATTAGTCCTACTAGTGCCATAATGATCGCATAAGGGAGTACCATAATAATAGCATCTAGACTAAATAGAGTTTCGGGGATAATAAGATGAGGTAGTTGCCCTTGAAATTCTGAGAGGTTTGCAAGGCTACCGACTGTTAGAGTCTCGATTTGAGCAAAATATACTACAAGTGTCAGTGCTACAATCGCAATAAGTCCTGAGGGGATCGCTTTCGTGTATTTCGGCAAGATATACATGATAAGCATAGTTGTAAATACAATGGCATACATCGCCATCCCTTGACCCTCAAAAAACTTAAACTGTGCCATTGCGATAACGATCGCTAAGCCGTTTACAAAACCGTAAAGTGCAGGTTGAGGAACAAGACGAATAAACTTTCCTAACTTAAACACACCTACTAACACCTGGATAGCTCCTGCTAGTATAGTTGCTAAGAGAACATAGTTAAGCATCTGCATATAGAGCTCGTCTCCACTGAGTCCCAAACCTTTAAGCATAGAGTTTGTTTCTAAAACCAAGCCTATGATAACAACGGCAACACTTCCTGTTGCTCCAGAGATCATACCCGGTTTTCCACCAATAACTGCAGTGATTAAACCTAGGATAAACGCCGTATATAAACCAACGATTGGGCTAACTTCCGCGATAAAACTAAAAGCGATAGCTTCGGGGACAAGTGCTACGGCTACTACTAAACCTGAGAGGATGTCATTTTTGATGTTGTGTGATGTGTATTTTCTTATGTCGAACAAGTGCTTCCCTACAAAATTTGAAGTACGGAATTATAGCAAATTTACTCTTGAAAAATTACAAACCTGTTTTTACCGCTATTTTTTGCTTCATACATGGCAATATCTGCATCTTTAATGATCTGATCCTCATTATCTAGATCATCAATAGGGAAAAATCTAACCCCTACACTTAAACCTATATTTATACTGTTGCCCTCTATTATAATTTCATGATTGAGTTGCGTTAAAATTTTATTTGTTACTTTTGTTACAACAGCATTAACATCTTGATGACTACTGTCTATATCTAGTAAAACGATTGCAAATTCATCACCGCTTATTCTTGCAACAATATCGCACTCTCTTATATAGCTTTGGATTGAAGTAGCCACATGTTGTAATAGTTTGTCTCCTATATGATGACCAAATGTATCATTTACATATTTAAAGTTATCAAGGTCTAAAAATAAAAACGCATTTTTAAAGCCATGTCGTTTTGATCTGTTGATTTCCTCTCTCATTCTTTTAAGTAGATGTTTTCTGTTTATCAATTCTGTTAAAGAGTCATGGCTTGCCTGATAGAGTGCCTCTTGTTGCGCTTTTCGTAGTTCAGTAATATCGAATAGATGCCCGATATAGTTTTTAGTTTCACCCTTTTTGTTTCTTATAGAAGAGATAGACAAACGTTGCGTATAGATGGCACCGTCTTTTCTTTTGTTTAGAACTTCTCCACTCCACGAACCAGTTTTATCTAAACTCCCCCACATCGCTTTATATAAAGAAGCCGGATTTTTTCCCGATTTTAAAATACTTGTTTTCTCTCCAATCGCTTCTTCTGCAGAGTAGCCGGTAATACGTTCAAATCCTTTATTCACTTTTATGATTTTAGTATTTTTATCAGTTATAACTATCCCTTCATAAGCATCAAGTGCACGAGAAGAGAGTTCCAGATCTTCTGTATCCTCTTCATGTTTTTGGAACAGTTTATGAATAATATAAATAAAGTAGAATGCAGAGAAAATAGAGATAAACCAAAATATCATAGCAATATTGAGATTACGAAGAGTATCATCATAATTAGCATTCAGGTTCTTGGTAAAATGGTTTAAAATCTCTTTTGAAACTTGGTTGTAACTATCAATATTGTTTGTAGTGATTTCAAACCATTGTTGAGCATCCTCTTTAGTGAGTTGATGTTGTTGATAAAGTTTACGGAATCTTTGTAACTCTTTAATCTCTTGTTTATCGATAGATTTTTTATAGCGACCAAGAGAGGTGCTGTTTGCATATAAATGGAGGTTTTCTATCTTGTTAGTTTGGTCTTGTTGTAAGAATGGGAGTTTCTCTTTACATATTGGTTCTAGTTTCCCGGAGGTGAGATCATTGTATACACAGGCACGCTCCAGGCCGGCACTCTCTTTCAGAAGTTCCAAGTTTATTAAAAACAGAGCATCATATCGATTTTTATCGAATTTTGGTAAAAGATACTTTGTCATATTTATCATATGGTTATTGATATTGGTATAAAAATTAAGTACCTCTTCAAAGGAGATATTTTGTTGTAGAACTTTTTTTCTTGTTACATATATTTGATGGAGATCTAGGTTAAGGTGGTAGTTAAACTTTTCTAAGTCTGCTATTGCTTTATCACTCTCTTTATGGGTGATTATAAGAGTCTGTCGGAGTATCTTTGGATCTTTAGATTGAATAAAGCCGACGGAGAGACCTCTTTCTATCTGAAGGTTGTGTATAACATCTATAATTTTATGAACAAGGATAATATTTTGTTTTTGGTATTTTATAGCTTCAGTATTTGCATTTGAAAGATTTAAATAAAAGTATGTGAAATATACTATTGAGATAGCAGGAATTAGGAAAATAATGAAAATTTTAAATTTAAAAGTTCTAATATCTAGCATCATGCTAGATATTATATCACAAAAAAACAAAAACTCCCAAGATGTATTTTATCTGTTATTGAAGGGACTGTAACTGCTCTGTTACTTTTGCTTTTTTATCCTCAGCTTCTGCTAATGCCTGACGATTTTTTGCCAGTACATCTTCTGGTGCATTTGCTACGAAACGCTCGTTATTTAACATACCGTTTAATTTCCCGATCTCTTTATCAAGTTTTTCAGCTTGTTTTGTAAGTTTGTTAATGATCGGAGTGAGATCGATGCTGTCAGTCGGGATGAAAGTTTCACATTTGTCAGAGATATCGCTTACACCGTTTTCGATTTTTGCATCTGTAAATTCAACAGTTTCAACTTTTGCCAGTTTTGCAATGAACGGAAGCATCATCTCTTTATCTTCATCACTTACATTGTCAACTTTAACAAAAGCTTTTTCAATTTTTTGGTTTGCCATATCAACTAAAACTTTAGCACGACGGATAGATACAATCGCATCCATAATGATTCCAAAAGTCTCTTCCTCTTTACGCTGTTTTGTTTTGAACGGATACTTTTTGATCATAATTGAGTCAGAATCTTCTAAAGATGTACCGCTTAGTTCATGGTAAAGATGCTCAGTGATAAACGGCATAAATGGATGTAATAACTTCATTGCCTCTTTAAAGATAGCACCAAGTTCTACGATCGAAGATTTATCAGCTTTACTTAGCTCAATACCCCAGTCACAGAACTCATTCCAGATAAATCTATAAAGTGTAGTTGCCGCATCGTTGAACTTGTACTCATCTAACTGTGCACGAACCTCTTTAGTCGCAACATTAAGACGTGAAACCATATACTTACCAAGCGGAGTATCCATACAGAATCCTCCAAGGTCCGGGAATGTATCTACATTCATTTGTAAGAATTTCGTAGCGTTGTAAAGTTTGTTCGTGAAGTTACGGTTAAGTTCAAGTTTCTCTTCACTCATACGGATATCACGCCCTTGCGCAGCTGAAATAGCTAGTGTAAAACGTAAAATGTCAGCTGAGTATTTGTTTACCATATCAAGAGGATCAATTACGTTTCCTTTTGATTTTGACATTTTTTGACCGTGCTCATCACGAACAAGAGCATGAAGGTAGATATCTTTAAACGGCAGTTCACCCATAAAGTTTTCACCCATCATCATCATTCTAGCTACCCAGAAGAAAAGGATGTCAAAACCAGTGATAAGAAGTGCATTTGGATAGAACTCTTTTAAGTCGTCCGATTTGAATAGTTTATCCATCTCGGAATCACCGTTCCCCCAACCAAGTGTTGAGAAAGGCCATAAAGCAGAAGAGAACCAAGTGTCCAGAACATCCGGATCTTGAGTGATGTTTTTAGATGCACATTTTGGACAAGCCCCAGGTGCATCTTCTTGAGATGCAAACTCGTGATCACAATCATCACAGTAAAATACAGGAATCTGATGTCCCCACCAAAGTTGACGAGAGATACACCAGTCACGTAAATCACCCATCCAAGAGTTGTAAGAATTGATCCAGTGCGGCGGGAAGAATTTTGCTTCACCGTCGTTTGTCTTTTTAATAGACTCGGCAGCTACCTCTTTACGAACAAACCATTGTTTAGAGATATAAGGCTCAACTACGTTTTTACATCTGTAACAGTGACCCACTTGGTGTTTGTGATCTTCTACTTTGATGATAAAACCTTCCTCTTCAAGACGTTTTACGATCACATTACGAGATTCAAGACGCTCTAATCCTTGGAACTCTCCAGCGTACTCGTTTAAAATACCTTTTTCATCAAATACAGTAATGAACTCTAAGTCGTGACGCTTTCCAACTTCGTAGTCGTTTTGGTCATGAGCTGGTGTAACTTTTACCACACCAGTTCCAAACTCCATATCAACGTGATCATCAGCAATAATTGCAACTTCACGATCAAGTAATGGAAGTTTTACTTTTTTACCGATTAAATCTTTATAGCGCTCATCTTCAGGGTGAACCATTACCGCAGTATCCCCGAAATATGTCTCAGGACGAGTAGTTGCTACTTCAACAAAACCGCTGCCATCAGCAAACGGATATTTGATATGGTAAAACTTACCGTCGTGATCTTCGTATTCAACCTCGATATCAGAAAGGGCACCGTCGTGTGTACACCAGTTAACCATATAGTTACCGCGTACAATTAAACCTTGGTTGTATAGGTGAACGAAAGCCTCTTTTACAGATTTTTGAAGACCGTCATCCATAGTAAAACGCTCACGCTTCCATGCAGGAGATACACCCATTTTACGAAGCTGAGTCGTCATAATTCCGGCAGATTCCTCTTTCCATTTCCAAGCACGCTCTAAAAATGCTTCACGCCCGATCTCCTCTTTTGTAGTACCTTCAGCTAAAAGTTGTTTCTCTACAACGTTTTGCGTAGCGATTCCGGCATGGTCAGTTCCCGGCTGCCAAAGAGTTTTAAAACCATCCATACGTTTATAACGAGTGATGATATCTTGAAGTGTAAAAGTTAAAGCGTGACCGATATGAAGACGCCCCGTGACATTCGGAGGTGGCATCATGATAGCAAAGTTTTTGCCATCTTCTTGGATCTCTTTGTTCCCATCTATCTCAAAGTATCCGCGATCTTCCCACGTTTTGTAGTATTTGTTTTCAATCTCTTGAGGATTATACTTATTGTCTGACATCTTCTAACCTTAAAATTGTTTAATAAATTTCGCGATTATATCTAAAATGTGGTGAGGATTTGCTTATAGCTAGTAAATTGAATACTCTAAAATGAATAAACATTGAAAACAAAAAGCTCTAAAGTTGCTACACAGAGGAAAAATTGGCTATAATAGAACTAACTAAGGATATAAAAAATTATGATATTACAAAGTGGAAATTTATACAATCAAATATTATGTTCAAATATGAAATTTAGTGAATATTCATCTGATATGCGTAAGGTAGTATTGATCAATATTTTACTTATTATCAGTGGTACTATTCTTTTATTGTTTGCAATATATAACGTTTTTGTCCACAGTGATAACGCTCTGTTTATTATAGACTTTACAGCATTTTTAATTACCATATATATCTTTTACGATCTTCGTAAATCCCACAATGTACAAAGAGCTTCCAATATCACGACAAGTTCGATTTTCATAATGATGTTGGCAATTGTATATTTTGGAAAAGGGCATGACTTTACCTTGGTATGGACGGTATTTTTCCCTATGTTTGCGATCTTTATCAACGGTACAACAAAAGGGCTGGGGATTACGATACTGTTTTATGCACTTACTTTTTTGCTTACTTATCAGGGTATTGACAAATGGCAGGGTGGAATGTGGAATGAGGCAAGTTATGCACGTTTTGTAGTTGCCAGTGTAGGGATAAGTATCATTGTTTATTTTTTCGAAGTGAGTTTTGATAAAGCGTATAAAATGCTAGAAGAGATACGTAAAAAAGAGAAACAGTATATTCAAACACTTGAGCAGTGTTCTATCACAGATCCATTAACCAGAGTATACAACAGAAGACATCTTACAGTTCAGTTTGATAAGCTCTTTGAAAAAGCAAAAAAACACAACAGCTATTTTGCACTTTACATTTTTGATATAGATTACTTTAAACAGTACAATGATACATTTGGTCATATAGCGGGTGATAATGCTTTACAAAAAGTGACGCAAACATTAACAAAAGAGGTTTTTAAAAGAGATGTGGACCATCTTTTTAGACTCGGTGGAGAGGAGTTCTGCGGGTTGATTTTGGCAGATGAACCTCAGAAAGTAGAATATATTTTAGAAAAAGCGAGAACGACGATAGAGTCGTTGGGATTAGAACATCCGAAAAACCCTCACAAAGTATTAACAGCTTCATTTGGAGTATGTGTTATTCATGATTTTAAAGAGAAAGACTTTGATAAAATGTATAAAATTGCAGACGATACTCTATATGATGCAAAAGAGAAAGGGAGAAACTGCATAGTGGGAGCAGATAAAATTAGCACACTTTAAAAGTTAACGGGTATAATGCCGAAATGCCTTTATCTAGACTAAACGAACAGCAATATGAAGCTGCAACATCTCAACATTCCAAAAATCTTATTATCGCTTCAGCAGGGACGGGAAAAACCTCTACGATCGTAGGTCGAATCGCCCATCTTTTAAATAGTGGCGTAGAACCAAATGAGATTTTACTCCTTACTTTTACCAATAAAGCAGCAGCTGAGATGGTTAGCCGTGTTGCCGAATTTTTTGGAACCGGCGTTGCTTCAAAAATTGATGCAGGGACGTTTCATGCTGTGAGTTATAGATGGTTAAAGAAAAAAGATAAGCGTGTTGTTTTAAAACAGCAACGTGAATTAAAAACACTGTTTCGATCGGTGTTTGAAAAACGATCATTCGGGCATATAGATGCCGAAGTTCAGGCATACGGCGGAAACTATCTGTATGACCTTTACTCATTTTATCAAAATACGGAACTCTCTAACGATTTTGAAAAATGGATAAAAGAGAACTATCCTGAACATGAACTTTTTGCCATGATATATGCGGATGTTGTTGATGAATTTGAAAAACTCAAACGTGAGTACGGTTTTCTAAACTTTAACGATCTCCTTTTAGATTTTCGTGCAATGTGTAAAGATCATCATCTCGGATATAAAGAGGTTCTTGTTGATGAGTACCAAGATACGAATGCGCTTCAGGGGACTTTGATAGATGCAATGAATCCGCCCTCACTATTTTGTGTAGGGGATTACGATCAAAGTATCTATGCATTTAACGGAGCCGATATTACGATCATCGGTTCATTTACAAAAAAATATCCCGATGCAGTTGTCCATACGTTGACAAAAAATTACCGCTCAACCGTGCCAATTTTGTCTTTGGCAAATAAGGTGATCGAGCATAACGAGAGAATATACCCGAAGAAACTCGAAGTTACGCGAAGAGACGTAGATACAGCTCCAAAACTTTTGGCATACGATGAGTTGTTTGATCAGTATCACGGTGTAGCAGACATGATCTCCAAAACACAGACACCCCGTGAAGATATAGCGGTTATTTTTAGAAATAACTCTTCAGCTGATGGGATTGAGGTAGCGCTTCGTGAGCTTGATATCCCTTGTAAACGTAAAGGTGGGACAAGCTTTTTTGACTCTCGTGAGGTAAAAGCGGTACTTGACTTGTATACACTTCTTGTAAATGAGTCGGATATGATGGCTTTTATCCATATATTTGAATTTGCACGCGGGATCGGAAGTGCGATGGCAAAAGAGATCTATATAGCACTGAAAAACCTGGGGCAGGGGAGTATGTTTTACGGTCTCTATGCACCGGACGAGTCTATGAAAAATCCTTTTGAAAAAAGAAAACTCAACCACCAACTCGGACTTTTTGACGACTTCTTGGAACTAGGAGCTGTAGGTAAATATGCAAAGCTCGGTTTTGAAGCAAAGTTTATGAAAAATCCCGTGCTTAAGCACCCGAAACTCACAAAAGAATCGGCAACTTTTTTACATAACTTTTATCTGCTTTTCCGCGATCTAAAAGGGATAAAACAGCCAAAAACGATAGTTCGTAAAATAGCAGCTTCGGATTTTTTTAAATATATTGCCGATCTGCTCTCAACAAAACGTGCTACACTAAAAGACGGTAATATTGACGAGAAACAAAAACAGGAATCCCTTGTTAGAATAGAGAGAAAGATGAAACTGCTTCAGGAGCTCTCACATCCTTACAATGAACATGAGCGTTTTTTAAATGCAATGATCCTCGGTTCATCTGACCTTTCACAAGGGGAGGGGGTGAATCTCTTAAGTGTACACGCTTCAAAAGGGTTGGAATATAAAGAGGTGTATGTAGTTGACCTTATGGATGGACGTTTTCCAAATAGAAAACTGATGGTACGAGGCGGAAGTCTGGATGAGGAGAGACGTCTGTTTTATGTAGCGGTCACACGTGCAAAAGATGTCTTATATCTCAGTTATGCAAAATATGACAAGATTAAAAAGCAAAACTTCTTACCATCGCAGTTTGTATATGAAGCGGGACTGGTTCCTAAAGATGAAGGGTATCGTGAGATGGTGCAAAAAGAGATGGATAAAGAGGAGGAAGATTAGCGCTGTTGTGCTAATCTCATCTTTCTTACTTCTAAAAAGTAGCTGTGCCCCAGATAGATCACGTAAAATACCGTAGCAAAAAAGATCACAAACGGGATGAGTGAGACAAGATAGAGTATCAATGTTTTCAATCTTAATGTACCTCCGTGAAAAATCTTAATCTTAATCGCTTCCTCTTTTGTACATATATTTGACGATACATCATATATGATCATCTTGTGGAAAAAGTAATACAGTGGAAAATTAAACGCGATGATGTTGAGTACAGGAATAAAATATAAAGGGATACATACAACAAAAAGTATGATCATAATAACAGCCCACTTTATCGCTAAAAAAATCCCCTCTAAAAGATTAGAATGGCCAATCATTGCAATATCTTGGTAGTGTCTTTTGTGTAGCTCTTTTAAGATCATATGGGTCATAAAACCGATAACTATCAGTGCTACAAAAATAGAGAAATAGAGCATTAAAATAGAGCCGATAGTGTAAACTAGAAATGTAGCTATCCATGATGTGATTGCACTGCTCATTAAAAATTTTATAACAGCAGTATTTTCTAAAGTTGCCGTAAAACTATCTGTGTGCGGTACTCCATTTTGGACAGTTGTCTGGGTTGATTCTACATGCATAGTTGAATCAAGCTGATCAAGTCCGATCCCTGCTAGTACAAAAAATAAAATATATAAAATTAACATACTCAGTACAAAAGGAAGGATAGAGTATTTGATCATTTTTGAGGTAAAAAGATCCTTTATACTTAGCGTTAATATACCTGTTTCGTTATCCATGTTTACTCCAAAGTTTTTGATTTAGTTTTAACTCCTCTACGATCCCAATCGAGAGATGTAAAGTTTTAATATACTCCATTGCTATTTTATAGTCTAAAAGTGAATTAAATATAGAGGGCTCAAAGAGATCTTTATTATACTCAATTGCCATATAGATATTTCTTCCACGGAAAGAGACATAAACGGGATGACCCGAGTGTTTTCTGTAGTGCAGAATCTTCTCCATTAATGTATGAGTAAGTATATATCTTGCTTCAATCTGATCACTTCCATATACTACAAACTCTTTTTCAAATTCCGGAGAGTCCATCTTTACCAGATCTCCGCTTCTTGAAAAGTTGTTTGCTTGTAGGAAAGAACCTACAAGGTCACCGAAAGTACTTTGTGCCGTGTCAGGGAGTACGACTGTTTTGCCGTTAAAATTTTTGTGAAAATCACTGATAATGAACAAACCTTTAAAGATTGTCGAGTAAGAGCGTCTCCCTTTGGAATCACGATGCTCTTTTTCAGCATGAACATCGGAAAAGGTAAGATCAACGCCGTCTATCTTCCCTTTAACAAGATCATTCCCTGAGTAACGATCGGGAGAGGGAAATAAAAAGGAGCGATTAAAGTACTCCGAAGCGACATGAAGATCAGGGATGTAGCGAAAAGAGTTGTCAATCTCTTCAATAAGGGGTCTGATCACTTTCTCTTTAAAATGGTTCCGGTAATCTGAGATTAAAAATCTGTATACTATCCCTCCGAGTGCTACATAACCCACAAGAGAAAAAATGATAAACTCTATATTCATATACTCGAATAGGGAGAAAAAAAGCAGGGCGGCAATAAGGGTATAAATAACACCTATTGTAATGACACGCTTTTTTACTTTTTTGCGATCTTGTTCCAGATCTTTTAATGTAGGGTGGAGTTTTTTATAATAAAAGTCTGTTAATTCACTGACACTTTTCATCTATGAGTTAAACAGCTCTTTTACATTTACATTTTCTCTTTGAGTATCTGGAATCTCAAATACCTCTTTTCTTGTATAACTCATTGCACTTGCCATAAAGTTCGTCGGAATCATCTCAATAGCATTATTATAATCAGTTACTGCTTGGTTGTAAGCACGACGAGCTGCCGAGATCTGCTCTTCTACTTCATTTAAACTATGTTGGAGATGCATAACATTTGTATTTGCTTTTAATTCAGGATAGTTCTCAACCGCTACCATGATAGAACCGAGTGCCGAAGTAACTTTGGCATCAAGGTGGATCTTATTTTCATCCGAAATATTTGGTTTATTGGCTTCAGCGCGGAGTTTTGTGACTTCTTGGAGGATTGATTTTTCATGTTCCATATATTTGCCTACAGAGGCAACGAGGTTAGGGATGAGGTCATAACGTTTTTTGAGTTGTGTATCTATACTTGCAAAGATATTTTCAACTTGATTCTTCTTTGAAACGAGAGAGTTGTACATAAGTACTAAAATAATCCCTATAACTATCGCAATAATAACTGGAGTTGACATACCAAGTCCTTTAGAAGTTTTAAATTATTATATCTTATTTTTTATAATATGTTGCGAAGCTGTATAAGCACTACTCCATGCAAAGGCGAAGTTGTATCCGCCTCGACGCCCTACAACGTCTAGAACTTCCCCGATAAAGTAGATGTTATTCTCTTTTTTAGATTGGAATGTTTTTTCATCGATCTCTGAAGTATCAACTCCTCCACCGCTTACTTCGGCATGACGGAAACCGTGTGTATCACTCACTTCAAATTTCCAGTTTAGAATCTGGTTCGCGATTTTTTTAGAGAGTTTTGTGTCTAATGTAGTTGTTTGCGGCACAATGTGAAGAGATTCCAGTACACCGTTTACAATCTTTGTCGGTAACAACCCAAGCAAGATATCAAAGATGGTAAGCTCAGAATTTGTCTTTGCAACCTTTTGTATATGATTCGAGAGTTTTTGGGCATTAAAGTTTGGAAGCAAATTAACAGCAATATCTACAGCTTGGTAATTTAAAAGTGATTCACTTGCCATTTGTGAGATGTCGAGTATTGCAAAACCGGAAACCCCATAGTTTGTAAAAAGGATATCTCCGGCAATCGTATTCTCTTTCATACCGTTAATGTAAAGTGATACTTCTCCGTCTACTTTAGCTCCAGCCATCTTTTTTGCCAGGTTGGAGTTTAGTTCAAGTTGTACTAAAGAGGGGTAGGTTGGGATAATTTTATGTCCTAACTCCTCGGCAAATTTATATCCGTCACTACATCCCCCAAGATGTGATGCCGCCTCGCTTCCCGTTGCAACAACTACTGCATCATAATTCTCTTTTAGTTTTAAAAGTGAATCTATCTTTGTATCGGTAATTATCTTTACTCCGAGGTTTTGAGCTGTTTGAATAAATGTATTGGCAACTGATTTTGCTTCATTACTAAGGGGATATGCACGACCGTCTTCTAAAACATTTAGCAGCAGTCCAAGAGAGTTTACAGATTTCTCAAAATGCTCAAAGCCAAAGTTTTTTAGTGCATACTCGACAAATGTAGGGTTTTGGGAGAAAAAGTCTGTTGAATTTAGAGAATTGTTTGAGATGTTACAGCGACCGTTTCCAGAGACTAGAATCTTTTTTGCAGGTTTTGTGTTTTGCTCGTAGAGATCTACGGCAACACCGTTTTTTGCACACTCGATCGCACAAAAAAGTCCCGATGCTCCAGCCCCTATAATAGCAATTTTCATCTAAAGCGTTACTATCTTTGCTCCAAAGCCACCCATATGTGCAGGAGCATCCTCAAATTTTTTCACTCTTGGATGGTGTTTTAAAAACTCTTTTACGGCATGGGAAAGTTTCCCTGTCCCAATTCCGTGATAGACTATTACTTCATCCCAACCGTTTACAAGTGCATCGTTTAAAAACTTGTCTAACACTTCACACGCTTCATCCCCTCGCATACCGTGAAGATCGCACTTAAGACCCGCTTTTTTCTCTACATTTACACGTATATCGGTTTTTGGTTTTTGTTTTACGATCTTCGTAGGTTTTAAGTGTTTTGTTTTGACACGCACTTTCATACCGTTAATATCGATCGTAGCGTCATTTTTTCCTTTCATAGAGACAATTACACCGCTTTGTGAATGATATTTTACTTCATTACCCACTTTAAACTCTATATCACGAGGGATCTCAGCTTTTTGCTCATGAGGCAGCTTTTTATTTGCTTTATTCATCGCACGGTGAATCTCTTTTATATCTCCGCCGCGAGCCGCTTTTTTGGCTTCATTGATCGCCTCTTCATAGCTTTGTTTTAGGAGTGCTTCTTGTTTTTGAAGCTCAAGATTTAATGCTTCTCTTTGCTCTTTTAAAGCTCGCTCTTTTTTTTCGAGTTCGTTAAGCTTTTCATCGACCTGTTGATGTTTTTGCTTTAGTTCACGCTCCAGCTCAGAACCGCGCTCGATTAAAAGGGAGAGTTTCTCAGAGTTATCACCGTAAACTTTTTTTGCCTCATCAACTAAACGGTGAGCAATACCGTAACGACTTGCCGTCTCAAAAGCGTAACTTTTTCCTATAATACCTTGCATAAACTCGTATGTCGGTCTGCGTTGATCTTCATCATAAATAGCTGCAAGAAGCTCCACATCCTCACGGTCAGCCATAAGTGCTGCAAGACGTTTATGGTGGGTTGTTACTACAACTTTTTGGCCTTTTTTGATTAGATCATCAAGTATCACTTTAAACAGAGCTGCTGCTTCGTCACTATCTGTTCCAAGCTCGATCTCATCGATACCGATAAGAGCCTGTTTTTTTGTAAATATTTGTGAGAATTGCTGCATACGCCCGGCAAATGTAGAGATGTCGTTTTTCACGTTTTGCGGGTCATCTATAATCGCTTCTAGATCTTTAAAGTTTCCTATCTCACTCTTTGTCTCGTTGAGCTTCATCGGAATAATATATTTCGCCATAAATGCCGAAGCGAGTATAGATTTTAAAAGCATAGTTTTACCACCGGCATTTACCCCGGTAATCATCAGTATGTTTTTAGAGAAATCCACATTAATAGGTTTCGCGTGTTGCAGAGCCGGATGGATAAAATCTTTTAAAACAATGTTTTTATGGTTTTTGCTTTTGATGATCTGAAGATCTTTACTACGTGCAAATAAAACACGTGCTTGATAGTTGTCGAACTTTGAGAACTCTTTGTCAATATAGTTTATAAACGGTAAAAGTTCCGAGAGCTTTTGTGAGAACTCTTTTGCATAGGCGTAAAAAAGAGCTTCACGTTCTTGTTCTATATATCTTATCTTCTCTTTTGTTTTTAAGATAATATCAGGTGCTACATAGAAAAAACCACCCGTACTTCTTCCCACTACGGCACCTTTAAGTACATGATTAAAACCGCCGCGAACAAGTAAACACTCTTCATTGTTAATAAAGTGTACCTGTGTATCGACCAAGTATCCTGAAATTTTTGAACTACCCATCAAACGTTTGAGTGAAGCACTAATTTCGCCTTTATGTTCTTTGATTCTTTGGCCGAGTCCAAACAGGGTTTCGTCAAGATTTTCCTCAAAATTACCTTGAAAATCAAAATATTTTTCAACCTCTAAGAACTTCTCAGGGATCTCAATCTTCTCGATCCATTCTCCAATGATACAGTCCAGCTTTTTATTACGAAAGTAGCGAAAATAGCGTACAACTTTCACAAGTTCGAAAATCTGTTCAAAGTTCAGCACACCATGCTTTTTAAGATGGTTCTTAATCGAGAAAAAATCAATCACTTTAGGCGGGGCATTAAACTCTATTTTGTCAAGTGCTTTAATGTAGCGGTAATGGAGCTCTTGATCACCCTCTATATATAAAGAGTCTTCTCTTGAGAAGAAACTCCTAAACTGTGAAATGTGGGAGTCGAGGTCTAGCTGTGTAAGTATTTTGTCTATTTGCACTCAGAGGCACCGATAACTTGTAGATGGTATGGAGTGTTTTTCTTTCCGACAAAACTGTTTGTCCCGCTTAGATCAAAGTTTGTACTGTTTATCTCAATATTACCACATTGAATAGTTTGACCCTGTCTATACTTTTGTACTATTGCCAGAACTTTTTCTTGTTCATGTGCTACATAAGTGTTGTACATAATAGCACCGGAAATAAATACAGCAAATATCCCTGCTACTATAAGCTTTTGAGAACGTGTAAGTTCCGTAAAGTAGTGTAGTGATAAAAAAAGTAATCCTACAATTATTAAACCGAATATATACGCCACTTATGCAATCCCTCTTATCTGGTATGTAATATCACCCGCTCCAAAACCGATAATAAGACCGTTATCAAGAGTTTTAAGCTCCTCTTGACCTCTGACAATGGTGATTTTATTGTCTGCTCGTTGAAGTTTATCTGCAAGAGTTAGATTGTAATGTTTGAATTTTTCGGCAAAGTCGATATCGCGAGGTGTTTCACCGGCAGCCCACACAGGGAGGATAATAAGCTCCTCTGCACCTTCAAAACATTTAATGAATTCATCGAGATTATCGATCGTACGTGAGTATTTATGCGGTTGCCAAATAGCGGTAATTTTTTCAAATCCTTTAAGTTCAGCATACTCTTTTACAGACTGGAAAGTCGCTTTGATCTCTGTTGGATGATGTCCATAGTCATCAATGATTACGCTGTTGTTCTCTTTACCAACGATATCGAAACGTTTTTTGATCCCTTTAAAGTTTAATAGGTTTTGTCTGATAGTTTCAATATCCATAGATTCATTTGCAGCTAAAATAGCAAGTGCAGCATCAATAGCAATATGTTTTCCAAAGCCCCATACATCAAAACTTCCAAGATCTTTGAGTGTAAATCTTGTATGTGGTTCATCGTTGATTAAAACAAACTCTATTTTTGTAATATCTTCACTTGGATAGAGCCAAGTTGCATCGTTAAACTCATCTTTGAGTGTTGCAAGAAATGGGTCCTCAGCATTGAGCACTTTATGAGGAGCTTTTCTAATAAATGTTTTATATGAGTCGTAAAATCTATCGTAGTTATAGTCGTAATATTCCATATGCTCAGGTTCGGCATTGATTACGATTGAGCAGTAAGGATTTGAGTTTATAAAACTTCCGTCACTCTCATCTGCTTCAAAGATCATAAGATCGTTTGTTTCATCGTAACGAACGTTTGAACCAAATGCTTTTGATTCGGCACCGATGATAGCAGAACCCTCCATAATGGCTGTTAGTATTGCCGTAGTTGTACTTTTACCGTGTGCACCTGCTACAGAATATACTTTTTTGTCATCAAGGATTTTAAGGAGTGCTTCACGACGTGCTAAAACTTCAATCCCTTTTTCTTTTGCTGCAATTACTTCCGGATTGTCAGGGCGGATAATAGCTGAGTGGATAACTAAATCTTGATCATCTATAGCATCAGCGTTATGTGGAACACTTACAGTGATACCCATATCACGAAGTTTTTTTGTGATTACAGTATCTTTTATATCTGAACCACTAACCTCATGCCCTTTATAATGCATATATTGAGCAAGTCCAGAGATTCCTATACCGCCAATACCTATAAAATGTATCTTCATTTAGCTATCTCCTACTCTTTACGCATTATCGAGCAACTTTTGTGCCTCTTTTTGAAACTCGCTAATATAGAAAGTTCCCGAGCGTTGCGTTGATTCAATATCGGCAATTTTATCTAAAAAGTTATCTATGTTTAGGTTTTCATCTGCTGAAATTTGATGCAGTTTCATCGCTTTTGAAAACTTTTCATCATTTGTTAAACCGCTTAATACTTCAAATAGTGCCGAAGCATCTTTGTTTTTTCCGGCATGGTAATGCTCGATCGCATATTCATAAAGGGCACGAGCTGTTGCAAAGTCCTGAACTTCACTCATATCCATCTGTCTATGAGCCTCAAGCGTATTTGTAAGCTTCTCAAGTGCCAAGTCTAGAATATTCGCATAAAACCCTTGAAGTCCATCATCATTTAAAAGTTCATGAGCTTCTGATTCTAAAACATATAGTGAAGCGATATCACCGTTTTCTTGGGCTTTTAATACTTTCTCTTTTAACTTGTTCACTTTACTCACCTAAACACTCCTTGATTCTATTTAATGCATCTCTTGTTTTTTCTTCATTTTCAACTAAAGCAATTCTGACATATCCAACACCAGGGTTCTCTCCATTAAAGTTTTCACGTGCTAAAAACTCGCCCGGCAGAACTTTAACGTTGTACTTTTCAAACAGTTTTTTTGTAAACTCTAAGGCATTGTCAACTTTGAGCCAGATGTAAAAAGTTGCCTCAGGAATCTCAGTACCGAGTATCTCTTTTGCGATTACAAAATTATTTTTATAGATCTCTCTTGAAGCACTTACATGCTCCTCATCACTCCAAGCTGTCGCTGCAGCATATTGAAGTGGAAGAGGGGATGCACACCCTACATATGTACGGTACTTCATATACTCTTTTAGTATCTCTTTGTCACCCGCAATAAAACCGCTTCTAAGACCCGGTGCAGATGAGCGTTTTGAGATCGAATTGATAACAAGTACATTTTTAAAGCTGTCATTTCCTGCAAGCTTTGAAGCTTCAAGTATTGATGGAACTTTTTTATCTGTGTAGATCTCTGAATAACATTCATCATTCATCAAAACAAAATCATGTTTCAAAGCCAGTTTAACCCACTGCGCCATCTCTTCTACAGAGAGCATCGAATTTGTCGGGTTATTTGGAAAGTTCAAAATAACCAAGTCACAAGTTGCAAGTTTCTCTTCATCGATCTCCGGTTTGAAGTTATTATCCGCATTTAAGTTAAGATGGATAACTTTTGAGTTTGTAGCGATCGCAGCACCCTCATAGATCTGGTAAAAAGGGTTTGTATAGGCCATCACACTTTCACTCTTGTCTGAGAGTAAAAATTGAGGAAAGTTAAATAATACCTCACGTGTTCCAAAAGTAGGGATTAGTTCACTATTGTCTATCTCTACATCAAATCTAGATTTAACAAAGCCGCGGATTGCATCTCTTAAAACTTCTTCTCCACCTGTTTTTGGGTATTTTTTAAGAAGATATGCATTGTTTGCCAGAGACTCTTGGATAAATTCAGGAGTGTCAAATTGTGGCTCACCAATAGTGAGTACTGATGGTTCGTAATCTGCATTTGGTATAATGTTTTGTAGTAAATCGTTAAGTTTTTCAAATGGATATGGTTCAAAATTCATAGTGGAATTATATCTAAAAATTATTTACATATCGATAAGGATTACAGTGAAAATATTTATCTCTTTTATTATCATTTTTTTATTATTGGTCAGTGTAGGGATAGAGATAGACAAACAAGCTTTAGAGCTTCAAGATGAAGCATTTAAGCGTGCAATGATTACGTTTGGAATCGCAAAAAGCTTGAATGCTCTAATATCTTTCATTCAAGGAACGGAACTCTCTTTAACTCCAGCAGGACTTGGACTCACTTTAAGTGTAGGTGAGATTTTAGATCCTTTAAACGATATGGTGGAAAGATTTTCATGGGTGATGCTGCTTGCATCTATATCTTTGGGAATTCAAAAGTTTTTACTAATCATTAGCGGCAAACTTTTTTTACAAACAATCTTTATTTTGAGTGGAATAATTGCTTTAATAATGATTTGGTATAAACAACTTTATCAAAGCAGATTTTTTTCTTATAGTTTGAAGATATTTATATTGTTGCTGTTTTTCCGTTTTGGAGCGATTGCTTTTATATATCTGTCTCAGTTTACCTATACAACTATTTTGGAACAGGAATATACACAATCACTGCAAATTGTAGAAAATACGAAAACTGAGCTTGAAGAGTATCAACATAAAAGTACTAGTGAGGTACAGAAAAGCGATGAGAATTTTTTTAGTAGTTTGAAAAAAAGCTATAGCAGTTCCTTAGAGAGTATAAATGTCTCTAAACAATTAGAAGCAATAGAGGAGAGTTCAAATAAAGCTTTTAACAACATCGTAGTTTTAATTACTGTCTTTGTAGTTGAGTCTATTCTTCTACCGCTGTTATATTTATGGCTTGTAGTTCATAGTATAAAGTTTGTATTTAGAAGCGAGTTAAAGTTTGATACATTGAAAAATATGTATAATGAAATTTAATGAATTAAACAAAGGATTGAAAATGAAAATAGTTTTATCGGCAGTGTTGGCAATGTTCTTAGTAGCTTGTAGTGATGACAAGCCAGTGCAAGAGAGTACGCAAACAAGTGTAAAAGAGGAAACTAAAGTTGTAGAGGCACCAAAAGCTCCAGAGGTAAAAGAGACAACGGTTAAAGTTGAAGAGCCTAAAAAAGTGGAACCAAAGCCTGTAGAACCAAAACCGGAACCTGTAAAGGTTGAAGAGCCTAAAGTAGTTACAACAACAAAAACTGAAGTTTCAAAAGTGGTTGAAGAGACGAAAGTAGAAGTTGTAGCAGTTACTAAAAAGATAGACGGTGGGGCTTTATTTGGAAAATGTGTAGCATGTCACGGTCAAAACGGTGAAAAAGCGGCACTTGGAAAATCACAAATTATCAAAGGGTGGAGTAGCGCAAAAGTGATGGAAGCATTCCACGGTTATAAAGCAGGTACGTACGGTGGTGCTATGAAAGGTGTTATGAAATCACAAATAGCAAACTTCAGCGAAGAAGAACTAAAAGCATTGGCAGAGCATATCTCAAAACTCTAAAATAGTTTTGAGATTTGATAAAAGTTTCAATTTTAAAAGGTACAATTTCTAAAAAATTATGTGAGTGGTCAATGAAATTAATTATAAATGGAAATGAAAAAGAGTTTAGCAACAATAAAACACTTTTAGAGGTTTTAAAGGAGCTCTCTTTGGAAGATAAAGTTATGGCAGCTGCAGTAAATATGGAGATTGTTAAACAAGATGCATGGGATAAGTGCAGACTTAATGACGGTGATAAGTTAGAACTGCTTGATTTTGTCGGTGGTGGTTGAAACTTTTATTGAAACGGCTGCTATTGCATACTCTCCGTCATGTGTAATAGAGAGTGCTGCATCAACTATTTTAAATTGTTCTACAAGCTTCTTTGATAAAGAGAGTTTAGGAGCACCTTTTTCATCTTTATAAATTTTTATATCAAAAAAGGAGCACTCTGCTCCTATCCCCGTTCCTAAAGCTTTTGAAACTGCTTCTTTTGTAGCCCAAAAACCAGCTGCAGTCTTATAGTTTTTAACCAGTGCTTTTTCATCATCAGATAAAAATCGTGAAAGTGCTTTATCTCCAAATTTCTCGATCATCTGCTGCATACGTGAAGTATTAATTAAATCTATCCCTATCATTCAATACATCTTTATAATTTTTATCTGTATTTTACCCTATTTATAAAGAAGTTTTGAGGGAATTAATAAATAAACATTTTTTTCATACCGTGTAAAAACTTCATCACTACACCTTC
Organism: Sulfurimonas marina; assembly: GCF_014905095.1. Classification (NCBI taxonomy): domain Bacteria; kingdom Pseudomonadati; phylum Campylobacterota; class Epsilonproteobacteria; order Campylobacterales; family Sulfurimonadaceae; genus Sulfurimonas; species Sulfurimonas marina. Next base: position 1,490,845 of record NZ_CP041165.1, on the reverse strand, counting down.
ATGATTGACAATCTCTTCCATATATTGATCGTATGTTTTTTTCTCTTTTTCTAAAAATTCACGAAGATATTGTTCAGACTCTTTTATCCCTTGAGTAGTTTCAATTTCAAGGAGTTTTTTATAGAGTGGAGTGACCACCTCTACAGCGTTATGCGGTGCTGCTTTTCTAATTGCAAGATATCCTTCTGCAGTTTTATGAATAGGATGGTGTTTTATTTCAAAAAGTGTAGTTACCCAGTAATATCTGCCGTCTTTTGATCTGTTTTTTACTACGGCTAAAATGTTTTGTTCTTTTTTTAGCCTTTCCCACATAAGTTTGAAGATGATTTTTGGCATATCTGGGTGGCGAATAATGTTATGTTCAGAACCAAGCAGTTCTTTTTCACTATATCCGCTAATCTCTTGAAAATAGGTGTTGCAATACCTAATATTTCCTTTGAGATCTGTACGGCTGAGAATGGGTTTCATCTCATCTAACTTGATCTCTTTTTCTTTTTCTATGTAATATTGTTCATACATATAACTCTCCATCATTCATTTAATTGGATAATTATACATCAATAAAAATAGTAAAAGTGATTAAAAAATATTCATAGATTGTTGGATTACGTAAACATTTTACTCATCCCCTCAAAAAATTTAGCAATAAAGCCTTTATAGTTAACAAGGTCTTTCATATAAGTATCGTAGTCTTTATTTTGTTCCCGTAAAAAATTATAGAGATAATCTTCTGAAGCACTAACTCCCTCATTATTTTCAATCTCAACAAGTTTTTGATATAAAGGTATGACGGCTTCAACTGCTTTTTTTGGTGCTGCTTTTCTAAGTGCTAAGTAACCTTCTGGTGCTTTAGTAAAAGGGTGGTATTTGGTTTCAAAAAGAGTAGTAACCCAATAATAGTCTCCGCTTTTTGAAAGATTTTTAACAACAGCGAGTATATCTTGTTGTTGTTTTAAGCGTTCCCACATAAGTTTGAATATCACTTTAGGCATATCCGGGTGACGAATAATGTTATGCGGAGCACCTATTAATTCATTTTCACTGTATCCACTTATCTCTTGGAAATATTTATTACAGTATTTTATTGTACCTTTAAGATCTGTACGACTGAGGATAGGTTTGATATCACTAAGCTTGATCTCTTTTGAATTTTGAAGATCTTGTTGTTTTTTCATCTCTTTTCTCCTTGTCTTATTGATAGCACTAATATTACTTTATGTAATATAACATTAAATTATTATAATAGTCGGTAAAATTAAGACTAAATACATCATTTTCTCCTTATTTAACAAAAATAACAAAAAAATGTGATAAGAATAGGTTTTAAATAAGATATTGATAGTTATTGTGATATTTATAGTGAAATAAAAAAGGTGGATAAAAAAAGCCCCAAAGTTATTGGGGCAAGAGAGTGGTAAAATATAAGATAAAAAAGGATTTACTGAATAACAAACTCAGTAAAATAGATCCCCTTAATTCTACCGTCTGAGATCATTGAGTTTAGTGTATCCATAATTTGCATAGAAAGTTTGTTCTTCCCTTTTTTTGATGATACTTCTTCAAGCGTTTTTGAAGATAGAATTCTAATGATTCTATCGCGAAGAACTGCTGATTTTGCATCAAGTTCTAAACTTAACTCTTCACCTTCAAGTTCTAAAGATATTGTTGTCTTTAAAAATCTTCTTCCTGAATCACTTTTTAGATTAACCGTAAATGTATCAAGAGGGTATAATATCCCTATTTCATTCAAAGATCTAGAATCTTCTTCCATATTGTAACCACTAGTTCTCTTAGTAGTTTGTTTGACTTTTTCTTGTTTTGCAGGAGTTGATGAGATAGCCTCTTCATCATCGCTACCTATAAATAAAAATGCAATTGCACCGAGTATGATAATTAGTACTAAAACGATGATGATAATAATCATCAACATATTACTCGATTTTTTCCCTTGAGATTCTTCCTCTTTTACTTCTTCAGCCACGCTTCATCCTTGAATTGATCTTTTTGTTGTTAGTATATCGAATTTTATGAAAAAAAATAAAATTTTACTCTTAAGAGAGTTCATTAAGCGGTAAAAATTCGTAAGTATCTGCATTATAGTACTCAATTTTACCTGTTTCGATATCGTAACACCATCCATGTATATGTAAATCCCCATCTTCAAATCTTTGTTTGACGGCAGGGTATGTGAGAATATTTTCTATCTGATTGATTACAGATAATTTCTCTGTAAGTCTTAGCAACTCTTCACGTGGTGCATTTACACCCAAACTTAGAATAGCTGCTTTTTTTGCACTTTCGCCAAGCTCTAACCATTTTTTAGTATGGATAAGTGAAGTGTCATCAGGAACCGGTTCGTACAGATGTTTACAAGCACCACAATGTGTATGCCCGCAAATAATAATCTCTTGTACTTTTAAAGCACTTACTGCATATTCAATCCCAGAAGCCGTTGCATGAAAATCTTCATCTTCTTTAAATGGAGGGACAAAGTTTCCTACGTTTCTAAGTACAAAAAGATCTCCTGGATTTGTTTGCAACATAAGATCGGGAATAACTCTAGAATCGGAACAGCCTATAAAAAGTGCTTTTGGTTTTTGCCCCTTAACAAGTTCTAATAATGACTCTTTATTTTTTTTAAAATAAGTACGAAATAGCTTGTTACCTTGGGCATATTGTTCAAGATTCATAATGAAACAGCTTTCTTAAATTAGTTACATTCTTTAATATCTAGTGAACAAAGAATATCTTCAAATATACCACCCGCTTCGCGACATACATCATCATGATATTCTACTACTAGTACTTCTTTACCGTTTGAAACTTTTGTTGTATACATCTCCGGTTTCATATTGTGTTTTTCAATAACACCGTTTAAACATTTAGTAACTTTTTGTTTCTCATCTTCAGACTCATAAGCTAATGATAATCTTGAAAATCTCTCTTCACTTCTAACTTCTGCATCGATCATATTGTTCTACCTTGAATTATAAGTTTAAAAATTATACATATATTATGCATAATATCTACTTTTTTATTGTTTAAATCAGTACCATTGTAACAATTTTGTTACTTCATCCACTATATATGTTTTCAATGCAGTTTTTTCCAGAGGTTTTTTAGGAATCAGTGCTTTTGTGATGTTTTGCATTTTTGCCTCTTTTAGTCTGTTATCCAGACCATATACCTCCCTAACATCACCGACTAGTGAAACTTCACCTATAAAAATAGTTTCTTTAGAGATAGCACGATCGCGAAAACTACTAATGATTGCTGCAAGTATTGCCAAGTCCGCTGCAGTCTCAGTAATTTTAATTCCTCCCGTAATATTGATAAAAACATCATAACCAGAAAGAGGCATCTCTAGTTTACGCTCCAGAAGGGCTAAGAGCATATTGAGCCTGTTATTGTCAAAACCGGTTGCCTGACGCTTAGAATTAGGGGTATGAGATTCTGAGACTAAAGCCTGAACTTCAAGTATAATAGGGCGGCTTCCTTCCATAATTACAGTGAGTGCAGAACCGGCTTGAGTAGAGTTTCTGTTAAAAAATCTCGATGCAATATCGGTAGCACTGATAAGTCCATCCCCTCGCATCTCAAAGACACCAATCTCACTTGTTGCACCAAAACGGTTTTTAAATCCTCTGAGTATTCTCAGCTCTTGAGAAGAATCACCCTCAAAATATAAAACAGTATCAACCATATGCTCAAGTACCCTTGGACCTGCGATCGAACCCTCTTTTGTGATATGACCAATGATAAAAGTAGCTATATCTTGCTCTTTTGCAATACGCATAAGTTCAAATGTGATCTGTCTTACTTGTGTAACACTTCCCGGAGCCGATGAGATATTTTCGGAATAGATAGTCTGGATCGAGTCAATAATGAGAAAGTCGTATTTTCTCTCTTGAAGTTCCACTAAGATCTGTTCAAGTCTTATCTCACTTAAAAGATATAACGTATCGTGGTTTGATTTAAGCCTGTTAGCTCTAATCTTAATCTGAGATGCCGATTCTTCCCCTGAAACATAAAGAACATTTTTACCTGTTGATGCAATATTAGAGCCAACTTTGAGGAGTAGCGTAGATTTACCGACACCTGGGCTTCCACCAATAAGTGTAAGACTGCCAGGTACGATTCCTCCACCTAAAACATTATCAAGCTCAACATCAAGTGAAGAGAAACGTGTGATCTCATCTTCAATGACGTTGTTGATACTAATAGCTTTTGCACTTTTTGCAGATGAGGACTTTGTTTGTTTGATCACCTCTTGTTGCTGCGGATTGAGTTCTATAAAACTATCCCAAGCTCCACAGTTAGTACATTTTCCCATCCATTTTGGTGTAGTCATACCACAATGTTGACACTCAAATAATGTTTTTGCTTTTGCCATGCTCAATTAGCCTTTTGTAAAGTTGTCTGTAATTGTATAAGAAAAAAGTGTGAAGGAGTGGAAATATGACAGAATGTCATATTCCTTTATTTATGCCTCTTCATCAATGAAGATAGCATCAAGTAAACCGTCGACAAATTCATATTTGTCAAACGGTGTAAGGTCATCCGGTTGTTCACCAGTTCCCACATATAAAATAGGAAGTTCAAGTGCATAAGCAATAGAGAAGATACTTCCCCCTTTAGCAGTTCCGTCAAGTTTAGTGATGATAATACCGTCAATACCGACCATCTCATTAAAAGCTTTTGCCTGATTGATCGCAGAGTTTCCTTGTGTACCGTCTATAATAAGGAGAGTTCTATGTGGAGCACCACTGTGTGCTTTATCACAGATTCTATTGATCTTTTTTAGTTCGTTCGCAAGGTTTGTTTGGGTATGCAATCTCCCCGCAGTATCGATGATAACATGATCATACCCTTTAGATTTTGCTGAATCGATTGTATCGTATGCAACAGCAGAAGGATCATGCCCTTGTTTTGATGAGATTATCGGAATATCTAATCTTTTTGCCCATAAAGTAAGTTGCTCAATTGCAGCAGCACGGAATGTATCTCCTGCACCCAGCATAACTTTTTTACCTTCATTCTTATATCTTTGAGCAAGTTTAGAGATTGTAGTTGTCTTTCCTGCACCGTTTACACCAACTATAAGTTCTACAAACGGAGCTGTATATTCAGGCTCTTTGTACTCAGTGTAAGCAAGTGTAGCTAAAAGTTTAGATCTGAGTATCTCACGAGTTATTTTTTCCTGATAGGTCTGCTCCATTATGATCTCTACAAGATCGTACTCTACATCCGCTTCAAGCAGGATATCTTCAATCTCATCTTTTGTAAATGTAATTTTCTTTTTCGGAGCAACAGATTTTATAGCCTCCGCTGTTTTATTAAGAGATTTTTTTATAAAGCCAAACATCTATTTTCCTAACGCTCTAAGAATATCACTTTCAATAAACTCCTCTTCAGTAGCCCCTTGATAGTAGTTAATTAGTTTGCCATCTTTATACATCGCCATAAGAGGGATACCGAAGTTTCTTCCAATATTGAGACTTGTCGCAACTGCATTGATAATGCGGCGGTTGTCACTTGAAGTTGAAAGTGCATATGTCGCATCATATTGTTTTCTAAAATCTAGTAGTTTTGTAGCGTTGATATCATCTTCAACAGATATTCCGATAATGTTTAGGTTGTCTTTGTACTTTTCTTGCAGTTTTGAAAGGTGAGAAGCTTCAGCTTGACAAGGTGGACACCAAGTTGCGAAGATATCCAGGATGATGATTTTCTCTTTTTGAGAATTTAAAACAAAACCTTCGTTAGCTTTTTTGATAACAAATTCTTGACCAGATATCTCTTTTAATACAAATTCATTTGTTGATAAAAGTGCATTGGCATCGTTTTCATCTTGTGAACTACAAGCAGTAAATAATAGTCCGACAATTAGAGATAATGAATAAATTGATTTTTTTAACATAAATTTTTGCCTCTATTTTGTAAAATAAGCGAAATTATATCTATAGACTTCTTTTATAACTATAAAAAGATATGAGAAGAGATAAAAAGAGGTAAGATTGTGCAAAATAAATTTTTCAGCCTAACCGAAGTTAAGGTGAAATAATTTTTTTGTGCAAGACTGCCTCTTTTTATTTTTCCCAAAGGGCAAAAAGATAAGCTTCTTTACTCTGCGTTAGATATTCTCAATCGTAGCTTCAGCTACGATTGAGAATATCTGCCTTGATTAAATTGTTTCTCTTTTTGCTCATACTTTATATAGTTGTAAAAGATGTCTGAAAGACTTTATATGACTCTTACAAAAGAAACTTTTAGAAAAAATTCTATTGAAAAAATTCAAAACCTCCATACCTATAATAAAGTGTATAGAGATGCATTGCTAGAACAAAAGCTGCTGAGATTACTAAAGAAATACAAACATAGAAATATCTTGGTTTATCATCCGTTACCATTTGAAGCAGATATAAGAAAAAGTATTACAAAAATGAGACGAAAATTGAATGTTTACGTGCCATTTATGGAAGGCGAAAGTTTTAAGATGGTACCATTTAGATTGCCGCTTAAGAAAAAAAAATTTGGAATTTTTGAAGCTGGCGATACAATAAGAAATATAAAAAAAATAGATATTGCAATTGTTCCAAGTATCGGTGTTGATGGAGATTTAAAAAGAATAGGCTTTGGCAAAGGGATGTATGATCGCTTCTTTGCGAAATTAAAGAAAAAACCATATACTATTTTTGTGCAGCCAGTGCTGTGTTATACAAGAGAGAGTATCTGTGATAGTTATGATGTTGAAGCAGATGTTTTGATCACCCCGACAGCGGAGATATTTAAAGGGCACATTGCAATAAAAAAAGGGAATTAAAGATGTTAAATGAGATACTACTAGGCGGTGGAACAGCCATCGTAAGTGGAGTTATCGGATTTTTCATCTCTAAAAAACTTACTAGTGCAAACTTTGAAGTATATACGGAGCAGGCTCGAGCGAAAGCAAATGCTATTGAGAATGAAGCGCAGACTTTATTGGAGCGTGCAAGACTCCGAGCTCGTGAAGTTGAATTAGATGCGCAAAAAGCATTTGATAGTGCAAAAGACAGAGCTCGTGCAGACTTTGCTCAAAGGGAAGAGCAAGTGCGTAAAATGGAGACTGATTTTAAGCACTATAAAAAAATTGAAGAACAAAAACTTCAAAATGAAACAAGACATATTAAAGCACAAAAAGTAAATTTAGAGAGAAATGAAAAATCTTTAGCTTCATTAAAAAAGAGATATGAAGAAAAAATAGATGATGCCCTCCATGCGATAGAACACTCTGCCGGGATGACGCAAGAGGAAGCACAAAAAGTACTACTAGATAATATAGAAGCAAAAGCAAGGGGTGAGATCTCCCATATAGTACGAAAGTATGAAAATAAAGCGAAAGAGGAAGCTCAAAGAAAAGCTAACTATATACTTGCTCAAGCTACAAGCCGTTTTGCAGGAGAGTTTGCTTCAGAGAGACTCACAAACTTAGTTCATTTAGACAATGATGAGCTAAAAGGGCGCATTATCGGTAAAGAGGGGCGAAACATTAAAGCGCTTGAGACTTTACTTGGTGTTGATATTATTATAGACGATACACCAAATGCGATCTTGGTAAGTAGTTTTAACCTTTATAGACGTGCAATAGCTACAAAAACTTTACAGCTGTTGATCGAAGACGGAAGAATTCAGCCTGCACGTATAGAAGAGATTTTTGAGAAAGTTTCAAATGAGTTTGAAGAGAGAATCTTAAATGAGGGTGAAGAGGTTGTAGCTGAACTGGATGTGGGTGTAATGCATCCGGATCTTATGAAACTTATCGGACGCTTGCGATACAGAGCTTCGTATGGACAAAATGCACTTGCCCATACACTGGAGGTTGCAAACTTAGCAGGTGTGATGGCTGCAGAGATGGGCGGTGATCCGCGTCTAGCAAAGCGTGCAGGTTTACTCCATGATATTGGAAAAGCTTTAACTCATGATCATGATGGGAACCATGTTGATCTCGGTGCAGAAGTGTGTAGAAGATACAATGAAGATGCAGTAGTTATTAATGCTATATATGCACACCATGATCAAGAGGAGATCAAATCGATCGAGTGTGGTGCCGTTTGTGCAGCTGATGCACTCTCAGCAGCGCGCCCTGGTGCGAGACGTGAAGTTTTAGAAAGTTTCTTAAAACGTGTAACAGAGATTGAAGATATCGCTTCAGCACATACCGGTGTAAAACAAGCATATGCAATTAATGCAGGTCGTGAAGTGAGAGTAATAGTAAATGCGACGCTTGTAAATGATGACGAGTCTATCTTAATTGCTAGAGAGATAGCATCTGAAATTGAAAGCAGGGTGCAGTATCCGGGTGAAATTAAAGTGAATGTTATTCGTGAGAGCAGGGCTGTAGAGTATGCAAAATAGCATACTCTTTTAAAACTATTTTTTTACCGTAGTAACAATAGCTCCTCTTAAATCCCCCATCTTATAATGGATAGCCTTATCTTCAGGATATCTGTTTGAGATCTCTGTTTTTAGTTTATTATCTTGTATATCACCGTGACATTTTAAACACACAGGGTTTGTAATTACTAATGGTTTATAAAATTTATATGTACCTTTTCCCACTTGTTTAATAATATGTTTTGGAAGACTTTTATCGCTTTTTTGTTCTTTTTGAAGTTCTTCTAAAACTTTTGCCTCATCATCAGTAGGCATATTCATAGGGTTTCTTGTTTTAAGGGTAATACGTCTTACGCTTACACCTTCTGGAAGTTTTTTATTTACATCCCCAGTTAAATTTTGAGCCTCTTGTGTACAGAAATCAAGTGCTTCGATTGCTCCACCGTGTTTCATATGCATTTTCATATTCTTTCCAAGTGTTTGTAAAAGTAGTTTTGTGCTGGATTCCCCTTTTTGAGTAACATCTTTCAGGGTAGCTGAATCGCTTGCAAATAGTGTAAAAGTACTTAGAGTTATTAATGTAAGTGAACTAATTAATTTCATTGTTTTCTCCATAAATTTAAAAATTGTCATACAAATTGTACCAAACTTATAATAATTTAATCCTAGTTTGAGTAAAATCGCATAATTATTTTAATCATGGAGTGTTTCGATGCCTGAATTATTTACATTCATAGGTTCTATATTTGGTGTTTCTCATCATGCTGACCCTGAGACTTATAAATTAGTAGTTTATACAGCTCACATGTTACTTTCTGCTGTAATTGCAATTGTTTTAGCAAAAGTAGCAATGTCAAATCTACAATTGGTACCAAAAGGTACTCAAAACGTTATGGAAGCGTACATCGGTGGTGTATTAAAAATGGGAACTGATGTTATGGGTAAGGAAAATGCTTCTCGTTACCTTCCTTTAGTAGCAACTATCGGTTTATTCGTTGGTATCGCTAACCTTATTGGTGTTATTCCAGGATTTGAAGCTCCGACAGCATTTTTAGAGATGCCTTTAACATTAGCGCTTGTTGTATTTGTATATTATAACTTTGAAGGTATCCGTCGTCAAGGTGTTATTAAATACTTCAAACACTTTTTAGGTCCTGTTTGGTGGTTATATTGGTTAATGTTCCCAATTGAGATCGTATCACACTTTTCTCGTTTAGTTTCACTTTCTTTCCGTCTTTTCGGTAACGTAAAAGGGGATGATATGTTCTTAATGGTAATCTTAATGCTTGCTCCTTGGTTACTTCCAATGATCCCATATGCATTATTAACTTTTATGGCATTCCTACAAGCATTCATCTTTATGATGCTTACATATGTATACCTTGGTGGTGCAGTAGCTACTGAGGAACACTAAAAACCTCCAAAATGCAAAAAGACGCTTTTGAAAGAATCATAAGCTTCTTGCTTGGAGCATCTTGGGGAATTATCCTCCTAGGTGCTCTTGCACTTTTTTCCCTCTTATTTAACTTCGGTTTTACAATAGCTTTTTTATTTACACTTCTTTATATAATAGTTTCTCTTTTCCTGGTTCTTGTTTTAGATGCATTACTTGTAAATAAACAACGATTGAAAGAAGCAAAAAAACAGACTGAACTTTTAGAAAAACTACTGGAAAAAAAGTAAAATTTTGTATTGATTAAAATTTAATCATAAAAGTGTTACATCAATTTTATTTTTATATTATAATTTTTCCATCCTAAGATTCAAGGATACAATGAAAAACTAGTAAGTTAAGTTAGCATTCTTAAATAAGAAGAGATGTAAGTTCTAATCCTTAACTCCCCTTATTACTAGTTTCTATATTTTTTAAACCTTTCCCCTCCTAAGACTAAGTCACCTTATGTTAATAGATATACATAAGGTGGCTAAGATTCCCCAACAAGCACTACAATTTTGTCATAAAATACAAAATTGTATTAACTATGCATAAAACACACCATTGATTAAAAATTAATCATTTTTTTGAATATAAAATGTAAAACTTCTTGTATCATACTGCATATCAAATGAAAAAGGATTACAAATGAAATTAATTAAGTTGAGTTTAGCAGCGGCATTAGCAGCAACTATGACAATGGCAAGTGATATTACTTCAGAGATAGGTGTAAGTGCAAATGTAGCAATGACAAGTAACTATATGTGGCGTGGTATGACACAAACTCATGATGCTCCAGCAATTCAAGGTGGGTTTGATTTAGATTATAAAGGTTTTTATGTAGGGACATGGGGTTCTAATGTTGCAGGTGGTGATCAAGGTTATTATGGTGATGCAAGTATGGAACTAGACCTTTATGCTGGTTATAGTTCTGAATTCGCTGGAATTGGTTATGATATAGGTTTCCTTCAATTCTGCTATCCAAGAAGTACAGATGAATCTGGATGGGGTGAGGCTTACTTAGGTCTTTCTTATGACATGGAAGTTGTATCTGTAGGTGCAAAATACAGCTATGCTATTGATACAATGGATAATGGATGGGATGACCAATATAACTTATTAGAGCTTTCTGCAAGTGTTCTATTACCTTACGATATGGCACTTGACGGAACATATGGGTTTTATGAAAATGTTGGTGATTATTATTATGTAGGTTTAACAAAATCTATTAAAAGTTATGACTTTACATTGGCATATACAGGTCTTACTGATAGTTCAGTTGGTTCAGTTGAAGTTTCCACAGAAGATAAAGCAACATTTACTATTGGTACTAGTTTCTAAGTTTAATTTTCAAAGATTCAAAGTAAATAAACACAAATTTCAATATATTCTCCCCCCCTTCTGTTCTATGCTCCTAAAGGGCATAGAACATTTCCCAAAACAAATTATGGTTTTGTGCCTATTTACATGAAATGTACAGAGTATCCTAACTATATATCAAAGGTACAAATACAAAGCCGTAGTGTTCAATTATCTTTAATGTGTCATCTTCTCTTTTCGTTATCTCAAAAATCGAATTTTTCACAGGTATAACAAGTTTTCCTCCCGGTTTTAACTGATCTGTCAGCTTAGCTGGAAACTTTTGGGCCGAAGCTGAAACTAAGATCCTGTCAAACTTTTTCCCCTCAATACCAAGCCTATCTGTCGCTTTTAAAATCGTTGCATTATTAAAATGGTATTTATCCAGATTGTTTGAGCCAAATTTTACAAGTTCATCAACTCTCTCTAGTCCCGTTACAGAACCCTCTGGACCTGCTATATGTGCAAGCATTGCCGTTGTCCAGCCTGAACCGCTTCCTATATCTAAAATTGAGTTGCCTTGTTTAGGAGACAACATCTCAAGCATCATGGCAACGGTTGTTGGCTGAGATATGGTTTGGGAGTTGCCTATGGAGAGAGGAAAGTCTTCATAGGTAGCATAAGAGTTATAATCTCTTACAAAATCAGATCTGTCTATATCTAGAAATGCCTTTATAATCTCAGGGGAGTGCAAGGCATTTGTATTAATCAGATGATTTACTAAATCTTTTTGTGAATCCATAATTATTATTATACTCAATAGTATAAGATTTTTAAAATCTGCTTGCACAAGCTCTTTTAGCAGATTTAAAAGATAATTTAGTTATTATAAAACACTTATAATTTTTTACTCCCAAGGAACATTATGTTTGAAGTCGTTATCGGACTAGAGGTCCATGTACAGTTAAACACTAAAACAAAACTTTTTTGCTCGTGCCCTACGAGTTTTAATCATAAACAAAATACAAATACTTGTCCAACATGTTTAGCTCTTCCTGGCGCTTTACCGGTACTTAACAAAGAAGTTTTACACAAATCTATTATGCTTGGAACTGCAGTTGATGCAACAATAAATAAAACTTCATATTTTGATAGAAAATCATACTTTTATCCCGATTCTCCGTCTGCTTATCAAATTACTCAATTATATACGCCTATAGTTGAACATGGAGAACTTACAATCGATTTTGAAGACGGTTCAAATAAAACTATCAGAATTAACCGTGCACATATTGAAGCGGATGCAGGGAAAAATATCCATGACGGTGATATCTCAAAAGTTGACTTGAACCGTGCTGGTACACCGCTTTTGGAGATCGTAAGTGAACCGGATATGAGAAGTGCTGAAGAAGCGGTACTTTACCTGAAAAAACTACACTCAATTTTACGTTACATCGATATCTCAGATGCAAATATGCAAGAGGGTTCTTTTAGATGTGACGTAAACGTTTCGATCCGTCCAAAGGGTGATCAAAAACTTTATACTCGTGTAGAGATTAAAAACATTAACTCGTTTAAATTTATCCAAAAAGCGATAGAAGTTGAAGTTGTACGTCAGATCGAAGCTTGGGAAGACGGTGTGTATGAAAATGAGATCGTTCAAGAAACTCGTCTGTTTGATCAGGTAAAATCGGAAACTCGTTCTATGCGTGGTAAAGAGGAAGCGGCTGACTACAGATACTTCCCTGAACCTGATCTTCTTAAATGTGAAGTAACAGATGCAATGATGGAGGAGTTTACGAAAATCCCTGAACTTCCAGATGCAAAAAAAGAGCGTTTTATGAATGAGTATAAAATTAGTGAATACAATGCTTCTGTTATTACATCTGAAATAGAGATGGCACATTTCTTTGAAACTATGATGGCGATAGATGGTGTAAGTGGAAAAACTGCAACTTCACTTTTAACAGTTGAATTACTAGCTCGTCTAAAAGGTGAATTTAATATCTCTAACTCACCTGTTAATGCAGATAAGCTTGGAATGATCGCAAAACGCATAGACGACCAAACTATCTCTGGTAAAGCTGCAAAAGAGGTACTTGATTACCTTATGGAAAATGATGAAGATGTTGATGCTGCGATTGAGAAGCTTGGACTCAAACAAGTAACAGACACTGGAGCTATTGAAGCTATCTGTGATGAGATTATCGGTGCAAACCAAGATAAAGTAGAACAGTATAAATCTGGAAAAGACAAACTTTTCGGTTTCTTTGTAGGACAGGTTATGAAAGCAAGTAAAGGGAGTGCAAATCCTCAAGCAGTAAATGAGATCTTAAAACAAAAGCTGAGTTAATGCAATACTTTAATCGTCTTTTAGTAAATTTTGCATATTTTTTAAACTCTTCTGATGCTTATCAGAGAAAAAGACGATTTTTTTATAATTTACTTGAAAATGATGATTACAAGTATAAAAAGTACTTTGATCTTTTTATGATGATACTTATCTTTTCAAGTGTATCTATCCTCATTTATGAAGTAAAAAGAGATATTCACGATTATTTGAATATCTTTAATTCCTACATAATATCGTTTATCTTTTTTGTAGAGTATGTATTGAGACTCTGGATCCACAGTAGTATCTCCAAGGTTATCATTAACCAGGATGAGTACAGCGATCTTTTAGGGCGTGATTTTAGTTTATTATATGTAGTCAACAAAGTTTTTAAAGATAAGATGGAATATGTTTTATCGCTAAAAGCTATTATAGACCTTTTAGCGATTATTCCATTTTTCCACGAGCTGAGATTACTTCGTATCTTTATCTTATTTAGAGTATTTAAACTTTTTAGATATGCGAAAAGTTTCAGTACATTTGCATCGGTTTTAGCAACAAAACGTTTTGAGTTTTTTACCTTGGCGATGTTTGCGGCTATCGTTATATTTGTCTCTTCTGTGCTTATCTATGTAATGGAAGCAAATAACCCTTCCTCTCCGATCGATACACTCTATGAAGCATTTTACTGGTCGATTGTGACCATATCTACCGTTGGATATGGAGATGTGGTTGCCGTCTCTCCGGAAGGGCAGTTTGTTGCAATTATAGTTATACTTTCAGGGATCTCTGTTTTAGCATTTACAACATCACTTTTTGTTTCTGCATTTACAGAAAAACTTGAAGATATTAAAGAGGCAAAAGTAATTCAAGACGTCTCTAAAGAGAATGAAACATACATTATATGCGGGTATGAAAGTATTGCCAAAGAGGTTGCGAAAAAGCTGATAAATTCAAAGTTTAATGTCTTGGTTTTAGATGAAGTGATAGAAAGGGTTGAAGATGCAAAAAGGGATGGGCTTCAGGCTTTAAACTACGATCCGGGACAGGTGGAGAGTTATAAAAAACTCAATATCAATCTCTCAACACAAGTTAAAGCGATTTTATGTTTAAAAGAGGATGATGTTGAAAATGTCTATACGGCATTAACGGTCCGCTCAATTGATAAAAATGTAAAAATTATGTCCCTTCTCATGAATAGTGCAAATAGAAGTAAACTAATCTTTTCAGGAGTAGATGAAATCTTACATGACAAAGAACTTGTAGGACTTGTAGCACGTGAATACGTAGGACAGCCGGTTGCTTTTGAAGCTATCCACGCAATTCGTGCAGAGGATTCAAACATTAAAATTGAAGAGATCACTATTACTCAAAGGATTGTGGAAAATATATCAAAAGTGGGTGAGCTTGAAAATGTCGATTTTAGAGTTGTACTTTTAGGTATTCATAAAAGAGAGACAAAACGGTTCTATTTTAATCCAATAGATGAGACATTGCTAGAAGTTGGGGATGTATTATTTGTAATAGGAAACTATATATTTATACGTGAGTTTACAAAACATCTGATGGTAAAATCATCAAAAAAGGCATTTGATGGAAAATAGCAGTGTATTAATTTTTGGAAACAATGAGTATGGGTTAGAAATTGCTAAAAATGTAGAACATAAGTACTCAAATATTACAATTTTCGGTCTTGATGAGAATGAGGGTGATACTAACGATTTTCAATTTGAAAGATTTGACCTAAGTGATCACTGGGACGAGTTGCGGCAAAAGCATGATATGGATAACTCTATTATATTTTGTGCTTTAAAAGATGAAGCTCAAAATATATTTTTAACGATATCTTTACGCTCAGCCTTTGCTGATACTACCATCATAGCTTTGGCAAAAAATAATGAAGACTCAAACAAACTCCATATGGCCGGGGCTACAAAAGTTATTCCAATTGTTGAGACTACGGCAAACATCATTACAGATATGTTAAAGAAACCGATCGTAACACAAGTGCTGCACGGGATACTTTATGAAGACAGTGATCTACGTCTTATTCAGGTCGAGGTGCATAATGCAGAGTGTTTCGGCGGAGAGTATCCTGCGGATATCAACTGGAGTCGCGATCACGGTGTTTTAGTGCTTTCAATTATCCATCAAGACGGGACGCATGAGTTTATATACTCTTCAAAAGCAAAACACAATGAGATTACAAACGGCGATATTTTTGTTGTTGTAGGGTATGAGCAAGATATTCAAGAATTTAAAAAATTTATAGGTGAAGAAAAATGCAAAAGATAGCAGTTATAGGAGCTGGAAAATGGGGAAGTGCTTTAGCATACGCACTTTCACAAAAAAATGAGGTTGTGATCACTTCAAGAACTAAAAGGGAACTGGAAAATTTTGTTACTCTTGAAGAAGCTTTGAGCTGTGAATATCTGATTATGGCTATTCCGGTACAGCAGATCTCAACATGGCTCAAAGAGCATTTTACTTTTAGTGGACAAAAAGTTTTAGTAGTAGCTAAAGGGATTGAAGCAAGTACGGGAAAGTTTTTAAATGAGATCTACAATGAGTATGTGCCACAGGAAAATATTGCATTTTTAACTGGACCTTCATTTGCAGCTGAAGTGATTCAAGCATTGCCGACTGCATTAGTGGTTAATAGTAAAAACAAAGAATTAGCGTTAGAGTTTGCAGATATGTTCCCTGATTTTATCAAAGGGTATACCTCTGATGATGTTATAGGTTCAGAGATCGCAGGAGCTTATAAAAATGTAATCGCTATTGCAGCGGGAATATGTGAAGGTTTAAAACTTGGTAATAATGCGGCCGCAGCACTTACATCTCGCGGACTTGTAGAAATTGCACGTTTTGGAAAACAATTCGGAGCACAGGCTGATACATTTATTGGCCTTAGCGGAGCAGGGGACCTGTTTTTGACGGCATCTTCAACTATGAGTAGAAACTTCCGTGTCGGACTTGGGCTAGCCGCAGGGAAATCTCAGGAAAAGATCTTAGAAGAGCTAGGTGAGGTAGCAGAAGGGATAGGGACTGCCTATGCACTTCACGATATTGCCATAAAACATGAGTTGTATCTCCCAATTGCAAAAGAGGTATATGAGATGCTGGAGGGAAAAAGTCCTCAGGAGTCGTTAAAAGATCTACTCTCTAAATAAGAGGTTTATATACTATGAGTCATGAACATCATCACGAAGTTAAAAATTACAATCTTGCTTTTGGAGTAGGGATAGCTCTTAATATTATTTTTGTGATTATAGAGGTCATCTATGGCATAGCTGCAGATTCACTTGCCTTAATTTCTGATGCGGGACATAACTTTAGTGATGTTCTTAGTCTACTCCTTGCCTGGGGTGCGAGTGTTTTAGCTACTAAATCTGCAACGTTTAACAGAACTTACGGATTTAGAAAAGTAACAATTTTTGCTTCATTAATTAGTGCACTTTTGCTCTTTTTTGCATTGGGTTCTATCGCTATTGAAGCTCTGCAAAGGTTTAGAGAACCGACATCGGTAGAGAGCTTGACTGTCATTGTTGTGGCATTAATCGGATTTTTTATAAACACAGCTACGGCACTTTTATTTTTAAAAGGTCAAGAGAGTGATTTAAATATTCGGGCGGCATTTTTACATATGGCAGCTGATGCAGCGGTATCTCTTGGAGTGGCTTTTGTCGGTATAGTGCTTATGTTTACAAACTGGAACTGGTTAGATCCGCTTGTGAGCTTAATTATTGTCAGTGTGATTTTAATAGGGACATGGGGTTTGTTGCGCGATTCTGTTTTCTATGCTTTGGATTTTGTTCCAAGAGATATCGATACTCAGGGGATTGAACAGTTCTTTTTAGAAAATGAGAGGGTAGAGTCTATACATGATCTTCATATATGGGCGTTAAGTACTACTGAGATAGCATTGACTGTTCATCTGGTTGTAAATGATGAGCATCTGGACAATAGCTTTTTACATGAATTGGACCAACAACTCCATGATCGTTTCAAAATTGAACATGCAACGATACAAATCGAATCATCTATAGACAAATCTTTGTGCGAGCCCAAAAGTAGATGTGAATTTTAAAAGTTTTGTATACAATTGTAAATTAAAATTTTGGACAAAAGTTTAAAAAAGAGGGATAATATTTGGAAGAGAGCAATAAAGTATTTCAAAAGGTTTTCATAGCCGGTTTAATCGGTGCTATTGTATATTTTTTTGGAACACAGTTTTTTACTTTACAACAAAGTTTTTTGATTGGAATCGTAGCTTTTTTAGTGACACTATGGACAAATGAAGCACTCCCTTTGGGTGTAGTTTCTCTGATGCCTATTATATTATTTCCGGCATTTGGAATCATCTCGACAAAAGAGACTACGATCAACTATGCACATCCTATCATCTACCTTTTTCTAGGTGGATTTTTACTGGCTATTGCGGTGGAAAAAACAAAGTTACATATACGTATAACTGATAAGATTTTAAATATTTTTCCAGCAACTCCACGGGCGATGATACTTTCCCTTGCACTTACTTCGGGACTTCTGAGTTCAATTTTATCCAACACGACTACTACTTTACTCCTAATAACTATAGCATTGTTTATTACTGACAATACGCAACTAAAATTGCGCTTTGCACTTGCTATTGCATATGGAGCAAACATAGGTGGAATTCTAACACCAATCGGGACACCTCCGAACTTAATATTACTTGGAATTATGGAGAGTCATAAGATGGAAGCTATCCCGTTTTTTCAGTGGATGGTGATGGTAGCTCCTTTATGTCTGGTTATGATAGTAGCTATGAGTTGGTTGCTAGGTCTTGGTTTAAAAGATGTGGAGATCTCCAGAGAAGCGGTAGTTGATAAGTTGACGGTCGATCAGAAAAAAGTGACATATGTTTTACTTGCTTTAATCACTTTACTTATTTTTAATGCACCTATAAAGCCGTACTGGGATGGTTTGGGACTGAGTGAAAGTGGAATATTACTCGGGTTTGGACTATTGATGTTTCTTCCTCCGTTTAATATTTTAGAGTGGCTAGAAGATCACAATAAAATCCCTTATGCGATCATTATGTTGTTTGGGGCAGGATTCTCAATTGCAAAGGCGTTTGTTGAAACAGGTTTAGCCGATGAGATAGCTACCTATCTTTTAGATATGACGGCATTGCCACCATTGATCTTACTTTTTAGTATCGCTTTTATGATTACATTTTCTACGGAGATTACATCAAATACTGCATTGATCTCTATTATGTTACCGGTGATATATTCGGTTTCAGAACAAGCGGGGATAAATACGACACTTTTTATGATGGTTGCGACTTTATGTGCATCGTACGCATTTATGCTTCCAATTGCCACTCCTCCAAATGCGATCGCAATGAGTAGCGGAGCTGTTCGTGTAAAAGATATGATTCGTTACGGAATTGTACTTAATTTACTTGGTATATTTTTTATTGTGATGATAGCAGAGTATTTTTGGAAAGGTGTTTTTTTTAATTAAAAACGTGATAGAATCCAAAAAAAATTTAGAAGGAAAAAAAGATGATCGTTCATATAGTTATGTTTAAATTCAAAGAGGAAAACAAGGCATTAAACCTTGCTAAAGTACAAAATAAATTAGAAAATTTAGAAGTTTTAATAGATGAATTAAAAAGTATGGAAGTTGGAATCAACTTTACAGAAGCAGATCGTGCAATGGATCTTTCACTTTACTCAACTTTTGAGAGTGTAGAAGACTTGCAAGCATATGCAGTGCACCCGGAGCATCTTAAAGTTGTAGAGTTTATAAAAGAGGTAACTTTAGAGTCTAAAGTAGTAGATTATATCTTAGAATAGGTCTGACGTAAAAATAAAATAAAAAAAAGACTTAAGACGTCGGTTTAGTTTGAAACAGTTTATCCTTTTTTTAAGTTTGTGTGTTACTATATCATAGAATTTAATAAAAGGAATTATTATGAACAATCCGTCAAGCGAACCGACATTAGAAACTATTAGTGATTATGACACTCTAAAGGGTGAAAAGAAAAAAATCGTATGGGCGGTAGTTATTGCCGGCCTTATCATAGGCTCTGCATATGTTATTGCATCAAAAATATTTACAAATGCTGAAGACAATATTCAAGTTGAGCAAAAAATAAAATCAATACCGGTTAAATAAGAAGGTAAATTAATGTTAACAATTATCATTGGGGTATATAGTCTGTATGTCCTCCTCTCAATATATACAAGTGTAATGCAGATAGGTTATGTAAACCTGGCAAAAAGAAAAGAGGCTGTACTATTATCTCCTAGTGAGTTCTTAAAAGCGGGAAATTATTCTGTTAAAAAAGAGAAGCTTTCTATTTTAAACACATTTCTTGAGTTTCTTCTATTTTTAGGCTGGATCTCTTTTGGTATACAGTTTTTAGAGGGTCAGTTTTATTTTTTCCAGGATGAAGCGATAAAAAACATAGCGATCGTAATGGGCTTTATCCTTATTAACTATATCGTTGCACTCCCTTTTAACTATTATGAAAAGTTTGTACTCGATCAAGAGTTTGGATTTAATAAATCAACAAAAGCACAATGGATTAAAGATACTGCGATCTCATTCGTTATGACACTTCTTTTAGGCTCTTTAGTTGTATGGGGTGTATATTTTATCCTTAGCAGTTTTGAGCTTTGGTGGCTATGGAGCTTTGTATTTATATTTGCCATAATTATTTTGGTAAATATGCTCTATCCGACATTCCGTGCAATGTTTTTTGATAAATTAACACCGCTTAAAGATGAAAAACTAGATGCCGAGATCAAGAGATTAATGGATGAAACAGGTTTTGTAAGTTCAGGTGTTTTTGTAAGTGATGCTTCAAAACGTGATGCCAGATTAAATGCCTATTTTGGCGGTTTTGGAAAAGCGAAAAGGGTAGTGCTTTTTGATACTCTTTTAGAAAAGCTTTCAACAAGAGAACTTTTAGCGGTACTTGGGCATGAACTTGGACATTTCGCACACGGTGACGTATATAAAAATATCGGTATGTTGGGAGTAATTCTCTTTGCAATGTTCGCTCTTTTTGGAAACCTTCCTGAGAGTTTATATTTGGAACTAGGTTTATCTCAACAGCCTTATGTCGTTATGATCCTTTTTATGTTGGTGATGCCTGTACTTGGATTTATTATGATGCCTGTGATGGGATTTATAAGTCGTAAATATGAATATGCAGCCGATGAGATGGGAAGTAAGCTTGGCGGAAACGGCGGTGAGATAGAACTGGCAAATGCGTTAGTGAAACTTGTAGCCGAAAATAAGAGTTTTCCGTTGTCGCATCCGATCTATATCTTTTTTCACTATACGCATCCGCCTGTGATTGAGAGATTAAAAGTACTCGGAATGGATATTAAAGGTGTTGATAAAAGTTCATTAGAGGGAAAATGCGAAGCAAATATATAGTCAAAGAACTCCTTAAAGATATAAGTGCTCAATTAGCAGATATTGAGCGCTCACAAAGAGAAGCACAGCTGCTTTTGATGTTTTATCTTGATAAAGATGAACTTTGGCTTATCACCAATCAAAACTCTGAAGTTGAGATCGGTGATGATTTTTTTACTTTGGTTGAACGCCGTGCTAAAAATGAACCTCTTGAATATATTACAAACAGGGTCAGTTTTTACTCTGAAGAGTTTTATGTAGATGAGGGAGCTTTGATCCCAAGACCTGAGACGGAACTTCTGATCGATGAAGTGAAAAACCGTGTACCAGCTGACTCTAATTTTCAATTTGTTGAGGTTGGAGTAGGGAGCGGTATCATCTCTATTATTCTGGCACTTCATTTTAAAAATGCAAAATTTATAGCGGTAGATATCTCCCCTAAAGCTTTGGAAGTTACGAAGAAGAATCTTGAAAAGTTTGGTCTGCAAGATAGAGTTGAATTACGTTTAGGTTCACTTCTTGATCATGTAGATGAAGAGATCGATTATCTTGTTTCAAATCCACCCTATATTGCCAATGATGCACCACTTGAATCAAACCTTTCATATGAGCCTCAAAATGCACTTTTCGGTGGTGAAATCGGCGATGAGATTATTCAAGAACTTCTTGATGAAGTCTTAAAACGAAAAATTAAGTTTTTTAGTTGTGAGATGGGTTATGATCAAAAAGATAAAATACAGAATTATTTGAAAAACAAATATTACATAAGTTTAGATTTTTATAAAGACCTCAGTGAATTTGACAGAGGTTTTACCTTAAGGGCAATACAATGATCAAAAGAAATATATTTTTAGATTTTAGTTATTTATTAGTTATAGCTGCAAGTTTCGGCGGCGTTTTAGCACTTGGTGCAATAGTGGCACCTGTAGTATTCCATACAGATACAATGCTGGTGGGGATATTTTTAGACAATTACAATGCGGGAATAATTATGGGTGAGATTTTTCGCAGATTCTCTTACTGGATCTACTTTTTAGCTGCTTATGTATTTGTTTATGAAGCACTAATGTATAAGCAGGGACAACGTGATAACATTGCACTTATCAGCTGCTTTTTAACTATTGCGACAG
The DNA here is from genome assembly GCF_014905095.1 of Sulfurimonas marina. NCBI lineage: Bacteria > Pseudomonadati > Campylobacterota > Epsilonproteobacteria > Campylobacterales > Sulfurimonadaceae > Sulfurimonas > Sulfurimonas marina. The sequence goes on along the minus strand of NZ_CP041165.1, from coordinate 1,468,854 downwards.
CATTAATGTTCTCAGCCGTATATTCACCGAAAATTTTAGCTATGCAGGCATTAGGCACTGAAGCGACACAAAGTGATACATTTCAAAACATCCATATAGCAAGTGAAATTGACTTTAAAATTTTAGCGGTTTCTCTACTGGTACTCTTTATCCGCCGTTTGATGTTGCTACGTATCTCTTAACAGATTTTTAACACTTTTTCGATAGAATCTTTTTACCTTAAATACAGAGGCTAAAAAGATGCTATTTCTTAAAATTTTTATTCTATTTTTACTCTCAACTACACTTTATTCATATCCAAACTATTCAACTGCGATCAAAGAGAAAAAGATCTATCCTATGGGGAAAAAGATCTATGCTTCAAGATGTCGGCAGATAGATGTAAACCACTATAGCTCTTACGAGTCTTTACTCAAAGATATAGATGAAAAATCTTTATGCAAAAAATTAAATCCGAAACATCTCGAAGCTCTCTCTTTATATCTCTGGGATCTGCAACGCAGTGACGTACAAGAGAAACATTACGGTAAATTAATTGTATCTCATGAAGATAAGTGCCCGGTTTGCGGAATGTTTTTATATAAGTATCCTACTTGGATCTCAAAGATTCAGTACAATAATAAATCGTACTTTTTCGATGGAATTAAAGATCTTTTCAAATACTACTTTGAACATCAAAAAAACATACAAGAGATTTTAGTACAGGATTATTACACACAAAAAACGCTAGAGGCAAGAGAATCTTATTTTGTAATTGGCAGTGATGTATATGGACCGATGGGGAATGAGTTTATCGCTTTTGAAACACTCAAATCTGCAGAGAAGTTTATGGTTGATCATAAGGGGAAGAAGATACTTAAATTTGATGAAATTACTGAAGATACGGTGTATGATTTAGATGATTAGTTTTAACTCCCAGCTCTTTGTGTATGCTCTACATACGCTTTTTCGTTTTTTTACCAAAAACCTTTTTATAGTTATTGTTTATACACTCCTTGTGATGTTGCTCTCCTCTTTGTTTTTGATACAAACAAGCATCAAACAACAGGTTGATAAAGTTACGGCCCAACATCCAGATATCGTACTGCAAAATCAAAAAGCGCAAAGATATACAACCATAGATGATACAAATCTCAATAAAATATATGAGATCTACGGTGTAAACGATGTACTGGCTCGCGTATACGGGGAGTATGAATATAAACAAGCTAACCTTAGTTTCAAGATAGTGGGCGTTGATATATTTGAAACACAAAAAGAGCCATATCTTGAAAAGTTACTCAAAGAAGATGAATTAAGAATAGGGGAGATGTTCCTCTCACAAGATTTAGCTAACCTTTTTGAAAAGAATTACTACAAAGATGAGTTTAATTTTTTACAACCCTCTTTAAAAGTTAAAAAGATGGTTATCGCTCAAAGCTTTAAGAGTGATGCTATAGATAAAAGATATCTGGCAGTGATGAATAAAGATGATGCTAAAGTGATCTTTGGATATAAAGCAAACGAATTTACAGATATTGCTATATATCTTTCAAACCAAAACGAACTCATAAACGTGATTGCACAACTGCAACAACTCTATCCAAATGCAAAAGTAGTTACAAAAGAGGATGAACAGACAAAAGTTGAGATGCTGTTTGATTATGACAGCGGGATATTTATCACTCTGTTTATCATCTCTATTTTTACCTTTTTTATGATCGTATATGACAAAACAAACAGTGTAAGCAGCAGTGAAAAAAGGGAGATCGGGATACTTAAAGCTTTAGGATGGAGAGTTGAAGATATTTTGCGTGTGAAGATATATGAAGCAAGCATTATCTCAATCTTCTCGTATATTTTTGGTGTGGTTTTGGCTTTTGCATATCTTTACTTTTTTGATGGCTACTACTTAAGAGATATCTTTTTAAATATAGCAGGGGTAGAGCAGATAGACTCTTTAGACTTAAGAGTAGATCTGCAACCTTTAGCTATCGTATTTTTCCTAAGTGTCCCTGTATATATTGCCGCAACTATTATTCCGTCGTGGAAGATAGCAACACAGGATGCTGATGAGGTGATGAGATGATCCAGTTAATTGATATTAATAAATCGTACAAAGATAAAATTGCTCTCAAAGATATAAACCTCTCATTTAAAGAGGGTGAGCTAATTGTTCTTAAAGGGGTAAGTGGCAGCGGTAAGACAACCATCCTCTCTTTAATCTCGGCACTTTTAAAACCGACAAGCGGTGAAGTAATAGTAGATGGAAAAAAGCTTGCCAAAATTGCGGACCATTTTGCAAGTGAATTTCGCCGTGACAATATAGGGTTTATTTTTCAGAGATACAATCTTATTCCAAATATGAGTGTGGCTGAAAATATTCTTCTTCCTCTGCGACCGTTAAACCTTTCAAAAAAGGAGTTGCAAACAAGGCTGGAGAGGTTGCTGGATATGTATAAACTCCAAGAGTATAAAGATAATTATTCCCAAAACCTCTCAGGCGGACAGCAGCAGCGTGTAGCGATTGCAAGAGCTATTGTAAACAACCCGAAAATAATTTTGGCGGATGAGCCTACATCAAATCTGGATAGAGAACTCTCTTTAGAGTTTATTGAGCAGATTAAGGCCCTTAAAAGTGAAAACAAAACAATTATTATCGCTACGCACGATCCGCTCTTTTTTGAACTTGATTTTGTCGATCGCATTATAGAGATCGAAAATGGACAACTAAAAGCATGAGTTTAACACCTGAAGTTTTAAGTATATATATCGTTGATATACTATTTTTGTTTTTTGCTTCACTCGCTTTTTATCTGAGTCTAAAAATTACACTGAACTACGATCGAAATAAAAATACACAGCAGCAGTATGAGCTTGAGAAAAAAAGCTACTTAGCAGCGACAATTATCAAGTTTATTTTCTTTATTAAGATCCCTATGTTTGTCTTTTTTGTCTTTACTCTTGATAAGATCTCAAACATCTTAGTAGGTGCTATGTGTGCAGCCGGAGTTGTCAATGCAACTGAGTACGGCGTGCCGTTACTAATACTAAAAATGTTAAATCTTTATATATTTGCGTTTTGGATCACACTCAATAGTGAAGATATGAAGTATGAAGAGCAAAAATATTTCCGTGTTAAATTTTTACTTTTTATCGTTGCTTTTGTACTACTGTTGATTGAGATTATTACAGAGATTGTGATGTTCTCAAATATAGATATAAACAGTGTTGTAGATTGTTGTGGTGTTATCTTTTCAGTTACAGATACCACATATATCTCCGAGATATTATCAAAAGATATCTTCTTAGTAGCTCTTTTTTATGGAAATTTTCTCCTCTTAACCCTCTTTTTCTTTTTGAAACAAAGGGTGCTTTACGGGGTATTGAATCTTCTGTTTGTGATTATATCTCTATTATCGCTTATAGCGTTTTTTGGTACCTATATATATGAGCTTCCGACACACCATTGTCCGTTTTGTTTATTGCAAAAAGATTATGGTTATATTGGCTATTTTTTATATATCTTTTTATTTTACGGAACATATTACGGTCTCTCTCTTGCATTCTTAGAATACGAGAGCAAAGAGTTGAAAAGAAGGTTTAATCTCTCACTGCTATTTAACTTAATATATCTTATTTTAGTGAGTTATTTTGTGGTTGGTTATTATTTTAAAAACGGGGTATGGCTCTCTTAATTATTATTAGGGCCGAATTTATCATTCCACCACTCTTGTGGAGTGTATGTAGCTGCTTTTATGCTCTCTTCATCAAACGGATACTCAAAACTGTCGCAATAGTTCATAATAGTCTCATACGCTTCATTTATCTGCATACTCATCTGTGTAGCACGTTCAGGATTCTCTTTATGTTTATCTGGATGCCATTTTTTCATAAGGAGTTTGTATTTTTGTTTTATCTCTTTAAGGGAGGATTTTTCACGAAGACCAAGGAGTGATTTGGCCTTCATAAGTTTTTCAAAGGAGGAGTTCAAGAGTAATTAGTCTTGTTGTTTTCTCATATACGCAGGAATGTCCAGGTAGTCACCGTCTAGCTCTCCACCTACAACCATACGAGGGCTCATTTTTACTTTTGGAGTGATTGGTTCCTGAGCTTCAAAGTCTGTATTGTTTGTTAATACTTCCTCTTCCTCTTTATCAAAACCAGTTGCAACAATAGTAATTCTTACATAGTTTTCCGGAAGATCTGCATCTGTTGAAGTTCCCCAGATAACATCTGCTTCATCGTGAGCACTTTCGTGTACAACTTCCATAGCTTCAGACATATCGATAAACGAGAAGTCAGGGTGGATTTTAAAGTGTACAAGTACACCCATTGCACCATTGATAGACATATTGTCAAGTAACGGAGACTCGATAGCCGCTTTGATAGCTTCATAAGCAGCATTTTCACCTTCATGCTCACCAACACCCATAAGTGCCATACCTCTATGACTCATTACAGTTTGTAGATCGGCAAAGTCAAGGTTGATGTCGTTATCACCGCTTGATAAAATAACACCAGATGTACCGCTTACAGCTTGTGCTAAAACGCTATCTACGATCTTGAAGCTCTCTTTTAGACCAAGTCTTCTGTCGATGATAGATAAAAGTTTATCGTTTGGAATAACTACAATAGAGTCACTCTCTTTTTTGAGCTCTTCTAAACCTGCATCTGCAAGTTGTAGTCTTTTCTTCCCTTCAAATTTGAAAGGTTTTGTAACTACAGAAATAGTAAGTGCACCTACCTCTTTTGCGATCTGAGCAACAACAGGTGCAGCACCTGTACCAGTACCACCGCCAAGACCAGCAGAGATAAATACGATATCAGCACCCTCTAAAGCGTTTCTAATATCATCATAGTTCTCTAATGCAGAATCACGACCAACTTGTGGTTTCATACCTGCACCAAGACCTTTAGTTAGGTTCGCACCGATTTGGATCTTTGTTGCAGATGTGTTTTCGTTAAGTACTTGCGCATCCGTGTTTACAAGCATCATCTCGATGCCACCCACACCTTCATTTAGCATATGACCGATCATGTTGCCGCCACCGCCGCCGACACCTACAGCAATAATTCTTGCACCGCTTGGGTTTTGTACCTCTTCAACTATAAATGGTTCCATTATCTCACTCCTTTAAAATAACTGTGTAGCCCAGTTCCAAAATTTGCTAACAACACTAGGTTCATCACTCTTTTTCTCTTTTGACGCCTCAAGGTTAACCATCTTAGTAGTTTCCTCTTCCTGTTCAGCTACAGGTACACTCTCTTGCATTGATTGATTAAAATCAACTTTTACATTAGATGTAGGTTCCTCATTTGAGTGACGAACTCTTTTGTTTACATCTATCTCATACGGTGTGTACGGAGTGGCTGAGAACATTATAAGACCCACTGCACTTGCATATTCCGGTTCTAATAGTCCTTCAAATAGACCATCCATCTCCATAGGTTTTGCTAAACGTACAGGAACAGAGCCAAACGTAGCGATAGCAAGGTCACGAATCCCTTCCATTTTTGAAAAACCGCCTGTTAGAACTACTCCAGCACCAATCTGGTCTTTTAATCTACTGTTTTCGATAAACTGAGCAAGAATCATTAACGTCTCTTCAACTCTTGCAAAAACAACGTTGTGTACAACTTCTAAAGAGACTTCATGTGTAGTACTCTCATCACCGATAATCGGTAACTCTATAAGATCGTTACTTGGAGTTAAAAGTGAACCAAAATCCAGTTTTACTTTATCTGCAGCATTAAGCGGTGTATGAAGTGCCATAGATAAATCACTTGTAACATGTTTTGAACCAACACCGAGATATTCGTTATATCTGATCGCATTACCTGAATAGATAGCTATGTTACTTGTCTCAGCACCCATGTCAATAACTGCTGCTCCAAGCTCTTTTTCATCTTCATTCAATACGGCAATCGCTGAAGCGTATGAGTTAAGAACAATATTTTCAACTTCAACACCCGCACCGCGAACCGCTTTTTTCAGGTTGTTCAGGTTTGATTTTTGAGTAGTGATAATATGTGTTTCAACTTCAAGACGAGAAGCATTCATCCCAAGCGGATCTTCTATAAAGTCTTGATCATCAACTTTAAAGTTATATGGAAGTGCATGAAGAACTTCATATTCATTAGGGATGTTTGCATTGTAAAGTGAAGTGTGCATAACACGTTTAATCTCATCAAAACTAATCTCTTTTGACTGGATATTTACAATCCCGTTTGAGTTTAAGCTTTTTGTATATGCACCAGATATTGAAACTATAGCACTTGTAGCAGTTGAACCAGATACACGTTTTGCATCTTCAACGGCTGTTTTAATACTGCGAGCTGCAAGTTCAATATTTACAATACTTCCCTTTTTTAGCCCTTGCGCTTTTGTGGTACCGGCACCTGTGATAGTTATAGAGTTGTCATCTGCTATATCAGCAGTAATTGCACAAATCTTTGTCGAGCCAATATCTATGGCTAAAACATTTCTACTCAATTTAGAGTCCTTGAATAAATATCTCAGTTTTGTATCTATTTTGTAGAGTTTTAATCAACCCTTCACTAAAGATACTAGTTTTTAATCTCGCTACCACATTAGCTTGATCATCATTGGAATTTTCAAGCAACTTTTGTTCCAATATGTTATAGAGAACAATTTTTCCACTCTGTAAAGTGATAAAACTACGTTTTTTGTCTGACGTGAAAAGTTTTTGTAAAAATTCAGCGCTCTCCATATCGTTTAACGAAGGTAGTTTACCAACTGACTCCATTGTTAAGAATTCAGATGTTTGCCCTTTGAAAACAGCAACTGAATTGTTGGCTAACTCTAAAATCTTCTCTTTTTTCTTTTGTTCAATAAAGAAAGGTAAAACTTTTGATTTTGCTTCAGCAAATGTTTTTGGTGTAGCAGGATTTACTTTTACCAGTTCAAAACTATAATATACACCATCTACGTTAACAGGTTTGATAAACGGCTTTGTCATCGCTGTTTCTGAGAGTTTTTGTAACACTTCTGCATTAAACGGGTTTTTCTTACTTGAAACTACAGCCTCATTAATAGTAACCGTTTTGTCAAGTTTTCCGTTTTTGTAATCAACAAAAGCTCTAAGTGCCGCTTTTTTTGTTGCTGCTGCATTTAACTCTGATACAACTGCCTCTTTTGCTTCTTCAAGTGCAAGGATTTTTCCGTCATTATCTTTAAAATGGTTTTTATTATCTTGGTAATGATCAGCAATTGTCACATCATCATATGTAGCAGTGATGTTTTCTTGCTTGATAAATTTTACTTCATAACTTACTTCATTCATAAAGTTATTTTGCATCGTTTGCCAAAAAGCTTTTAAATCTTCATCTCTGATCTCTATGTTGATATCTTCAGCCGATAATACTTTGTACTCGATCTTGTCTGAGATGCTTAGTAGGGTATCTAAGATCTTTGCTTCGTTTTTACTTGTTTTTACATTTAGTAAAGAGATCGTTTTTTGAATAAGAAGTTGTTTTCTTAACTCTTGCTCGTACTCTGCAATACTTAATCTGTTTTGAGAGAGTACTTGTTTATATACTTCTTTATCAAATACACCGTTATTGAAGAAGTTGTTGTCTTGTTTGAGTTGATCGTAAAGCTCTTGATCACTGATGCTAAGATTATATGATTTTGCCAGGTTTACTAAAAGTGCTTGTTGTACAAGTTGTTGCAACGCTTGTTGCTGCAGTCCAAACTGTTTTGCTCTCTCTTCGTCAAAATTACCTTGGAACATTTGTGCATATTGCTGATAAAGTCTTGAGTAAGACTTTTGCAGTTCACCCATACTGATCTCAACTTCACCAACTTTTGCAACTGCTCCGGCTTTATCACCGTAGTTATATTGACCCCATCCAACAAAACCTGCACCTACAAATGCGATAGTTGAGATCCAGATAGTAATTATAAGCCACTTTTTGTGTCTTTGCATCCATGTAATCATAAAAAATATATCCTCTTGGTGTAATTTGCGATATTTTATGTAATTTAGCCTTTAAACTTGATAAAGAAACGATACAAAGATATAATCTTGCCAAAAAAGTATTAGAGATTATGAAAGAGGTAGATTATGAAGAACCAAGAATTGAAAAATAGAGACCTAGAAGTACTGTGGCATCCGTGTACGCAGATGAAAGATCATGAGACTTTACCTCTCATACCTATAAAAAAAGCTTATGGAGTATACTTAGAAGATTTTGAAGAAAATAAGTATATTGATGCTGTTAGTTCATGGTGGGTAAATATCTTTGGACATACAAATAAGTATATAAATTCTAAAATAAAAGAGCAGCTTGATACTTTGGAGCATGTTATACTTGCCGGTTTTACACACGAACAGGTGATTACATTATCTGAGAGACTTGTTAAGATAACACCAAAAGGACTAGATAAATGTTTTTATGCAGACAACGGTTCATCGGCAGTAGAAGTTGCTTTAAAGATGAGTTATCATGCAAATTTAAATGATGGAAAAAACAAACCGCTTTTCGTATCACTAACAAACTCGTATCATGGGGAGACGATAGGTGCACTAAGTGTTGGAGATGTTGAACTTTATAAAGATACATACAAGCCGCTTTTAATTCAGTCTATTCAAACACCCGTGCCGAAAGATATGTCGGTTGAAGCTGCACAAGAAGCGGCAGATGCATTTGAAAAACTGTGTCAGGAAAGGGCTGATGAGATAAGTGCTATTATATTAGAACCTCTTATACAAGGGGCTGGGTATATGCATATGTATCATCCAGAATTTTTAGTGCTTGTCCGTGATATTTGTAACCGTTACGATGTTCACTTTATCGCTGATGAAGTTATGGTTGGATTTGGTAGAACGGGGGAGTTGTTTGCCTGTGATGTTGCTGGTATATCACCTGATTTTATAGTACTTTCAAAAGGGTTAACTGGTGGATACTTACCTTTATCTGCAGTACTTACATCTAATGAAATCTATATGAAGTTTTATTGTGACTATAATGAATACAAAGCATTTTTACATTCCCATTCCTATACAGGAAATGCACTTGCTTGTGCAGCTGCCAATGCAACACTGGATATTTTTGAAAATGAAAATATAATTGAGAAAAACAGAGTGTTAAGCGAGCATATGTCAAGACGTTTGCAGGAGTTTAAAGCTCTTGAAAATGTTGAGAGTATAAGACAAACTGGTATGGTTTGTGCCGTTGAGTTAAAAGGGTACTCTTCAGAAGACAGAATAGGGCTTAAAGTATATGATTACGGTTTGAAAAACGGTGTATTGCTTCGTCCTTTAGGACATATAGTTTATTTTATGCCTCCGTATATCCTAAGTGAAGAGGAATGCGATAAGATGTTCGATATAGCACTAGAGGCTGTTAAGTCACTCTAGTTAAGTTCTAAATCGATACTATTATTAGTATCGAGCATTAATAACCTACAACTTTTTTCCAAGATGGCAAGTTTTTTTGCCATCTCATGGACATCTCTATTGTAAGCATAAACTCCGTATCCGCGAATAATCATAATATTGGTCTTATTTGTTTGAAAATAGTAAGGGATCTCACTTCTTGCACGATCGTACCAATCATCAAACTGTTTTGGATCGTAAATTTCAATATTTCCGAGGACTTTGTGTCCAAAATAATCTTTTGGAGAGATTACGTTGTGGTATAGTGAATATGCCGTGGTAAATTGCGGCATAGAGAAACAGATAAACTTTGCATCAGATATTTTTGAGTAGATATTTTGATGGATATCTGCATCAATACTTGCTTGGTGCCATCTGTAATCTTTTTTAAAATAGAGCTCGATCAAGGAATTTTCGTCAAGATCATCAAAAACAGCCTCTTTTGTATTTATTAAAAAACGCCCCGATTCGGTTTTTGCCGAAAGGGAACCGTGGTAGATTCCAAAGAAATCTTTTCTAAACATAGAAAGCGATAAAGAAGAGAGCTTTTTTTTAAGATGATCTTTGTTCATTATTAGACCTTTTTTTTAACTTCTAAGATACTTTGCTAAACTATACAAAAGCTCTACTTAAACCAACTTTTCATTTTATCGATTACTGAATCGAGTACACCCTCATGTGGTTTTGATTCAACACCGAAAGATTCTTGAAGTTTGTTTAGTAATTCTAGTTGTTCCTCATTTAGTTTGTTTGGATACTGGAGGTTCACAACGGCAATTAGATTCCCTTTACCGTGTCCGTGAACATCCTCTATACCTTCACCTCTAAATGTATATCTTTGTTTGTCGCGAGTACCGTATTCAAGTTTTAGTTCCAGTTCACCTGTAAGTGAAGGGATTGTCAGTGTATCACCTTTAATTGCCTGAGTGAAAAACACTGGGATCTCAATATAAACATCGTTATCATCACGGATAAAATGTTTGTCAGGTTGTACATCAAAAGTTACATAGAGGTCACCGCGGTTTCCTCTTTTTCCAATGTTTCCTTTTCCTGAAACTCTAAGGCGATTTCCAGTATCGATCCCTGCAGGAATTTTTATACTTACACTCTCTTTGATAGTTTTATAACCATCCCCTTTACATGTTGAACATTTTTCAGCTGCTGATGTACCTGTTCCGTTACAGTGTGGACAAGTTTGAGAGAAAGTCATAAAACCTTGTTTCATAAACACTTGACCTTGCCCGTCACAGTGTGGACAAGTTGAAAGTTTCCCATCTTTTGCACCTGTACCGTTACAGTCGTTACATGCATCTTTATAAGAGTAGTTGATCTCTTTTTCACAACCAAAGACAGCTTCTTGGAACGTAATTCTCATATCTACATTCATATCAAGCGGATATTTTTCCATATCGGCCGGATTTCTTCTGCGAGAGCGGCCGCCTCCGCCAAACCCGCTAAACATCTCTTCAAAGATAGCACCGAGATCGTCAAAGCCTCCAGATGAACGTGAGCCACCACCCATCCCTTGGAGACCTTCTTTACCATATCTGTCATAGATACTTCTTTGCTGCTCATCGCTTAAACACTGATATGCCTCATTACAAAGCTTGAACATTTTTTCCGCTTCCGCATCGTCGGGATTTTTATCGGGATGGTACTTTTTTGCCATCTTTCTATAAGCTTTTTTGATCTCTGCCTTATCTGCAGTTTGTGATATTTCTAAAATCTCATAATAGCTTAACTCTTCCATTCTTTTCCTATCATTTCTGTTTTTATATCAACTAGAAAAGTTATAAGTGAAACGCCCAGACCGCAGGAAGGATTTGTCGTTGAATCTATAACTTCTCTAGTTGTAAGTTTAATTTTGTTCGAATTATATCGTTTTTTCCTAACTTTAAATTGATACTAAAGTTGCATAACTATATAATCCATTTTATGAAGAGAACTATAGTTTTAATTTTTATTGCAACACTTTTTTTGGGATGTTCACAAAAAAATCTCAAACAAGAGACTAAAATAATGCAAAAGAGTAATTATTCCGCATTACCGGAGAGTTTTAAAGATGAAGATTTTCAAAATGTTTTAGAACTTTTTCAAGAAAATTGTCAGTCAAAAAGAACATTGAAAATTTATCCGGGATTATGTGAAAAATCTTTAGATGTTGAGGACCCCAAAACATTTATACTGCAAAACTTTCAACCATATCAACTAAATAATGAAAAAGGAGAGGGGTTATTAACAGGGTACTATTTAGCTAGTATTAATGCCTCACTGGAAAAAACAGATATCTATAAATATCCTGTATATAAAACACCTGTAGATTTAGTAAGTGTTAATCTCTCAGAAATCTATCCTGAATTAAAACATTACAGACTTCGAGGTCGTTTGGTTGATGGAAAAGTGATCCCATACTATAGCAGAGCAGAAGCTGAAAATATAGAAGCTCCCGTACTTTGTTACTGTGACTCAAAGGTAGACAAGTTCTTTTTAGAGATTCAAGGCTCTGGAAAAGTGTATCTTGATGACAACACTACTATGTATATAGGCTACGATAACCAAAATGGTCGTAAATATAAAGCTATTGGGCGATATTTAGTCGCTCAGGGTGAGATGAGAATAGAAGATGTATCTATGCAAAGTATAAGAGCTTGGCTGGAAGCTCATCCCAAACGGATAGATGAGGTATTAAACTATAACGACTCAATGGTGTTTTTTAGAAAAAAAGCAAAAGGAGCATATGGGGCACTTGGTTTAAAACTCACTCCGATGCGCTCTGTTGCTGTTGATCGCAAATATATAAAACTGGGATCTATGCTATACTTAGATGCTGATTTAGAGGATCGAAAAATCAGCAAAATTGTGTTTGCACAAGACACAGGCGGGGCTATTAAAGGGAGTGTAAGAGCTGACTTTTTTACAGGATTCGGTAAAGAGGCTGAAGAGCTTGCCGGCAAATTAAAAGCACCGCTGAAATTATGGGTATTTTTACCAAAAGAAGAGAATAAAGAGAGAGATGAATAGTTCATTAGATAAATTTAACCGCTTAGTTGATGCTCTACAGGAGTTACCTACTATTGGAAAAAAGTCAGCAACACGACTTGCATATTTTATGATTATGAACGATACATATGCCGGGATGAAGATAGCCCATGCAATCGAAGACGCTTTGGGGTCTTTGAAGAAATGTAGAGTTTGCGGCGGTATGAGTGAAGATGAGATCTGTCATATCTGCTCAGACGAAAACCGTGACACTACTTTACTTTGTATGGTTGAAAATGCAAAAGATATTTTATTGTTGGAAGAGAACGGTCTGTTTGAAGGGAAATACTTTGTATTGGAGAGTTTAGAAGAGTTAAGTGTCTCTCATCTTGAAGATATAGTAAAAAATGGGGTAGAGGAGATCTTGTTTGCCCTTACACCTTCTATTGCCAATGATGCAGTGATCTTATATATTGAAGACAAACTCAGTCAATATAATGTTCATTTTTCCAGAATTGCACAAGGTGTTCCAACTGGAGTAAGTTTAGAAAATATCGATCTTCTATCTTTAACAAGAGCCTTGGAAGACAGGGTAAGGGTGTAAAATGAAATATTTGCTCGCTTTACTTCTTGTTTGTCATACTCTTTTAGCAGAAGATAAGCTAAAAGATGAACAATGGTTTAGCGGGTCTGATTTAGAAGCATACAAAGTGAACTATATTTGTCCTCTTTCTTACAGAGACAAGAGTTACACATCTTTTGTAAAAGATACAGATTATAAACATGCTGAGGTTGAAGTGCAGATCAGTATTAAATATAATGTTGTAAACAATATATTTGGTTGGGGCGGGAAATATTATCTCTCATATTCTCAACATGCATTTTGGCAGCTTTATACAACTTCAAAACCTTTTCGTGAAAACATATACGATCCGGAAATATTCGCACGTTATGATCTAAAGAGCTTAAATGTAGAGCATCTGGAGAGGTTACAACTCGGATATGAACATCAATCTAACGGAAATCCGGACACTACCTATACGACAGTAGACGGGGAAGCAATAGGTAATATTTCAAGAGGGATCAATACTCTTTATGCAACTGTAGGCTTAGTACATGGAAATCTACACACAGATTTAAAAGTTTGGTATCCTATTTTTTCATTAGATGACAACCCTGATATTATGGATTATATTGGCTATACGGGAATAGGGATAAAGTATTTTGCAGATGATCAAGTCTTCTCAATAGATGCAAGAGGGAATTTAGCGACAAAAAAAGGCTCAGTTGAAGCAGCTTATTCATATCCTGTAGGACGGGCGGTGAATCTTTATTTTAAAGCTTTTAGCGGCTATACAGAGACTCTTATTGACTATAAAAATCATGTCAACAAGTTCTCTATAGGATTTAGTTTTTCAAGATAGCCTAGTAAAGAAAGCTTTTTTGCATCTGCTCTTTAATATCCTCTTTTTTGAGGGTGTAGTTTGTAAAGAGCTCATTAGCAAGCACCCCTTGTCCTAAAAGCATATCTGCACCATCTTTAAAAGGGATGTTTTTCTCTTGAGCTAATCGTAAAAAAGGTGTTAGTTTTCCGTAGATAGCATCAGCTGCATAACGTGTATGGCTAAGGATATCTTCGATCATCTCTTGTGGAGCAGGAAGGTTCTCATCTGATAAGCCTGCACTTGTAGTGTTTACTACGAGGTCAAACTCTGATATTTGAAAATCATCCCAGCTATAAACTTTACATCCGATAGATTGAAAGAACTCAAGACGTCCTGCAGAACGGTTTAAAACACTCACTTCTAAACCTTCATCCAAAAACTTCATACTAAGTGCTTTTGCAGTACCTCCTGCACCGATAATAAGTACTTTTTTGACATCTTTAAACTCTTCAATGCTAAACATAAAACCATCAGCATCGGTATTGTAGCCGATCAGCTTGCCGTTTTCATTGATCAAAGTATTTACAACACCCACCTTTTGTGCAAAGCCTCTTACTTCATCACAAGCTTCAAACGCTGCTTCTTTATGTGGCACGGTTACATTGGCACCGCTTAGTTTTAGGTTGAAAAAAGTTTCTTTGAGTTTACTGCCCTCTAGCAGATGGGTGCGTGTATAACACCCTTTGTAGTTTAAATTTTTAAAAACAGTGTTGTGCATTAAAGGGCTTCGTGAGTGGGAAACCGGATTACCGAATATAGAAAAAAGCTGCATTAGTTTTTATCTAAGTCCTCTAAAGAGTGGATAAGTGCTCCGAGTTTATTTTTTACTTCAAGATATTCTAACTCATCAACACTATCAGCAACAACACCTGCACCAGCTTGTAGTACAACTTTTTCAGGTTTTACAAGGGCAGTTCTGATTGTAATAGCACTATCCATATTACCGTCAAATCCAAAGTATCCAATGCTACCGCTGTAAAAACCGCGTTTAAGCCCTTCATACTCGGCAATTAGCTCCATTGCGCGAATTTTTGGAGCTCCCGTCATTGTTCCAGCTGTAAATGTAGCCATAAAAAGATCAAACATATCTTTATCTTCTTGAAGCTCGGCTACAACATCAGAAACAATATGCATAACATGAGAATAGCGTTCTATATGCATCATGTTTTCAACTTTTACGCTTCCGGTTTTTGCAACACGACCAACGTCATTACGTCCGAGATCAATAAGCATAAGGTGTTCAGCAAGCTCTTTAGGGTCAGCTAAGAGCTCCTCTTCAAGCTCTTTGTCACGCTCTTTAGTCTTACCGCGTTTTCTTGTACCTGCAATAGGGCGGAGTAATAATTCACCTTCATCAAGTCTTACCATAACTTCTGGTGAAGAACCTACAATACTAAAATCTTCGTACTCCATTAAAAACATATATGGAGATGGATTTTTTGCACGTAAAATACGGTAGAAACTAAACGGATCAACTTTTATGTTTCTTGTAAAACGGTTTGTCATAAGGATCTGAAACACATCACCAGATTTAATCATCTCTTTTGATTTTGCGATCATCTCAAAGAACTCTTCTTTTGTATGTGCAAAGCTTCCTTTATCCTCACCGATATTATAAATAGGATGCTTATAATCATACGTTGCTTTGAGATTTTCTTCAATTGCTTCAAATTGGTTTGCATACTCCTCTAAAGTAGAAAGAAGTGTAATCTTGTTATTTTTGTGAGAATAAACAAGTATCATTTTCGGTAAAATCAGATCAAGATCGGGAGTATCTAATTCATCATCTAAGTTGTCCATATAAGGCTTTAACACAGGTTCAAACACTTTCACCATATCGTAACCGATATAACCAATAAAGCCGTCAACATAACCGATGTTAAGTTCTCTTGCCATCTCTTTATAAACAGAAGTGTCTATTTTTTTATAATAGTTTTTTAAAAATGTAAACGGATTTTCATCTTTTATATGTTTAGTACCGTTTTGATCAGTATAAACAGTTTGATTATCGATATACTGTAATCTTTCTCTAGCACCTATACATATAAAGCTGTAGTTACCTTCACTTTGACTGGCACTTTCAAATAGATATGTAATCTCACCCTCAAAAAATTCTTTTATCTTTGAATAGACAGCTATGGGTGCTAGCTGATCTAATGTAAATTGTTTATTGTGTATCAATTTTGAGCCTGTAAAAATTATTTTAATTTAACTAAAAATGCACCTGGTTCAACTTTTGAACGTAGTACACGTCTAGCATCTCTAGCTTCTTGTTCTGTTGAAAAAGGTCCAACTAGAACTTTGTTTAGAGTTTTGTTATTTACTCTTACCTTATGGTACATATATTGGTAACCAAGTTTTGTAATAGATTGTAAAAATTTCTGATTTGGTTCAAATTTTGTAAATGAACCAACTTGAATATAATATGATGTTGTACTTACAGCTTTTTGTGTAACAGGTTTTGGAGTAGGTTTTACTACAGTTTTTGTCACTTTAGGCTCTTCAACAGGTTTTGGTTGAGGCTGTACAACTTCTTCTTTAGATTCCTCTTTTAACTTCTGTGCGATTTTATCTAGATCTGCATCATCTACACTATCATCTTCAATAACTTCAACTTCTTCAAAAAGAGGTTCATCATTTTTAGTCGTTTGTTCAGAAATACTTTCTGTATCTTGTTCAACAATATTTTGTTGTGGTTTGGGTGGTATAACACTCTGAGGTGCACCGTTGATGTTATCTGAACCGCATGATTTCATAATTGTTACAACAGCAATAAGTATAATACCTAGTGTTGCAATAGCCAACACCATTTTTTTACTAGAACCTGAAGATGAGTTCTTATTTAAAACGATATCACTTAGTTCATTGTTTTCATTCATAGTTTTACCTCAGTAGTTATTTGATGGATTTATAATACCAAAAATAGGATAAATAAACAACTGTATGACAGATGTACTACATATGCTTTGACCAAGAAGCACCACGCTCTTTTGCATATACTTCATATGGTAAAGTTAAAATGTTGTATTCATCGGGCATATCATTGTTTGGAAACATACGCCATTGTTTTGGTTGTTTTGCAGCTAACTTCATACTTAACATTTTTCCAAGTTGAATAGCCTCTTGTAAAGTAGTATGTCCTTTATGGATATAAACATGAAGATGACCTTCTGTCTTTGTTTTGTATGCAGTGAAGTTTATGAAGCCTTCTTCACGAAGAAGAAGTTGTGTTTTGTGGTAAAAGCGCTCCGGATCTCTGCCGTTGTAATCAATTACTATGTTTTCCACTTTATTGTGTTTGTTTACAAGTGAGTGGGCAACTGTAATTTCACCTTTTAGGTGTTTATTGATCACTGATTGAGAGAGCATCTCATTTACTTTTTCAAATTTGTTGTAAAAAGTACGACCTTTAAAGTTGATTTTATCCACTACTGTATCTCTTTTGATCCAGTAGTGGTCTGTTACCATTTTTATAAGCTTGAGATCCATTGCAGTCATAATATATACCTGACTAGTACGTTGACTGGTTATATATTACGAAGTTTTGTGCTAATTCTTTTAACTCTGCTTTTACTTGTGCTTGAAGTTCAGTGTTGTTAATATCATCTAAAACATCAGCCATTTTATTTGCAATTAGTTCGAACTCTTTCTCTTTCATACCACGAGATGTAAGAGCAGGTGAACCTACACGGATACCTGAAGTAACGAATGGACTTCTTGTTTCACCAGGAACAGTGTTTTTGTTTACTGTAATACCGGCATTACCAAGTGCAGCATCTGCATCTTTACCGCTGAAGTCTTTGTTTAAGAAGCTTACAAGTACTAAGTGGTTGTCAGTTCCGCCACTTACTACGTCGTATCCACGTTTGATTAGAACATCTGCAAGTACAGCAGCATTTTTCTTCACTTGTTTAGCGTATTCTTTCCATTCATCAGAAAGATTGTGTTTGAAACCAACAGCTTTAGCAGCGATAACATGAACAAGCGGTCCACCTTGAAGACCCGGGAAGATTGCAGAGTTAACTTTCTTAGCAATATCTTCATCATTTGTCATGATCATACCACCACGTGGTCCTGCAAGAGTTTTATGAGTAGTTGTTGTTACAACATCTGCATATGGGAATGGGCTAGGGTGCTCACCAGCAGCTACAAGACCTGCGATGTGTGCAATGTCAGCGAAAAGAATAGCACCAACTTCATCAGCGATTTCACGGAATTTTTTAAAGTCGATTTCACGAGCGTAAGCAGACGCACCACATACGATGATCTTAGGCTGAGTAATTTTAGCGATATCCATAACTCTGTCGTAGTTGATTCTACCGTCAAGTTCTACACCATAAGTGAAAGATTGGTAGTTTTTCCCAGAAAAGCTTGGTTTTGAACCGTGAGTTAAGTGTCCACCGTGGCTAAGGTCCATACCAAGGATTTTATCACCAGCTTTTAAAAGTGCTGCATATACTGCACCGTTTGCCTGGCTTCCTGCGTGTGGTTGTACGTTTGCATAGTTACAACCGAAAAGTTTACAAGCTCTGTCGATCGCTAATTGCTCAACACCGTCAGCATATTCACATCCGCCGTAATATCTTTTTGCCGGATATCCTTCAGCATATTTGTTTGTAAAAACGCTTCCCATAGCTTCCATAACAGCCGGAAGTGTAAAGTTTTCAGATGCGATCATCTCTAAGTGATCAGTTTGTCTTTCAAGCTCTTGCTCACATAAGTTATATACTTCTTCATCAAACTCTTTTAAAAAGCTCATACTTTAAAATTCCTCATTTCATAAAATTGGCAAGATTATACTAAAAATATCATAATAGAGTTCTGAATGTAAGGAAGATAATTGGAGATTAATTTTTATAAAGGTTAAAATGTGATACGATCCTTCCCCAAAATAAACAAAGGATAGTAAATGATCAAAAACTTCTTAGCATTTATAGGTGCTGTTGTTATTGTAGCTGCGATTGGATTATATGCAACTTTCGGTTCAAAAGTGAGTGCATTAGATGAAAAGGCAATGCCTGCTTTTATGGAAATGTTTGATAACATTTTAACAAATGGTGATCCAGCTCGTGCAATGATGAAAACATGGAAAGTTCAAGATGGTATTACTGGTGATGAAGTAAAAGAATCAATTGAAGCACTTACTGAAGAGTACAATATGAGACTTACTGGTTACGTAAAAATGTATACAAAAGAGGATGCTGGACCAGATGAAGTTAAAGAAGCAAGAATTTTCTCTTTATGTAATCTAACTACTGCAAAAGTATTCTTAAATTATTCACAATGGTATGGTGGTTTTATGCCATGTAGAATTATGTATATCCAATATGGAGACGGACATGCAAATCTAATCAGTATGGATATGACATTGGCAATTCATGGTGGTAAACCACTTCCTCCTGAAATGTTAGAAGCTGCTCTTAAAGTAAAAGAAGCAATGGAGATGGTTCCAGAACGTGCTGCAAAAGGTGATTTCTAAGGAAATCATCTTTCATCAGAAAATTTTAGACTTCTAATAGAGTTCAAACTTATAAATCTTTTTTAACTTACTATCTTTTTAAATTTCGTCCTGCAAGATAGTCAAGTATCCATACCTGTTGAATTTTTCTAAAGTAGAGTTGTTTCTTTTTTGAGTTCTCTGTAAATCTTACTGCAACTCGATCAGAACCTAAGTTAAGTTCACTTTTAATAATTATAGTTCTTTTCCCTCTGTTTTGTAACTTTTTTTTAACACCATTTTCAACAATCCTTTTTGCTTCAGGACTAGTTTTGTACAGCTTTAAATTTTTATGGAACTCTTTATTTTGAAATGCTAAAGAGAGTGCATACACTTGAATGTCCGTGTCATATGATTGAGGTGTCATTATCTGTTTAAGAGCTGATATATCACCCTCACTGATAGCATCATAATAAGATTGTAAAGTATTTGATGGCGTTTGGAGATTTACTTCACTTGCAAGTAAGTTACCCACAAGTAAAATAAAAGATAAAAGTACTTTTTTCACTATTTGTTGTTGTATACATCGATTGCAGCACGGAATCCATCTAAATGACTTAAAGAACCCGCTTTTAAGTTTTCATACACATTTACTACATCTGTTGGCATACCTTCTTCAGCATGTTCAAGATCATCGATATCTGTAATTTCAATATATTCACCAACCATTAATGCGCTAAGCTCAGATTGTGTTCCTTGTGCAATTAAAGTATCATAAAGTTCTTGTAAAACTGGAACCTCAAATTCACCAACATTACTTTCATCAATTGCTGATGTATCAGCCCCATAAGTATCACATAAAGCTTCAGCTTGATCAATATGCTCTTGCTCAGATAATTGAATATTTGCAAAAACAGTTTGGTTTGAATACATATTGCCTAAAGTGATGTAAGTATCACGAGCAACTTTTTCCTCTTGATAGATAAATACTAAAGTATCTAACTGCTCATCTGTTAATGTTGTTGAGGTTGTAACTGTTTTTCCTTTAGCTACCAGAGCTGTTGTTAAAAGTGCTGTTGTTAATCCTGCAATTGCCAATTTCTTCATACTTATATTCCCTTGTGTTAAGTTGTGAAAGTATTATAAAAATTTATAATGAAAAAATCATGAAAAAGATGAAATTGGAGTATGTTTGTCAAAACAATTACTACATATGGGAAGAAATTGTAGTAATTGTTAAGGAAGATTTATGAAAAAGTTTATTCGTTTTCATCTTCTTCATGGATTTCGTTGTGTAGAGGTTTCATAGCCGGGAACAGTAATACGTCACGAATACTATGCTCATTTGTAAGAAGCATTACAAGTCTGTCAATACCTATACCTTGACCTGCAGTCGGTGCCATACCGTAGCTGAGTGCTTCAACAAAGTCGCTATCCATTTCATGCGCTTCATCATCACCGCTGTCTTTGGCAGCCATTTGCCCTTCAAAACGCTCTAGTTGGTCAACTGGATCATTAAGCTCACTAAATGCATTTGCTATTTCACGACCTGCAATGAAAAGCTCAAATCTTTCAGTAATTTCAGGGTTTTCATCATTTCTACGAGCAAGTGGAGAGATCTCTACAGGATATTCAGTAATAAATGTCGGATCAATTAGTTTCTCTTCAACAAACTCGTCAAAAAGTTCACCTTGAAGTTGACCAAGATTCATAGCTGCATTTGCTTCTAGACCTTTTGATTGTAAATACTCTAAGATTTTCTCTTTGTCATATACGATCTCTTCAGGAACGCCACCAATCTCTGAAAGAGATTTAATTAAAGGGATCTCTGTAAAGTTGTCAAAGTTTACTTCCATATCACCGTACGGTAAAATAGTAGGAAGGTTTAGGTGATCGAAAAGATAGTGAAAATACTCTTTTGTGATCTCGATTAAATCTTTATATGTTTTATACGCCCAGTAAAATTCGATCGAAGTAAACTCAGGGTTATGTGTAGCATCCATCCCCTCATTTCTAAAGTTTCTGTTGATCTCAAAAACAGCTTCAAATCCACCGACGATAAGTCTTTTTAGGTAAAGTTCCGGTGCAATTCTCAGGTATCTGTCGATTCCAAGAGCGTTGTGGTGTGTTACAAACGGCTTAGCATTTGCCCCGCCTGCGATTGGGTGCATCATTGGTGTTTCAACTTCTAAGAAACCTTTATCTTCAAAGAATCTTCTTGTAAGAGAGATCACCTGCGAACGGATTTGAAATGTACGTCTTACTTCAGAGTTCATAATCAGGTCAAGATATCTTTTTCTATATCTGATCTCTTTATCAGTAATACCGTGGAATTTTTCAGGTAGCGGAGAGATAGCTTTTGTTAAAAGTTTAAGCTCATCTACATGTAAAGAAAGTTCCCCTTTACCAGTAACGAACGGATAACCTCCAACTTCGATAATATCACCAACTTCAATGTTTTTCTTAAAAGTTTCATTGTAGAAACCTTCAGGAAGATTATCTCTGGCAATATACACTTGAAGCATACCGCTTTCATCTTCGATCTTAGCAAAACTTGCTTTACCCATAATACGTAGAAGTTTGATACGACCACTTACAATGTAGTGGCGCTTTTCATCACGTTTTTCCTCTTTATCGAAAATATCTTGGTTAACGTTAATATATTTATTAATTGTAGTATTTCTTTTTGAATCGTTCGAATATGGATTGAAACCAGATTCCTTTAAAACTTTTGCTTTTTGGATTCTTTGTTGTATGAATTTATTATCAAAAATCAAAAAACTATTCCTTTCTTAGTTAGATTTATTTTTTTCTTGGCATGCTTTACAAACACCGTAGATCTGCATAGAGTGATCAAGCATTTTAAATCCCAGCTCATCCGTGATCTTGTGTTGACGTTTCTCTATCTCTTCATCTACAAACTCAGTAATATCTCCACACACTGTACAGATAAGATGGTCGTGATGATCTTTTGCACCAAGTTCATATTTTTTCCCTTGTGCACCGAAAGATAAAGAAGTTACAATATTAGAGTCTTCCAAAAGAGATAGTGTACGATAAACCGTTGCGATTCCCGTTTTTAGTTCCGGGTATTTTTCCTGTATGATTCTATGTAACTCTTCAGGTGTAAGGTGCTCATCCGAGTTATACAAAGTTTCTAAAATCACTTCACGTTGGATTGTAAACTTGAGGTTGTTTTTCTTAATTAAAGATTTAAAATCATCAAGGAGCTGGTTGTACTCTATTGTTCTATCATTAAAGTTAGTTGTTATTTCTGACATGACTAATTCTCTTTTGTTAGATTGGTTTCATTTGTTAGATTCGTTTCAATTGTTGCATTGATTTCACTAATGTTTTTCTCTATAGAATCCTGAATCATCTCTTGTGCTGTCTCTTCTACAGTTTGTGTAACTGCATCGATGTTCTCTTGAACTTGTGCAACTTCTTCAACAGGATCGATCTTCATAATAAAACTACCTGTAGAAACAAAAACAGGATATAAAATACTATTACTCATTACAGAGTCCAAAGTTGGCTTTAATGACTTGATGTTACTTATAGCAAATGCGATAACGGCACCGATTAGGAAAAACTTACTTGCACCGAAAAGAAATCCCAGTATTTTATCTAAACCGCCAAGTCCACTTAATCTGCTTAATTTATGAAATACCATTCCTGTTAAGATCATAAGTACCCAAAATAGAGCTAAAGAGACTAAAAAGCCTGTAAAGCTGATAGCTGAAGGGTTTGTGAATTTAAAGATCATATCACTCAGGTATTGACCAACATCATCACCGATTCTAGAAGCGATAAAGATACCCCCGATGATCCCGATAAGTCCGAAAACCTCTTTGAAAAAACCGTTAATAATCCCTTTTAATCCTAATAGAAGGATGATTACACCTGCAACAATATCAAAATAATTTAATTCCATTTTACTTTTTTTCCACGTTCATTTGATTTTTACCATTACTTTTCGATCTGTATAAAGCTTTGTCTGCTCTTTCTACAAGATCTTCCATAGTATCACCGTTATGGTATTGTGTAGTTCCGATACTAACTGTTACTTGCAGAGTAGTACCTTTGTAAATAAGTTTGTTTGAACTAATAAGTTTTAATACTCTTTCAGAGATATTTAAACAGTCTTCATGATCTATTCTATTTAGAATAATAACAAACTCTTCCCCTCCGTATCTGAAGATTTTATCTCCGTCACGTAAAGTTTTCTTTAGTAGGTTTGCAAGAAAGATAAGTACTTTATCACCTGCAACATGACCGTAAGTGTCATTGATATTTTTGAAGTCGTCTATATCAAGAATAAGGAAGTGCATTTCATGAGTAATTTCTCCCTTGTCACATATCTGGTTTACATAAGAGTTCAATGCACGTCTATTGAAAACTTTTGTAAGAGGATCGAGTTGGGAACTCTCTTCGAGATTTTTTATTTTATCTTGCAAACTATTTATGACATTATTAGCTTTTTCTATTTCATGTGTCATATGTTGATGTATCTCATCAAATTTTGCAGTGATTGTTTGAATATCTACAAGTGAGCTTTTCTTATATTCTTCTAGGCTTGCCTGATGTTGTTCCGTGAGATCTAGAAATTTGTCACTTGTCTCCTGGTATGATGATATCCCTTGTTCTGCGATGATCTTATATGCATTGGTAAAAGCTTCTTTCGCATGTTCTACCGTATCCATATCATTTTCATGGATCGACTGGATAGTGAGTGCTGAATCTTGAAGATATTCAGCAATTTGATCTTTCGTAGGATGCTCTTGCGCATCAATATTGTCGAGAAGATCATTACAAAGCTGTGTAACAAGGGACTTTAGATCATCTTTTTTCAATTAAGGAACTCCATCAATTTTATAAAAGGGATTATACAAAAAATAACCATAAATAAAACTTTTATATAAAAGATAGCTAAAAAAAGATAGAACTCATACTGATTTTAACTATTATTAGATAGAATTGCGAAAAATAATATGTTTAAGGTTATGATTATGAGTATTTGGACCCCATCTAGCTGGAGAGAAAAACCAATTTTACAACAACCGACTTATCCTGATCAAGGGAAGTTGAATGATGTTTTAGCTGAATTAAAAAACTATCCGCCGTTAGTGTTCGCTGGAGAGGTTCGTTCATTAAAAGAGCAACTTGCAAATGTTGCAAACGGGAAAGCATTTTTACTACAGGGTGGTGATTGTGCTGAAAGTTTTAGTGAATTTCATGCAGATAACATTCGTGATACTTTTAAAGCATTAATGCAGATGGCAGTTGTAATGACTTACGCAGGTGGACTTCCTGTTGTTAAAGTTGGACGTTTAGGTGGACAGTTTGCAAAACCTAGATCAAGCGATACGGAAACTATAGACGGTGTTACACTAGACTCATATCGTGGAGATATTATTAACTCTGTTGATTTTAATTCAACTGCTCGTGTACCGGATCCTGAGCGTATGATCAAAGCATACAACCAAGCTACATCTACACAAAATTTACTTCGTGCATTTGCATCGGGTGGTTTAGCAGATCTACATCAAGTTCATAAATGGACTTTAGACTTTGCTCATCAAGGTGACGTGACGCAAAAGTATGAAAAGCTTGCTGATGATATTCAACAATCACTTAAGTTTATGGAAGCATGTGGTATTACATCTAAAACATATAGAACTTTACGTGAAACAGATTTCTATACATCTCATGAAGCGTTATTACTTCCTTATGAAGAGGCGTTTACAAGACAAGACTCAATCACTGGTGACTGGTACAATGTAGCTGCTCATATGGTTTGGATCGGTGATAGAACTCGTCAACTTGATGGTGCTCATGTTGAATATATGAAAGGTATTCATAACCCTATCGGTATTAAAGCTGGACCATCTATGGACCCTGAAGATTTAGTACGTCTTGCAAATGCAGTAAACCCTGAAAATGAAGCAGGTCGTCTAAATATCATCGTTCGAATGGGTGCAAATAAAGTAGCTGAAGGTTTACCGTCACTTATCCGTGCTGTTGAGAAAGAGGGCTTAAATGTAGTTTGGTCATGTGATCCAATGCATGGAAACACAATCAAGTCTTCAAACAACTATAAAACTCGTCCGGTTGATGATATCTTAACTGAGATGAAACAGTTCTTCCAAGTTCATAAATCTGAAGGTACTCATGCAGGTGGTGTTCACTTAGAGATGACTGGTAAAAATGTAACTGAATGTATCGGTGGTGTATTTACAGTAACGGAAGAGGATTTAAGCTCACGTTACCACACACATTGTGACCCACGTCTAAATGCTGATCAATCTTTAGAACTTGCATTCCTAATCGCAGATTCTTTAAAAGAAGCACAAAAGTAGAGAGAGCTTTTCTCTACTTTATTAAATCACTGAAATAATCCAAAAACTTCCAACAGTTAGGTAGATAAAGCTATTTAACAGCGTAATTACTCCACCGTATTTATAAACCTCTTTAGATTCAATATATCCAGAACCGAGATAGATAACATTTGCGGAAGACCCTTGCGGTGTGATCATAGCATTGAAATTTGTCGCAAATAAAAGCATTAATGCTAAGAGCTCAGCAGGTACACCTGTCTCAACACCTACACCTAAAAAGACCGAAAAGAGTGCCAACATCTGTGCTGTTTGAGATACGAAAAAGTAGTGGATAGCTACATATGAGAGTACAAGTATGATGTAGATCATTTGCCAAGAATAACCAACTACAAATTCAGATATATGAGCCCCTAGCCAAGACATAAAACCTAAATGGTTTAACTCAGAACTCATAGAGTATAAAATGGCAAACCATACGAGTGTTCCTAAGGCTCGACCCTCTTGGGCCAAATCTTCTAAAGTAAAAATATTTGTAATCATGATAGCAGCCAAGCCTAAAAAAGCGATGGCTGTTTTATCAAAGCCAAATGCAGGGGAAAGTACCCATAATGTGACCATTGCAATAAATGTAAAGCCCATAATATATTCGTTTTTGTGCACAGGCCCCATATGCTCAAGCTCTCTCTCAGCAATTTGCGGTGCATCTGGTGTCTCTTTTATCTCAGGTGGAAATATTTTAAACAGAACCCATGGAATTGCAATGAATGCTAGGAGAGTTGGAAGTGATGCAGCTAATGCCCATGAACCGTAGCTAATGTTTATTCCAAACTCCTCAGCCATTTTTACTCCCGCGGGATTTGCTGCCATCGCCGTGAGCCACATCGCTGATGAGATTGTAATTCCGGCCATTGATGTCATCATCAAATAAGCTCCCAGTTTTTTTCTTGTTCCATCAGCCACTTTAGAACCGCTGTCTGCTGCAAGAGCATTTACGATCGGAAACAATACACCACTACGCGCCGTATTACTTGGAAAAGCAGGGGCAATGAACATATCTGCTGCGATCATAGAGTATCCCAGTCCTAAAGAGGATTTGCCAAATTTTTTGATAATTAAAAATGCTATTCTTTTCCCAAGACCAGATTTAATAACCCCGCGTGCGATCAAAAAAGCGACGATGATTAAAAGGATAAAACTTTGGGAAAATCCGCTGTAGGCTTCTTTTGCGGAAAGTGTAGAGGTTAGTATGCTAAAGCTTACTCCTATAATAGAAGCTGTAAAGATAGGAAAAGCTTCTATAATAACTGCAAAAATTACCGAGATAAATATAGCAAAAAGATGCCAGGCCTGGAGTGTAAGCCCATCCGGAGTAGGAGTAAACCATAACAAAATGCCGACTATAAAAATGGCAAGTTGTTTTAGGTGAAGTATTTTATTTTTTGTTTTATGATGTCCCATTTTCAATAGCCTCTAGTTTTTCCTCTATATTTAAAAGTTCTTCCACTTTCTGCTCATAAAGAGCTTCGATCTCTTCAAGCTCTTTTGCTAAAACAGAGATACCGATTTTCTCATAACACTCAGGATCGGCTAAACAGTTGTTTTTCTCTTCGATAGTGTTCTCAAGCTCTTCGATCTCTTGAGGGAGTTTTTCTAGGGCAATTTTCTCTTTATATGTAAGTTTGACCGGTTTTGGTTTCTCTTTTACATTCTCTTTAGGCTTCTCTTGTTCAATAACAGCCTCTTTTTCCATCTCATCAAGTTCATGTAACTCTTTTTCAAGTTCTAAGTATTCACTGTAGTCCTGGTAAGATTCTTCAATCGTTTGATCTTTTTTGAATATAAAAAGTTTTTTCGCGATCTTATCAACAAAATATCTATCGTGACTTACCAGTATTACGGCTCCTGGAAAGTTTGTAAGCTGCTCTTCTAGGATATTTATAGTCGGGATATCTAGATCATTTGTAGGCTCATCTAGGATCAGGATATCTACTTTTTTTGTAAAAAGCAGAGCAAGTGCTACACGGTTTTTCTCTCCACCGCTAAGCACCCCTATCTTTTTATCTAAAAATTCACGAGGGAAAAGGAAGTTCTTAAGATAGCCGTATACATGAAGATCTTTTCCCTGCACACTTACACGGTCACCACCATGTGGACAGAATGTCTCGATCAGGTTTTTATCATCATCCAACATCTCACGGTGTTGATCGAAATATCCGATAGTAAATTCACCTTGTTTGATCTTTCCAGATGTTGGTTTAATACGCCCGAGAAGTGTTTTTAAAAGAGTAGATTTTCCACTTCCGTTTGGTCCAACGATTGCGATTACGTCTTTTTGGAGGATTCTTGTTGAGAAGTCGTGCAGTAACTCTTTATCACCAAGTTTCAGATGGAGGTCTTCGATCTCAAAAAGCATCTTTTGTTTGTTGATACTTTTGTCACGGTTGAAGTGTTTCGCTTCACGTTGCAACTCCATTGACATTTTTCTGATTTTTGAAGGATTGTTTTTTGCAGCTTCACGCAACTCCATGAGACGCTCCTTACGCCCTTCATTTCTTTTTAAACGTGCTCTAACACCGCGTGAATACCATTCATTTTCACGTTTGAGCAAGGAGAGTAGGGTCTCATGCTGTTTTTGGAGGTTTTGTAGATAAAGCTCTTTTTGTTGCAGGTAGTCGCTATATCCACCCTTATATTCACGTAATGCACAATCTTCAACTTCGATAGATTTTGTTGCAACTCTATCAATAAAGTAACGGTCGTGGGAGATAAATACAAGTGTAAATTTTTCTTTTAAAAGGAGCTCCTCCAAGAACTCAACCATATAGACGTCAAGGTGGTTGGTCGGCTCATCGAGTAAAAGGACATCTGGTTTTTGTAAAAGTAAAGAGGCAAGGGCTACACGTCTTTGCTCCCCACCACTTAAGAGTGCTATTGGTTTGTCTTCATAACGTTTGAGATCGAAGTGCTGGATGATACGCTCGATCTTATCATCCAAGTTCCATGCAGAGTGGTGTTCGATGTAGTTGGAAAGTTTCTCATGCTCACGTAAGAGTGTTTTGTTTTCAAAATCTTCAGCCAAAAGATTTGTCAGTTCATTGTAACGATCTTTTGCAGCATTGATCTCTTTAAGACCCGCTTCAACAGCTTCTCGAACATTGTGTCCCTCTTCAAAAACGGGGCGCTGATCGAGCATTTTTACTTCGATATCGTTTTGGATAATACGTTTACCCTCATCGGCATCGAGTGTGCCGTTTACGATCTTCATCAAGGTAGATTTTCCACTTCCGTTTTTACCGATGATAACGATACGTTCGCCCTCATCAACGTGAAAGTCGATCTCTACAAGGATCTTTTGTGCAGAGTAGTGTTTTGAAATGTTTTGTAAGTCTATTAATGCCATAAAATTGTTCTTATTTTTTTGTCGGAATTATAACTTTTTTTAGCTGTAAGAACACTTTTTCAAATCCTACAACAACAGCTCCTAGAACAAGTCCTATAAGTAGCTCGGCTACGATCGATGGAAGAAAATCGAAAAACTGATGAACCTGATGGATATTATGCATATAGATCCCACCTGCAACTAAAAGCATTGCCAGCGTTCCGATCACCGTAAGTGCTTTGATCACTTTTGGAAGTGAGCGGACAAGTAATAAACCGATGTTTTTGAGAAATAGTTTATCCTCTCCAGCTCTTTCTATAAGATGAAAACCAAAATCATCCATACGTACAATAAGTGTTACTATCCCATATACACCGATAGTTGCTAAAAAAGCTACTACACTTACGGCAATTATCTGAGTAGTAAGTGTTTCGTTTAAAACTACACCGAGTGCCATAATTACAATCTCAATCGAGAGGATAAAATCTGTTTTAATTGCAGACTTTATTTTCTCTTTTTCTATATAGAGTATCTCATCTTCTGTAAGTTGGAGATCCGGGTTTTCATGTTTATGTTGTTTGTGGGGAAGTATCCATTCAAGTATCTTCTCCGCACCCTCATAAGCTAAATAAGCACCACCAAGCATTAAAATCGGAATAATCGCCCAAGAGGCAAAGTAACTAAGTAAAAAAGCAAGGGGCAAGATGATGAGTTTATTGATAAAAGAGCCTTTTGTGATTGCCCAAAGTACGGGTATCTCACGTGAAGCTGCAAAGTTAGAAGCTTTTTGGGCATTAACAGCCAGATCATCACCTAGGATTCCTGCCGTTTTTTTTGTAGCTACTTTTGTCATAGAAGCTGCGTCGTCTAAAAGAGTTGCAATGTCGTCAAAAACGGCAAAAAATCCACCTGTCATTGTTTGACCTCCTCCGGGTAACAAAATTGCTTAGCAGTGTACCAAGTAGCTATTCCTTGATCGTTGTAGTTATATTCTCTTTGTTTAACGGGGATAGAATCGTTTCGTAGTTTTGAACGGATAATACCTATAATAACAAAACCTAAAAAGAGTGTCAAAACGGCTATAAACCATCCGTAAATATACCAAACTACAGCACTTATAGGGTAAATGCTAAACTGTAAAAAAATTCTAATAAGAAGCGCAATTAACTTGCATTTTTTTGTCAACAAAACCGGTGTAGGTTCCATCATATCTATAAAGTTTACATTCATGAGTGAATTATATCCTAAAAAATTAATTTTTATGAGACTAAATAAAGTTTAGTTTATTTGACTAAAGTTTATTGATATGATTTGCATTCATTAACGAAATTTTGATAGAATTACTCAAATTTAAAAAAAAGGAAGTCAAATGGCAACACATAAGTTTCAAACTGAAGCAAATCAAATACTACATTTAATGATACATTCACTCTATTCAAATAAAGAGATTTTTTTACGTGAGCTTATCTCAAATGCATCAGATGCACTAGACAAACTTAATATGCTCCATTTAACAGATGATAAATATAAAACTATAAACTTTAATCCTCGTATCGACCTACTACCGAACAAAGATGAAAAAACATTAACAATTATAGACAGCGGTATTGGTATGAACGAAGAGGACCTAATGAACAACTTAGGTACAATCGCAAAATCAGGTACAAAAGCATTCTTAGAGTCTTTAAGTGGTGATCAAAAAGAGGATTCTCAACTGATCGGACAATTTGGTGTAGGTTTCTATGCTGCATTTATGGTAGCAGGAAAAGTTGAGGTTACTACAAAAAAAGCAGGTGAAGAGAAAGCTTACAAATGGGTAAGTAACGGTGACGGTGAATTTGACATCGAAGAAACAACTAAAGAGGGTCACGGTACAGAGATTAAACTTTTCCTAAACGATGATGAAACAGAATTTACTGAAACTTTTAGACTTGAATCTTTAATCAAGAAATATTCTAACCATATCCCATTTGCAATTTTTATGGATAAAGAGGAAACTATTCCGGCAAAAACTGATGATGAAGGCAACGAAACAGAGCCTGCAAAAACTGAAGTAAAAAATGAGCAGATCAATAAAGCAAATGCACTTTGGAGCATTGCAAAATCTGAAGTAAGTGACGAAGAGTACAAAGATTTCTACCAAACGATTGCACACTCTAGCGAAGAGCCGTTAACATGGATGCACAATAAAGCTGAAGGTGCTATTGAATACACTACACTTTTCTATATCCCAAGCAAAGCACCGATGGATATCTTCAGAGTTGATTATCAATCAGGGATCAAGCTTTACATTAACCGTGTATTTATTACAGATGATGAAAAAGAGCTTATGCCGACATACTTAAGATTTTTACGCGGTGTGATTGACTCAAAAGATTTACCTCTAAATGTATCTCGTGAGATCTTACAAAGCAATGCTGTAATGGCAAAAATTAAAAATGCATCTGTGAAAAAAGTACTTTCTGAACTTGCTAAGATGATGAAAAAGTCTCCTGAGAAATACGATACTTTCTATAAAGAATTTGGAAACGTTCTTAAAGAGGGACTTTATAATGACTTCGCAAACCGTGAGAAGATTTTAGAACTATTAAAATTCAATACACTTAACTCTGAAGAGCAAACTACGATCGAAGAGTTTGTAAAATCTGTTGATGAAGAGAAAAAAGAGATCTATTACATCACTGGTAAATCATCTCTAGATATGCTCAAAAAATCTCCTGTATTAGAGAAGTTTAAAGCGAAAAATATCGACGTTCTTGTACTTAATGAAGAGGTAGATACTATCATATTCCCAATGGTTACGGAATATAAAGAGTACAAACTTGTAAATGTTACAGATGCGAAGCTAGAAGAGAGTGAAGAGGAGCAAAAAGCAAAAGAGGAGCTTTCAAAAGAGTTTGAAGGTTTTACAACAGAGATCAAAGATATGTTAGGTGAAGAGGTAAAATCTGTAGAAGTAGCACCTGAACTTGTTGAATCTGCAGTTGCGATCAAAGCAGATAAAGAAGACCCTGCATATATGATGGCACAAATGATGAAACAGATGGGTCAGGGTGGTGATGTAGAAGAACCGGCTCCAATCTTACAGGTAAACCCTAACCATGAGCTTATCAAAAAATTAAAAGACTCTGCTGATCAAAATCTGATAGCAGATGCTGCACATGTACTTCTTGATCAAGCTAAACTATTTGATGGTCAAGAGTTAAAAGATACTGCTGATTTTGTTACAAGACTTAACAGAATTATCACAAAAGCATTATAAAAAAGTGTTAAATGAGTGTTTTTGTAGCACTCTAACACTATATTAAATAACATTTTCTAGCAAAAAAGATAACTTAATATAAAAATATGTTATCTTTTTGTTAATGTTAGAGAAACTTGAATATTATATTACAAACATACATGAAACCGATCCTATCACACTATCAGAACAAGCAGAGATACTATGTCACGAACTGTTTGTATTTGAACTTTCACATTTAGATATAGAAAACTATGCATACAATCCTGCTGCAGCTGTAGAAGAGCTAGGTCTCGATCAAGAGTTGGTAGAACAACTTGTGGAAGATTATGTGGAGCAAGTGACAAAATCTGTTGTACAGTTTGAACTATATTTAAAAAAACTCCAAGACTCTAAAGCACATCAAGAAGAGCTGGATTATACCCCGTTTAGAGAACTGGCACATAAAAATCTAGGTGTCGCAAGAAACCTTCGTATCCACGATGCACAAGTATTACTGTATGAATTAATGAAAAAAGATGATTTAGATTATCTTCTAACGTGTTTAGAAGCTTTAAAATATTGTGCAATTAAATTAAAACCAAAGCGTGCATACGATACGCTGCGACTTATGGAAGTGAAAAGTAGCTTATAAAATTTATCTGTCTCGCAGAGATTGGGAAATTTGTTCGAGCTTTCCTTCAGGTTTTTTAATAATAACCACTTCATTATCTTTAGTTGGAAGAGCAAAAGCAAGTATGATGAAAATAAACGAAAAAAGTATACCGCTAAGTAAGCTAAGAATCAATTTTAATTTAAAATCACTCATAAATATCCTAAAAATTTGGTTGTTTATTATACCATTATTTGCCCTTGATGCAAAAGAACCTACTATGATGATGGTAAAAAGAGGTATAAACAACTCTCTGCAGGAGTTTCAAATTGCTCCGTATTACTCTTTTGTATGTAAACCTTACGGTGTTGTTACTCTTGATGAAGTATTAAATTCGAAAGAGACTGACAAAGAGTGTAAAAACACACTCCAGAAGTTTTACATTCAAAACCCAAGACTTTACAACCTATATCGCCGCTATTTAAAAAGGAAATCTTTTTATCATGTAGAGTATTTAGACAAAAGTTGTCTTGTCCATGCAAAAGGGGAGCTTACATTTTCAGAAATTTTATTGCAAAATGGGATTGCATTAATAGATAAAGGGTTTAAAGATGAAATCTATAATGCGAGGTTTAAATCAGCACAAAAAAGTGCTGAAACCTGGAAAAGGGGAATGTTTTCCGATCAGAAAGTACTTAGCTGTATGAAGCGTTTTTATTAAATTGTTTTCTTCTATTTGTGTGTTAAATAGATCCAGAACTCTTTGTGTGTGTGCCCTTTATTTAAAAAGAAAAATTGTAAAATTGCTACACGATAGAGTGTAACAAGCATTTTTGCATAAGGGATAAAAAGGCTTAAGCTCACAAGGATAGATTGTTCCTTGTCACCTTTTGATTCAATCATCTCTTTCATACCGATATTTTTGCTTAAGTAAAGTCCAAAAAGAATTGAAAATAAAAAGTTTAAAATCAGTCCAAAAATCATATATGCTATAAAATCTTGTTCATACATACCTGCAATCATATTTACTATATCCTGTTAAAAATTTATTTGTTTATATATTATTGAAAGTGTATCTAAAAGATCTTTATGAATATTTTAGATTTTTTTATTGAATGAAAAAGTAACATCAAATTGATGTTTTTAAAACTAATAAAGGATTAAAAACTTTATTTAAACATCTTTTTACTATACTACAGCGGACAAATTATGGATAAAGGTAAAATTTTATGGAAACTAACCTTGTAATAGAGGGGATTAAGTTTATGTTTTTAGGGATGGGGACAGTGTTTGCATTCTTAGTTATTCTAATAATAGCTATGAATCTTATGTCTTCAGTGATACATAAATTTTTCCCTGAACCACAAGCAAGTGCTGATGTATCAAATACAGCAAAGCAACAAGACAATAAAAAAGTGATTGCGGCTATTACAGCAGCTATAAAATACCATAGAGAAGGGTAAGGATTATAATGGCTAAGAAATTTATAGACATAATGGATACAACTTTTAGAGACGGTTTCCAATCAGTATTTGGTGGTCGTGTTCTAATGGATGATTTTTTTCCAGCAGTAGAAGCAGCGAAAACAGCTGGCATTACGCACTACGAATTTGGGGGTGGAGCTAGATTTCAATCTTTATACTTCTATTTAAGAGAAGATGCTTTTGAAATGATGGATAAATTCCGTAAAATTGTTGGACCTGATGCAAACTTACAAACGCTTGCACGTGGTGTAAATACGGTAATGCTAGATACAGGTTCTAAAGACCTTATCGATCTACATGCAAAAATGTTTAAAAAACACGGTGCGACTACAATTCGTAACTTTGATGCATTAAATGATGTTGAGAACTTAAAATATTCAGCTGAGAGAATTACTCATCATGGTCTAAAACATGAAGCAGTTGTAACTATGATGGACTTACCACCGGGTTGTCACGGTGCTCATACTGTTGAGTTTTATGAGAAAACTCTTCGTGATATTTTAGATAGCGGTATCCCATACGATAGTATCTGTTTTAAAGATGCATCTGGTACATCTAACCCGCAAAAAGTTTTTGAAACTATTCAAATGGCAAGAAAACTTCTTCCAGATGATACACATATCCGTTTACATACACATGAAACTGCCGGTGTTTCTGTAGCTGCATATATGGCTGCTCTTGAAGCTGGTGTTGATGGTATTGATTTAGCTGCTTCACCTGTTAGTGGTGGAACAAGTCAACCTGATATGTTAACTATGTTACATGCTACAAAAGGTATGGATTTCGATCTTGGTGGTTTAGATATCGGTAAGATTTTAACATATGAAAAAGAGTTACAAGGGTGTCTAGAAGATTATTTCGTACCACCTGAAGCTACAATGGTATCACCAATTATTCCATTTTCACCAATGCCGGGTGGTGCACTTACTGCAAACACTCAAATGATGCGTGATAATGACATTATGGATAAATTCCCAGAAGTTATTGCTGCAATGCAAGAGGTTGTTGAGAAAGGTGGTTACGGTACATCTGTAACTCCAGTTTCACAATTTTACTTCCAACAAGCATTAAACAACGTAATGCAAGGTCCATGGAAAGCAATCGCTCCAGGATACGGAAGAATGGTACTTGGTTACTTCGGTAAAACTCCGGTAGAACCAGATCCGGAAATTGTAAAAATTGCTTCTGAAAAATTAGGACTTGAGCCTACAACTGAAAAAGCACTTGATTTAGCTGATGCTGATCCTGCAAAATCTTTAGAGAGCTGGATTAATGTTCTTAAAGAAGAAGATATTGAAATTACTGAAGAAAATATTTTTATTGCAGCAGCATGTCAAGAAAAAGGTATCGCTTTCTTAAAAGGTGAAGGTGAACTAAACGTTAGAAAAATATCTCAAATGAAAGAAGATTGTAAAGAGGGGAATAAAGAGATGAGTGGAAACTATACAGTAGTTGTAGATGGTCAAAAATTTAGTGTACAAGTAGCAGAAGGTAATGCTGATATTCAAGTAACTGCAGTAAACGGTGAAAGTGCAGCTCCAGCGGCAGCAGCTCCAGCAGCAGCTTCAGGTGAGGGTGAGCCGATTAAAGCACTTCTTCCTGGTAACGTTTGGAAAATCGTTGCTAATCCGGGTCAAAGTGTAAATGAAGGTGATGTAATCATGATCCTAGAATCTATGAAAATGGAGATTGATGTTGTTGCACCTCGTGGTGGTGTAATCAAATCTATCAACGTTGCTACAAATGACAAAGTAGTTGAAGGTCAAATCGTAGCAAACATAGGGTAATGGTATGAAAAATATTGTACTTAAACTTCTAGCTTTTACAATGCTATTTGCTTTTAGCACTACTGCTATCGCATCTGAGCATGGAGCAGCAGCAAGTAATACTTCTGCACATCAAGAGGAGACTTATGAGTCAAAACCTTTTGGTGAAATGGTTACGGGATTTTTAAAGTCAACAGGTATTGTTGCTTTAGTTAATCCAAATCCAGATGAGCTGAGTGCTACTGGTGAAAAGATGAGTGATTTTCATAAAGGTCTTGGTCGTGTTATCATGATCTTAGTAGTGTTCTTACTGTTTTGGTTAGCAATTGCTAAAGGGTTTGAACCATTACTACTTTTACCAATTGCATTTGGTGGTCTACTGGCGAACATCCCTGTTGCAGGTATTGCTGGTGAACACGGATTCCTAGGTGTTATCTATCATATGGGTCTATCAAATGAGATGTTCCCAATAATCATCTTTATGGGTGTTGGTGCGATGACTGACTTCGGTCCACTTTTATCAAACCCTAAGACAGCTCTACTTGGTGGTGCTGCACAGTTTGGTATCTTTGGAACACTCGTTGGTGCAGTTGTTTTAGCAGATATGGGTCTTGTTGAT
Organism: Sulfurimonas marina; assembly: GCF_014905095.1. Classification (NCBI taxonomy): domain Bacteria; kingdom Pseudomonadati; phylum Campylobacterota; class Epsilonproteobacteria; order Campylobacterales; family Sulfurimonadaceae; genus Sulfurimonas; species Sulfurimonas marina. The sequence goes on along the minus strand of NZ_CP041165.1, from coordinate 1,432,191 downwards.
TTCACTATTAAACAAGCATCAGCTATCTCTATTATTGGTGGAGCAGATGGTCCGACATCAATCTTTATTGCTACAAAACTTTCACCTGAACTTTTAGGTGCGATTGCAGTTGCTTCATACTCTTATATGGCTATGGTACCTATTATCCAGCCTCCGATTATGAAAGCGTTAACAACTGAAAAAGAGCGTAAGATTAAGATGACGACTTTACGTCATGTATCTCGTTTAGAGAAACTAGTGTTCCCGGTTTTAGTTTTAGTTCTTGCTATTTTAGTTTTACCAGAATCTACACCACTAATCGGTGCGTTTATGTTTGGTAACTTCTTAAAAGAATCAGGTGTTGTTGAGCGTTTAAATGATACATTACAAAATGCTCTTATCAACATTACAACTATTTTCTTAGGTCTTGGTGTTGGTTCTAAACTAGCAGCTGATCAGTTCTTAGTACCTGAAACTATGTTTATTATGGGTCTTGGTATTGTTGCATTCTCTGTAGGTACTGCAGCTGGTGTTATCATGGCTAAGATTATGAACCTTTTCCCTGGACATAAGATCAACCCACTTATCGGTTCGGCGGGAGTATCAGCAGTTCCAATGGCGGCTCGTGTATCAAATAAAGTTGGTATGGAGTATGACAGAACTAATATGCTTCTAATGCATGCAATGGGTCCAAATGTTGCAGGTGTTATCGGTTCAGCTGTTGCTGCCGGTGTTTTAATCTCACTATTTCAATAATAGTTGAGATTAAAGAAAAGATGCGATTACGCATCTTTTCCTCTTTTCTTTCTTTTTAATTAAATTATTCTTTCGTTATTAATGATGCAATCATCGGTATGATATTATGACTTTTCGTTTTATCTACAAAACCGTCAGCACCTAAATCTTCTGCTTCACGTTTATTGTTCTCTCCAGTCATAGAACTATTAACAATGATAGGAATCTCGTTTGTAAGAGGGTTTGATTTTAAAAGTTTCGTTACGGTAAAACCAGACATTTCAGGCATCTCAATATCTGTAATAACTGCAGCAATTTTTTTAATTCCTGCATCATCTAAACTATCTAGATGTTCAACAAGTTTTTTCCCGTTATCAAAAAGTATCATATCAATATGGGCATTTTGAAAAATCTGTATCAAATGTTTCTGTGCAGTTTTTGAATCTTCTGCAACAAGTACAGTTCCTTCTCTCAGTTTTTGAGGTAAAACGATATCTTTTAGCATTGCTGTATCTTTATCTATATCTACAAGTGCTTGAGGAATAACATCAGCTAAAAGTTTTTCATAGTCAAGTACCAAACAAAGACTGCCATCTTCGAGTCTTGTGTCATTGATCACAACACCGTCATCTTTAAGACGGTAACTATCAGGCGCATGCATCTCATTCCAGTTTTTCTTAATAACTCTGTATGCATACATAATGCGTAAACCGATAATAACTCCATTGAAGTCACAGATAAGAATATCAGATTTTTCTACTTCCTCTTTTGAGAGATTCACACCCAACCATTTTGGCAGATTTAGTAGAGGGATCTGTAACCCACGTAAGATAATAGTGCCTTCGAGTAGTGGATGAGAAGAAGGAATTTGCGTCAAAAAATGATTTTTTGATTCTACAACCTCTCTCGTTTTAAATACATTGATTGCATAGTACGCCGAATCTTCACTCTCGCTTATTCTAAAGACAAGGAGTTGTAATTCATTGTTCTTGGCAAGATTTGTAGCGGCATCAACTTTATCCAAAAAAGCCATTCATTTCCCCATTTATTAAAGATGGATAAATAGTACCAAAATAAATATGAAATATGCTTGAATTAACAATCTCATGTTAAAATTAGTTTAGTTTTTACGAAGGATAAAAAGATATGAAATTACTTTCATTATTACTATTTTTAACTACATTAGCATACTCTCAAGTTTATTATTCAAAGGTAGAACCTTATGAGATGAGAACAATTAGTTCAAACGTGTCCGGTGAGGTATTGGATATAGCCGAGAATATGGTGGGAAAAAAATTAACTACGAAGATATATATTAAAATAGACGATGCTTTAGACAAAGATGAGTTAAAAGATGTAAATGAGAAGATCACTTATATTAAAGATACGATTAAAGTGAATCAGGAAATTTTAGAAAACCTCAATCTATCGTTAGAAAAAAAAGAGTTGAACTATAAAAAAGTTGCCGCATTAAAGATAAAGTCTAAAATTGAAAAAGACAACGAATTTTATAATCTAGTGACAAGTAGGAACTTGGCTCTATCGACAAAAAAAGAGATCAATAATCTTAATATTCAACTAGCAGACTTAAAGTTACGCAAAAAGCAGCTGGAAAAAACTATAGAAGATAAAAATTTACGTAACAAAGGGTTAATACTTTATTCAATCGATGTAAAGGTTGGGCAAGTTGTTTCACCGGGGATGGCACTGGCAAAAATTGCAGATACATCTAAAGGTTTACTTAGTATCTATGTCACGGAAGATGAACTTAGAAGTTTAAAAGAGAAAGTAGTTTATATTGACGGCAAGAAAACGGATTATAAACCAACAAGAGTATTATCTATTGCCGATGAGAAAAATATCTCTAAATATTTAGTACAGATTGTAATTAATCCTCCAAAGATTTTTTCTAAACTCGTAAAAATAGAATTGAAAGAGAAGTAATATGACAGAATATACGGCGTGTCCACTCGATTGTTATGATGCATGTGAAGTGGTTTACAAAGATGGTACTTTAAAAGGTACAGCAAATGGACATACACAAGGGTTTTTATGTCCGCATCTAAACCATTATGAAAATTTTGAACGTATCAGTGCACCGAGATATAAAGGTGAGGTAATTAGTTTAGACAAAGCGTTAAAGAAGTTAAAAGAGATTATTGAACAAACTCCAAAACATCAAATGCTCCATTACAAGGGGCATGGAAACTTTGGTTTAATGCAAGATGTAACAGATCATTTTTTTGCCTCAAATGATAATATCTTGACTGATGGAAGTTTATGTGACGGTGCGGGTGAAGCCGGTATACTTGAAGGGCGCGGTAGTAATAAAAATATGCCTTATTCTGAGATCGAAAAATCTGATGTTATTATCTTTTGGGGAAGAAACCCTCATGTGACATCTTCACATCTTTTACCGCTTATAAAAGATAAGAAAATTATTGTTATTGATCCTGTAAAAACACAGATTGCAAAAACGGCAGATTATCATGTACAGCTCAAGCCCCATACTGATCTCTATTTTGCTATGCTTTTAACTCGTTTTTTACATATAGAGGGCTCTTTGGATGAAGAGTATCTACAAGAATACGCAAGTGAATTTGAAGATTATTACGAACTGACACAAGGTATTCGTATTAAAGCAACGCTTGATACTATGGGATTGTCTCTTGGTGATATCGGAGCAGTTTTAGAACTTGTAAAAGATCAAAAAGTGGCAATTGTCTGTGGCGTAGGGATTCAAAAGTATTCCGATGGTGCAGATATAATGCGTGCAATAGATGCATTTGCCGTTACTCTAGGTCTTTTTGGAAAAGAGGGTTCTGGTGTAGCATATCTGGGAGATTCAAAAGAGGGGATTGAGAGTCCTTTTAATACGAAATCAAAAAAAGTTTCAAAAGTAAATACCCCTTTTGATGAGTTTGAATCGGTTTTTATTCAAGGGGCGAATCCTCTTGCACAGATGCCTGACACTATACGTGTACAAAACAGTATCTACCATACAAAAAATGTTGTTTATTTCGGGCTTTATGAAAATGAAACAAGTGAAAGAGCAGACCTTGTAATCCCTGCAAAAACATTTTTGGAAAAAGATGATGTTCGTGCTTCGTATGGACATAATACGCTTTCAGTAATGAATAAACAAATAGAGAGTGAAATTGGGATCAGCGAGTATGAGTTGGCAAAATATTTGTGTGATGCTTTTGGAATAGATTTAAAAAGCGAACAGGAATATTTAGAACATTTTAAAAGTTTCGGCGTAGTGAAAATCAATGGAGTTTTTGAAGTGGAAAACAGAGAACATATCTCTTATCAAGAGGGGTTTGATACCGATGATGGAGAGTTTTTATTTCTTGAAGAGTTTGATGTTTTACAAGATATACCGGAAGGGAATTTTCATCTTATAACACCAAAAAGCGCTCAGAGCCTAAACTCCCAATTTAACAGAGAAAACTATGTGTATCTTAACAGCTCACACCAAATAAATGATGGGGAACGTGTGAAAATTATTTCTAAAAACGGTGAAGTGGTTTTAGAGGTTAAAAACTCAGAAGATCTTAGAGATGATACTGTTTTGATCTACAGCGGAACACCAGGTGTGAATAATCTTACATCTTCAAGGCACTCTATTGAAGGTAAAAGTGCTATTTTTCAAGAAAATACGGTTTCAATCGTAAGAGATTTTTAGTTATAATCTTATAAAAATTATTGGATAAATTATGGATATACAACAATTAGATAAAAAATATGTTTTACCGACATATGCAAGAGCAGATGTTGAGTTCGTTAGTGGTAAAAATGCAAGACTTACAGATGCTAATGGTAAAGAGTATATAGACTTTACTTCAGGTATCGCAGTTGTGAGTGTGGGGCACGGTAATGAAAGACTGACAAATGCTCTATGTGAGCAAACAAAAAAACTGATACATATGTCAAACCTATACTATACTGCACCGCAGGCACTTGCTGCTAAAAAAATAGTTGAAGCCAGCGGTTATGATATGAAATGTTTCTTTGGAAACAGTGGTGCAGAAGCAAATGAAGGTGCCATTAAGATCGCTAGAAAATACGGTGAAAAAGATGGTGTTCCAAAACGTTATAAAATTATTACACTTGATCACTCATTTCACGGAAGAACGATCACCACAGTAAAAGCAACAGGGCAAGAGTCTATGCATAACTATTTTGGACCGTTCCCTGACGGTTTTGTGTATGCAAAAGATATCGATGAAGTGGAATCTTTACTTGATGATCATACTGTAGCGGTTATGATCGAACTGGTTCAAGGTGAGGGTGGTGTACAACCTCAGGATAAACAAAAAGTTCAAGAGCTGGTAAAGTTGTTACAATCTAAAGATATTTTAGTTATCGTTGATGAAGTACAAACAGGTGTATATAGAACAGGGAAGTTCTTAGCATCAAATCTGTATGAGATAGAACCTGATATCATTTCATTAGCAAAAGGTGTCGGCGGCGGTGTACCTGTCGGTGTTGTGATGACAAGTAAAAAAGATATTTTTAGTCCCGGTGATCACGGATCAACTTTTGGCGGAAACTTTTTAAGTACGACTGCTGTTTGTGAAGTGCTTGATATTTTAAATGAATATGATGCAAGCGGTGCTCTCTCAGATGGAATAGCATATTTTGATGCTGCATTAGAAAAGTTTTACAATAACCATACAAACTTATTTACTGCAAAAGTAGGACTTGGAATGATGTGTGGTCTACGCGTTAAAGATTCTGAGACGTTGTCTGCAATCATTAAAAATGCTCAGGAAAACGGTGTAATGGTCCTTAAAGCAGGACGTAATACACTAAGATTTTTACCACCCCTCACTATCACGAAAGAGGAAATAGATGAAGGCTTTAAAGCTCTTGAATCTGCTGTTAGTAAGCTCTAGCTTACTGGCAAATGAAAATAACACCTCTTTAGATACTTATCTTTCTGATCTTAAACAGAAGCAGTTTGAATATGATTATGAAAAAAATGATCAAGAAAGTTCAAAATTGCGTGATACTTGGATAGCACCAATACAACTAAATTATAGTTATTCTAAGAGTAATCCCAATGTAGTAGAACAGACAAATCAATCGGCTACAATAAAGATGAATCAACCGATTTTTCAAAGCGGTGGTATTTATTATGGGATCAGATATGCCAATGCAATGAGGTTGTATAACGATTATACGATTGATGTTGCAAAACGAAAAATGATTAAAGATACTATCTCTATTTTAATGCAGCTGAAAAAATCGGATTTTCAAGAACAACGTCAAGTATTGCAGATCAAAAATGCAGATATAAACCTTGAACAAAGACGAGAAGAGTACTTAAGCGGAAGACTCGATTCTGGTTTTTTAGATGATGCTATTATTCAAAGAAATGTTGTAAAGCAGGCACTTTTTGATATTCAAAATGCAAAAGAGACATTGGTAACACAATTTCAGGTACTGAGTGATCTTGATTATAAAAAAGCTTCTATTCCACACTTAGAACTTATAAAAGAGGATGAGTTTTTAAAAAATAACATTGTTATAAAACAGACTCAGTCTCAGATCGAAAAAGACAGATACTATAAAAATGTGACTATTGCCAAGTATCTTCCAAAGGTAAACTTTACAGCCGGATATACATGGCAAAAAAGTGAAGGACAGCAGTTCTTTATAGCTGGAGTTTTAAGAGATAGTTCCCGAGAAATCAATTATTATGATTACGGTGTTAGTGCATCGATGCCCCTTGACATTAATATGTTTAACGATATTGAATCAATCAAGCTCGATTATCTAAAGTCTCAAGTGATTCAGGAAGATAAAAAAAGAGAACTTACAAACCTTTTTGAACAGGTTTTACATAACATAGATAATTTAGATAAAAAGGTCTCTTTGAGTAAAGAAAATATTGATCTGTATGGGAAACTTTTAGAAGATACTCAAGCACTATATGAAGCGGGCTATAAAACTGAGTATGATGTAGAGAATCTGCAAAACTCTTTAGAGATTCAAAAAATAGATGCAAAAATATATGAGATTGATAAACAATTAGAACTATTGACACTCTATGAGATGTATGTAAATAATGGAGAGTAGATGAAATTTAGCGAGTATATGGGTGAGTGGCTTTACGGTAAAGAAGGTTACTATGCTACGTATAAAAATATTGGTAAAGAGGGTGACTTTTACACGGCTGTCAGTGCAAGTAAGTTTTTTGGCGGAACGATAGCTAAACACATTATCTCTTTAGTTGATGAAGGCTTTTTAGATAAAGATGGTGTAGTGTGTGAGATAGGTGCACACCACGGTTACTTTTTAGCAGATGTATGTGAGTTCTTATATACACTTAGACCAGAACTTCTTTTAAGTTTACGCTTTGTTATTATTGAGCGTTTTGATGATCTTCAGAGACAACAAAGGGACTATTTTGCTGAGAGCTTCGGTGATGTAGTTCAGTTAACACACCATAAATCTTTAAGTGAGATGGAAGTAAAAAGTGCTTTTTTTATTGCCAATGAGATCTTTGATGCGTTCCCTTGTGAACTCTACTTTAAAGGGCATACTGCGCGTGTAGAGGGGCATCAGATCAATTTTGATGTTGAAGATGAATGGGTAAGTGAAAAAGCAAAGAAATATCATAAAGAAAAAGGTGAGATTGCAGTCGGCTATGAAGAGTTTGCCAAAGAGATGGCTCTCTCAGCTGAGCGTTTTGAATTTATGAGTTTTGATTACGGAGAGTTGCAGGCACGCCCTGATTTTTCACTTCGAATCTATGCAAAACATGAGGTGTATCCATTCTTTGAAGATGATCTAGACAGAGAGGTACTTTTTGGAACTTCAGATATCACTTACGATGTAACTTTTGAACATGTAAAAGATGCATATGAAGAGGCTGGTGTGAAGTTTATAACATGTGTCCCTCAAATGGTTGCCCTTGTTGATATGGGAATTTTAGAACTATTAGAGATGTTACAAGAAAATGCAGATGAGAAGATCTATAAACAAGAGCTTGAAAAAGTTAAAATGCTGATTATGCCAAATTTAATGGGTGAGAGATTTAAGATGATTAAGTTTAGGAAAAATGCTTAGTTCTATAGATATAGAAGCAATTAAAGCACTGGCTTTAGAAGCAGGGGAAGCTATTATGAAGATCTATGTGCAAGATTTTGCCATAGAGTATAAAGAGGATAACTCTCCACTTACTGAAGCTGATCTCAAAGCAAACGAGATCATTTGCTCCACATTAGAAAAACTCTACCCCAATATACCGATAATGAGTGAAGAGACTCAGGATGCTCCTTATAGTGTAAGAAAAAACTGGGATTATTACTGGTGTATAGACCCTATAGACGGTACCAAGGAATTTATAAAGAAAAATGGTGAATTTACCGTGAATATTGCACTCATTCACAAAGACACACCTGTTTTAGGTGTTGTATATGCACCTGTAAAAGAGGAACTTTATTGGGCAGTAAAAGATCAAGGGGCTTTTAAAAACGGTATAAAACTTCCACTAAAAATTAACCACAATCCGGAAGATAAACTTCTGGTTTTAACTTCAAGATCACACCTTACACAAGAGACAAAAGATTTCATAGCAAGTTTCGATACAAAAAAGATAGAACAAAAAGCTGTTGGAAGCTCACTCAAATTATGTATGATAGCAGCCGGTGAAGCTGACATCTATCCAAAATTAGGACCGACTAGCGAATGGGATACGGCTGCAGCCGATGCTATACTGCGAGAAGCCGGAAAAATGGTATATCAGTTCGACTTAACAAAGCCTCTTGTATATAATAAAGAAGAGCTTTTAAACCCTTGGTTTATTGTTAAATAGTGCAATAGTATTATTAGATTTCATACTCTATCATAGCTTTTTCATAACAGATATCCAGATTGTTTGCCATCAGGTCTGTAATTCTGTAATCTAGTTTACCTGCTTCGGTCATTGAAGTAACTATTTTTAATGCCTCTTCTTTAGTTAATCCTTCACGATAGGGTCTGTTTTGTATAAGAGCCTGATAGATATCGGCGGTTGTAATAATACGCGCTTCGATAGGGATATCTTTTGCTTCAAAATTGTAAGGATATCCTTGCGAATCTAAGGTTTCATGGTGCATAGATGCCAGATAAGCTATCTCTTTAAAACCTTGTACTCTGCGTAAAATAATATAAGAATCAAATCCATGTCGATTCATTTTAAGACGTTCATTGTAGTCAAGTTTTGCGGGTTTATTTAAAATTGCATCATCTACACGAAGTTTTCCCAGATCATGTAATAAGCCTGCTATCTCTATTTTTTCACAAACTTCTAAGGAAAGATTCATCTCTTCAGCCAGATAACGTGCAAGGTTGCTTACACTTACAGAGTGTGAAGAGGTAAATTCACTTTTTGCATCTACAACGGCAGCAAACATCAATGCAAGCTTTTTTACTTCTGCAAAGGAGAATGTATGTTCAATCCCTTTTTCGATCCACTCTACAAAATACTCATCCAGTGCATCCTCTTCAAAATAAAACCAAAATGATGAGCGCTGAGATACATGTAAAAAGATCTCTACAAGTTCAGGAGAGAACATTGAACCGCTGTATTTTTGAATAGTTTCTTGAATTGTTTGAATTGAGAAGACTTCAGAGTCTTTTTGCTGAGCATTTAAAGCATCAACCCTGTCAACCATATATATAAGATTTGTAATATACTTTTCTTCTTCTGAAAGAGAATCCGGCATTCTATTCCAGTGGGTATGATGATAACGTATTAAGGTTGCATACTTTTCATAAATATCTACACTTTTTAAAAGTTCTTCTCCGCGCTTTGCATGTACTTGAGAATTGTCCCAGTCGAGTTCAGTTACAAGGTGTGAATGCACGTCTGTAGAGGAAACACCGCAGTCATGGAGCATAGATGCACAGATAACATCATCTATTTTTTCTTGCGGCCAGTGTAGCTCTTTTAAAATTTCCGCTGCCATGTAGGCAACTCTTTTGCCGTGAAAAGTATCATCAATACCTACAAAATCCAAAGCAGTTGAGAGTGAATACGTCACTTCTCTTAAGTTTAATTGGTAGTTCATAGGACTATTGTATCTCGTATAAACTTAATGGTAAATAAGAAAAATTTATAGGGATAGAGTTATGAAACTCTAACGAGTTTCATAAGAAAAAAGGAGGGAAGTTATTAGAGGTTCGCAATAACCTTCATTAACTCATCAGGTCTGTTTGAGTTTTTCAGTGCATTCTCTTTAGAGATAGTTTTTTTCTGTAAGAGTTCAAGCAGCTGTTGTGTCTGAGTTGTCATAGCAGTTTCCCCTTGGTTTAACTGCATTTGTGAATAGATTTGGTGTACTTTATCTTCGCGGATAAGGTTAGAAATGGCAGGATTAGAGATCATAACCTCTTGTGTAGCAACTTTACCGCCACCAACTCTTGGAATAAGTGTTTGAGAAATAACGGCAACTAGTGATGATGCAAGTTGCGCACGTACTTGAGCCTGTTCCTCACCATCGAAAACGTCGATGATACGGTTGATTGTTCCTGGTGCAGAGTTTGTATGGAGTGTACCAAAAACCAAGTGACCAGTTTCCGCGGCTGTTAGAGCTGCACCGATCGTTTCAGCATCCCTCATCTCCCCGATGAGGATAACATCCGGGTCTTGACGAAGAGCGTACTTCAGTGCTGTAGCAAACGATCTTGTACAGCTACCAACATCCCTTTGTGAAAAGAGAGATTTAATGTTTGTGTGAACAAACTCAACCGGGTCTTCAATTGTAATGATGTGACGTCTTTCATTGAGATTAATCTCATGTAGCATTGACGCAAGTGTAGTTGATTTACCTGAACCAGTAGGACCTGTTACAAGAATAAGCCCTTTCTCTTTTTTAACGAGTTCTTTGAAAATTGGTGGATTTCCATACTCTTCAAGTGTCGGAATCTCAATAGGAATCATACGGAATGCACAACCTATACCGTAAATAGTACGGTAGTAGTTCGCACGAAAACGCCCGATATCTTTAAGTTCAAAAGAGAAGTCAAGTTCGTTGTTCTCTTCAAAATCTTTTTTCTGTTTGTCTTCTATAAGAGAATATGCCATCTCTTCAATGTCAGTATCACTTAGAACAGGAAGGTTAAGTGCTCTTAACTCCTTATCTATCCTAATCTGCGGTTCACTTCCAACAACTAGGTGTAAGTCTGATGACTTAAACGCCATAACACTTTTTAAAAGTTTTTTAATATCTAACTTTTTACCTGCTTGTGCACTTTGACTTTGTAACTCTTCACTCATAGAAAACTCCTTTTATAATTTTCTTCGTTAAAACCAACAATTACTTCATCGTTAAACTCAACCACCGGTCGTTTAATAAGAAGGTTCTCTTTACACAACCACTCTTTTTGTCCGGCTTCATCGAGGTTAAGTTCTTTGAGCTTTAAGTTTCTGTATGTAGTACTTCTTGAATTAAAAAGTTCTTTCATACTCACTTTTTTGAGCCATTCATCTATCTTTTGGCATGGTAATTTTTCTGTTTTAAAGTCGTATAACTCATATGCAAGATCGTTCTTTTTAAAAAACGATAAAGCTTTTTTTACACTATCACAATTTTTTATACCATAGACTCTGATCATGACTACTCGATAATTTTAGGTACTATAAAGAAATGTTCAGATGCATCTGGTGCATGACGCAGTATATCATCATTTACATTAGTATCGCAAGATGGTAAATCTTCTCTTAATGGAGTTGCATTGTCGTTCATAGCAAAAGTTGAGTCGATTCCAGCCGTATCTAACTCACTGAGATTATCAACAAAACTTACGATTTCAGACAACTGCTCTACGATTTCAGCACGTTTATCCTCTGCAACTTTTAAATAAGATAATTTTTCTAATCTGCTTAATAATTTATCATCAACTTGCATTAAATTTCCTGACTTATATAATTTTCTTAAATTTTAACATAGAAAACTTAATTTATTTGAACTTGTTTGAGAAAAGTTTAACAAACTATGCGATAATATTCTATACTTTCGAAATAAAGGGATGATTTTTGAGCTTAAAAGATAACATTGACATGGTTAAAGAGGAACTGAACTCTGAAGAGAAGTTCTTTGAAAAAGCTGTCGTAACGGAAAAGTTTGTAAAGAAATATAAAAAACCGCTTATAGGTTCTGTAATCGCTATAGTTTTAATAGTAGCTGCTGATATCGCTTATGATGTAAATAAACAAAATACTATAACTGCTGCAAATGAGACATTAAAAGAACTGCAGGCAGGCAGTTTTGACACTGCAACAGTTGCAAGACTTCAATCACTAAGTTCTGAACTCCATGACGTATGGGCTTATTCTCAAGCAGTAGCAAACGAGAGTGCAGAAGAATTTTCAAAATTAACAGACTCAAAAGCATTACTTATCGGAGACCTTTCAACATACGAAGCTGCACAACTTAAAGGTGATAAAAAGCTCTTAGAAAAATATGCGAAACAAAAAGATGTTATCTATAAAGAGTTAGCATTGGTAGAATTGGCATTAATCGCTATGAATGAAGGCAAAATTGATGAAGCTCATGCAAACTTAAGTATGATCTCATCAGATTCACCTTTAGCAAATGTTGCAAAATCATTAATGCACTACGGAGTTAAATAGTTTGAAAAACTATATATTTTTTACTCTAACAGCTTTAACGATCGTCTTTAGTGGATGTAGTACAAAAGAGGTTTTTGAGCCGAAATCTGTAGAAGCTGATTGGGATAAAGAGAGCAGTATAGAATCTGACCTAGTAGATAGAGCTTACAATGTTGCACTTTTAGATAACGGCAAGGTTCTCGATAAAGATGGTGTTAAAGATATTACGATCGATGAAGATAAAAGACTTATCTCAGAGAGTGACGGTTGGATCATCTCTGCATCAATTGACGGAAATGTTAGTATAGTATCTATAGCAGATAGCAATATTACAAAAAATATTGATCTTAAAAATACAATTGCAGCAGCGAGTATAAAAGATAATATTTTAGCAGTACTTTTTGCAAACAACGATATGGCTCTGTATGATATTAATACTAAAGCATTGGTATTAAAAGAGCAGGGTTCTAAATCTTTAGCAGTTGATATGAAGATAGTAAACCCTTACTTTATGAAAGATCTTGTTATCTTCTCAACACTTGACGGTAAGATAGTTATCATCAATGCTACGGTGAAAAAACGTTTACGTACAGTGATCGTATCATCTCAAGATAAATTTAATAATATTATCTATTTTAATATGATTGATAATAAAATTATCGCAGCTACAGGTACAAAAATCCTTTCACTTGCACAAAAAGAGATACGCCAAAAGTATGAGATCAGAAGTATTATAGATGACGATAAGATGCTTTATATAGCAACAAAGCAGGGTGATGTTATCTCTTTAACTCCTGAGCTTGAGGTTGTTAATAAAACCAAGTTCCCGTTTGCACATATTCTTGGAATGGTAAGTGATGAAGAAAAGATATATCTTCTTGAAAAAGAGGAGTATCTTATAGAAATTGACAAAAAAACTTTTGAATATAAAATATATGAAAGTGACTTTAGTGACGGATTCGTTTTTGTAGGCGATAAAGTTTTTTATGTGGATGATACAAAAATATCAATTAAATAGATGTCTAAGGAACTCGAAGCTTTTTTAGAATATATCCTTGTCACCAAAACACTCTCAAAAAAGAGTGTTGAGGCATACAAGGGTGATCTTCTGCAACTTGAAGAGAAGTTCCAAAAGCCCCTTATCTCTTTAGATACCCCAACAATTCTCTCTCTTCTCTCAGAATATAAAAACAAACGTACACTCAATCGTAAACTCTCTTCAATCAACGCCTTTTTTGATTTCTGTTATAAAGAGGAGTTTTTAGCGGAAAAAACAAAGATCAAGTCGGCAAAAATTCCAAAACTGCTTCCAAAGTTTTTATCATATGAAGCGATACAAAGTGGACTTTCAATGATTGACAGATCTACTTGGATAGGAAAAAGGGATTATGCTTTGATCCTTTTTTTATATGCAAGCGGAGCAAGGATAAGTGAATGTTTGGAACTCTCTTTAGGGGATATTGACGGGGAGTGGCTCTACATCCGCCATGCCAAAGGGCAAAAGGAGAGAATTGTCCCTTTAGCTCAAGTTGCCAAAGATGCGATCGATGAGTATCTTGGAGAATTACCTTTTGAGAAAGATTTTATATGGTGCAACTATAAAGGTGGCAAACTGAGCCGAATCTCTGCTTTTAAAATTACACAAAAATATTTGGGCGTATCACCCCACGTGCTGCGACACTCCTATGCAACCTCTTTAATACGAGGTGGAGCCGATATTAGAGTTGTTCAAGAACTTCTCGGACACTCCTCACTGTTAACGACACAGATCTATACACATATTCAAAAACAAGATCTTAAAGATACAGTCGATGTATGTCATCCGATGGCAAAAGAGAATTTATGAATAAAATTAAGATACAAATATCCTTACTGTTGATAGCAACTCTCGGTGTTATGTCCGGTATTACAGTAGTCTCATCCTTACCGTTAATCGCGCATAAATTTTCTAATATAGAACATATAGAGTTTCTATCAAAATTGATGCTTACGATTCCCTCGATGATGATAGCTCTTTTTGCTCCCTTTGCAGGACATATTGTAGACAGATTTGGTCGGCTTAAGCCTCTATATGGAGGAATTATACTTTTTATAATAGGGGGAAGTTCCGGATTTTATCTGCATGATTTTTATGTGATTCTTATAGGTCGTGCACTTCTTGGAATTGCCGTTGCCCTCATAATGACTAGTTCAACGGCACTGATTGGAGATTATTTTAATGAAGAGTTGCGACATAAGTTTATGGCAAAGCAGGGGATGGCTGTAGCCCTTGGCGGGATAGTTTTTATCTCTTTAGGGGGATTGCTGGCACAAATACATTGGTCGTATCCTTTTGCGATCTACTTGCTCCCTATACTCTTTTTCCCATTACTTTTAAGTTCACTTTATGAGCCGAAAAAACACTCTGAGCTTGATGAAGATCTCAATGTATCGACAAAACTTTTTCCAGTGTATTTGACGGCATTTTTTGTGATGGTTCTATTTTATATGCTTCCGACACAATTACCGTACTTGATAGTAAATACCTTGGGAGGCAAACCGCAGACGGTAGGATTTGTGATAGCAACAGCTATGATCTTTAATGCTCTTACCTCTATACAGTATGCAAAGATCAAAGCAAAATTTTCCTATATCCAGATCTATATGGCGACATTTATACTTTTTGGTACGGGTGTATTTATCGTCTCAGAGGCGAAGAGTATTACAGAACTCTTTTTTGCTACCGCTCCACTGGGGATGGCTTTTGGACTTTTACTTGTCAATACCAGTGCCTGGTTTCTCTCTCAAGTGCCGCCGCATAAAAGGGGAAAAGCTTCAGGGATGTTAACGTCGAGTTTTTTTCTGGGACAATTTTCCTCACCCTTGTTGTTTGAACCGATAGTATTGGCTTACGGGATACAAGGACTCTTTTTTATAGTATCGCTTGTATCTTTTTTTACAGCTTTTGTATTGTTTGTAAAGAGCTATAAATAAGCTCATTTTTTAGTTGAGGTAAAAGTGATTAATCTTTCTCTAGAAAGTTTTAAGATCTAGAACGGGAACGGTTTCTTGAATTAGACCGATTAGACCGAGGCTTATTTTGCGCGGGTTTTGCTTTCTTTTGAGAGTTGTTGCGAGAACCGCGCCCTCCGCCCATATTTATAGGTTCTGCTTTTATAGATGGATCTGGTTTAAAACCTTTTAACCACACTTTAGGGATATCTTTTTTGATAAGCTTCTCAATGTTCTTCAAGAATTCATCTTCGTCTACACACACCAGTGAAACAGCTTCACCCTCGTTTCCAGCACGTCCGGTACGTCCAATTCGGTGTACATAATCTTCACTGACATTAGGCAGTTCAAAGTTTACTACATGGGGAAGCTGATCGATGTCGATCCCGCGTGCTGCGATGTCAGTTGCCACTAAAACTCTTACATCACCTTTTTTAAAGTCAGCGAGTGCTTTGGTTCTTGCATTTTGACTTTTGTTTCCGTGAATTGCCACAGCTGAAATCCCGTCTTTTTCCAACTGTCCACACAGTTTATTTGCTCCGTGTTTTGTTCTTGTAAATACAAGTACCTGCTTCCAATCCCCTTCAGTGATGAGGTGTGTTAAAAGCTCACGTTTACGTGCTTTGTCAACGTGATAAACAGCTTGTTTAACGATCTCGCTTGAAGTATTTCTTCTTGCTACTTCTATAAGAGTTGGAGACTTTAGCAAGCTCTCTGAAAGTTTTTTTATAGCATCTGAGTAAGTTGCCGAAAAGAGTAGGTTTTGTCTCTCTTTTGGCAGGAGTTTCATGATTTTTTTTATGTCGTTGATAAACCCCATATCTAACATTCTATCCGCTTCATCAAGGATGAAAAAGTCAACTTTTGAAAGTTTGATCGTCCCCTGAGAAATATGGTCTAAGAGTCTTCCCGGAGTAGCTACAACAATATCTACCCCTTTTTTCAATTGTGTGATCTGAGGGTTTATCTTTACCCCTCCAAATATTACTGTAGATTTAAATGGGAGATGTTTGCCGTAAAGAGACACACTCTCGCCAACTTGTGCAGCCAATTCACGTGTGGGAGTCAGTATAAGTGCACGTACCTCGTGCTTATGTTTTGTTGGTTTTGCACGGGAAAGGAGTTCGAGTAAAGGGAGTGTAAACCCCGCTGTTTTACCTGTACCCGTTTGGGCACCTGCTAATATATCTTTTTTCTCTAATACTACAGGTATAGCTTTTTCCTGTATCGGTGTAGCTTTTGTATAGCCTTGTTCTTTTATCGCTTTTAATAAAGGTGCTGATAGACCCAGTTCTTTAAATGTCAACTTATTTTATCCTAGTTGTTAATATGATTCATAATAGCATAATAAACTGCGAGTAATGGCAGGGATTTAAACTAATATGTTTTAGTGACTAAAAAGCTTATTAAGATTATCCAAGTATAATACATACATGAAAAAAATAGCACCGATTTTAATAGTCTTAGTTTTTGTGATAGTAATAGTATCTATATTCCTTTCTTTAGGGAAAACACAACATATGGTGGTGATAAAAGAGGGAAACCTCAAACAACTTCCTTTAAAAATAGAATTGCATAAATATCAAGACAGTTATTGCGGGATGATTATAGATGAGCTCTCTTATGCATCTCAGGTGGTGGCAAAAGATGGTAAAACTTGGTTTTTTCATGATCACGGAGATTTCGTTTTATGGCTTGAAAACAAACCGTTTAAAGATGAGGTGAAAATCTGGGTGATGAGTAGAGATACAAATAAGTGGATCGATGCAAAAGAAGCATATTATTCACGAAATGAGATCACACCTATGGGATTTGGTTTTGGTGCGTATGAACAAAAAAAAGAACATTTAGTAACTTATGGAGAGATGAAACTTTTTACACTTCGCGGTGAAACGATGCTAGATCCAAAAATAAGAAAAATTTTAACGGACAAATAAGTGGATACAGTTAATATTATAGCGATCATAAGCATAGCGTTTTTAGGATCTTTTGGGCATTGTATAGGTATGTGCGGAGGAATAGTTCTTGCCTATTCAAGTATTAAAATTGAGCCGCAAAGCTCAAAAGTTTCAAAGAGTGTAGCGCATCTGCTTTACAGTCTTGGAAGAGTGTTTACATACACACTCTTAGGTGCTGTTTTTGGAGCACTCGGCGGCGTTGTGACA
This sequence comes from Sulfurimonas marina, assembly GCF_014905095.1. NCBI lineage: Bacteria > Pseudomonadati > Campylobacterota > Epsilonproteobacteria > Campylobacterales > Sulfurimonadaceae > Sulfurimonas > Sulfurimonas marina. Next base: position 1,414,713 of record NZ_CP041165.1, on the reverse strand, counting down.
TTTTCAAATAGTGCAAACGGTGCTTTGCTTGTTGTTGCCGGAGTTGTGATGATCTTGGCCGGCTTGTCACTTATGGGGAAAATTAAATTTTTAACAGTGATTGAACATACTTTCTCCTCATCTAAACTTTATAAAGAGAGTTTTCGCTCTATTTTAAACTCCAAATCAAACTTTAGTTTTTTTGTTCTTGGAATGCTTAACGGACTGCTTCCATGCGGTTTTGTATACTTTTTTGCGATCACTGCGGCATCAACAGCAAGTCCGTTGTATGGAGCATTAGTGATGTTTATTTTTGGAATAAGTACAATTCCGGCAATGTTTGGACTTGGATTTTTGTCCTCAATGGCAAGTGCAACAAACTTTAGAAATATGATGATGAGTTTATCGAGTGTAGCAGTTATCCTCTATGGCGGTTTTACAATTTACAATGGATATGAGTATATTACAGATCCTTTAAAAACGGTACAACAGTGTCATTAGGTGTAGATAATTAAATTTAGAATTCGCTATAATAAAAAATAAAATAATTAAAAAAAAAGGTATTAGAGATATGAAAAGCTCAATTGTAGAGAGTATTAAATCCCTTCCTCCACTTTCTAAAACTATTGCAGATATAGATAGAGTGTTTGCAGATAAAGAAGCTGGAGTTTCTGATCTTACTAAGGTGATTGAACATGACCCGATGATTGTAGCTAACCTTTTAAAAACGGCAAACTCACCTCTTTACGGCTTCGGTAGGGAGATTAAAAATGTCGGTCAGGCAGTTTCGCTTTTTGGAATGAGTATGACAAGGACTATCGCCCTTGGTAATGCCTTAAGAAAACTGCTCAATGTCGATATGCAACCATACGGTATTACAAGTGAGAGATTTGCAGAGATCTCTTCTTTGCAAGCAACCATGATGAATAGATGGTACGGCAAGATCGATAAGAAAAAAGCGGAAAAATTGTACCTCGCAGCTTTTTTACAGGAGACTGGAAAAATTCTTATTGCAAGTGACGTAATCAAAGAAGATGAAGATGTAAGTTTCAAATCTGAAATTGAGATGTCAAATAATCTGGCACAAGTTGAAAAGTCGTATGTGGGTGTAACGAGTGCCGAAGTTACGGCTGAGGTGTTTGAACACTGGGGCTTTGACAAAGAGTTTGTAGAGATGATCCGTTTTGCCGATGAACCTGCATCTGCGCCAGATGAGGTTAAAGAGTATGCAATGGCGTTGCATATTGTAAAAACTGCTTTACCTATCAATAAACCTTTGTCTGAACAAGCCATCAACTTTGCACTTCGTAAAGCAAGAGATGCAGGGTATAACCATGAAGCTATAGAAGATGCTATTGACGATATGTTAGATATTATCGAAGAAGAAGGGTTATAAACTTTCATGTCTAAAGTAGTTACAGTTATAGATACATTCGGCTTCTTTTTTAGAAGCTTTTACGCACTTCCGCAGCACTTAAAAACAAAAGATGGTTTTCCGACAGGACTTTTAACAGGATTTACAAACTTTATCTCTACATTGCAAAAAGATCACGATAGTGACTATATTATTTTTGCTGTTGATTCTAAAGGGGATACTTTTAGAAACGAGATAGATGAAAACTATAAAGCAAATCGTCAAGCTCCACCGCCTGAACTTACAATGCAGCTCCCTGTTGCTATTGAGTGGATCAATAAAATGGGTTATAAAACTCTTGGTCTTACCGGTTTTGAAGCGGATGATATGATAGCCACTGTTGTAAAGTTTGCAAAAGATAAAGGGTATAAAGTTCGTGTAGTTTCACACGATAAAGACCTTTATCAGCTTATAGATGATGATAATGTCACTATCGTCGATGCTATTAAAAGAAAAAGCGTTAATGAAGAAGCTTGTTATGAAAAGTACGGTGTAACTCCAAAACAGTTTATCGATTATCAGTCTATTTTAGGTGACAGTGCCGATAACGTTCCAGGTGTAAAAGGGATAGGAAAAGTTGGGGCTGAGAAGCTTTTAAAAGAATATGGAACTTTAGATAATATCTATGCTCATATAGACGAGATAAAAGGTGCAAATCAAAAGAAGCTTATAGCTTCAAAAGATCAGGCTTATATGTCAAAACAACTTGTAACGCTTCGTGACGATGCGTTTGATACGCTTGATTTTGAAGAGTACAAGATGGATGTTGAAAACCCGTTTTTAAATATCTATGATGAACTTGTTCAGTATGAACAAAATGCTATACTTCGAACACTTCATGCCAAAAATATGGTAAGTGATGAGCAAAAAGAGAAAGCTGTTCAAAAAGCAAATGAAGAGATAGCAGAAGATCATAGTGCAGAGGAGTTTAAAACAACTCTAATCACAGATAAGAAAACGCTTGATGATGTGATCGCAAAGTTAGAAGAATTGACTATCGTAGCTTTCGATACAGAGACTACGGGGCTTGATTATGAAAACGATAAGCTTGTAGGGTTCTCATTTTGTTTTAATGAAGATGAAGCGTATTATGTACCGTTTGGACATTTTTATCTGGGTGTTGGTGAGCAGATCAGTGAAGATGATGCAAAGGATGCAATTAAAAAGATTTTTAACTCTTTAATAGTTGGGCATAACATCAAGTTTGATCTTCACTTTCTTAACAAGTTTGTAGGGGAAGAGTTAAGTGTATACAGCGACAGTATGATACTCGCGTGGCTTATCAATCCTGAAGCGGCACTCTCTCTCGATAAACTCTCGGAAAAACTTTTAAACCATAAAATGATTGCGTTTAAAGATACGGTGAAAAAAGGGGAGACATTTGCATCGGTAGAGCTGGAGCAAGCATGTAAATATGCGGCTGAAGATGCATATATCACTTTTAAACTCTATAACCTTTTCTTACAAAAACTAGAATTGCAAAATGCTGATCATCTTATAGATGAAGCAGATGATATAGAGATCCCGTTTTTACAAACACTTTTAAAAATGGAAGAAACAGGTATTGCCGTTGATACAGCTTTCTTAGAGAAGTTTTTAACAGAGGTACAAGCCAATATTCAAACACTGACACAAGAGATATATACACTTGCAGGCGGAGAGTTCAATATTAACTCTACAAAGCAGTTAGGTGTAGTACTTTTTGAAACGTTAGGATTACCTGTAGGAAAGAAAACTAAGACTGGGTACTCTACAGACGAAAAGGTTCTTAGCTCACTCAAAGATTCTCATGAGATCATACCGAAGCTTTTAGAGTATCGTGAAGTATATAAACTTTACTCTACTTATATTGAACCGTTATTAAAATTAGCACGTGAGAGCGAAGATAGCCGTATCCATACATCTTTTGTACAAACGGGAACGGCAACAGGGAGACTTAGTTCTAAAAATCCTAACTTGCAAAATATTCCTACACGTACACCGCTTGGAGCAAAGATCCGTCAAGCATTTGTAGCACCAAAAGGGAAAAAACTTATAGGGATAGATTACTCGCAGATTGAATTGCGTCTGCTAGCACACTTTTCTGGGGATCCTGTACTTGTTGATGCTTTTAATCATAATAAAGATATCCACCTGCAAACTGCCATCGTTTTATTTGGCGAGGAGGAAGCTGCCCAAAAAAGAGGTATTGCCAAAACTGTAAACTTTGGACTTCTATATGGAATGGGACAGAAAAAACTCTCAGATACGTTGGGAATTACGACAAAAGAGGCAAAGGCGATTATAGAGAAGTACTTTGAATCATTTCCAACTGTAAAAACTTATTTTAGATCAATTGTAGACGGCTCTAAAGAGAAAGGCTACATAGAGACACTGCTTCGTAGAAGAAGATATTTTGACTATGAAAATGCGACACCTATGTTTAAAGCCGCTTATGAGCGTGAGAGTGTAAACAGTGTTTTTCAAGGGAGTGCGAGTGATCTGATTAAGCTTTCAATGAATAAAATTATTAAAACGATTGAAAAAGAGAACTTGGGCGCTAAAATGTTGCTACAGATTCACGATGAACTTATCTTTGAAGTGGATGAAGCAGTTTCAGATGAGCTTGGGAAAAAATTTCAGTCTATAATGGAGGATATTTATAAGTTAAATATCCCGTTAAAAGCCTCACTTAATATCGGTGACAACTGGAGCCAACTAAAATAATAAGAGGCAAGGGAGATTGAGAAGTTTATTTCTCAATCGGCTGAGGTGAAGGCTCACTAAAGAGGTAGCCTTGAGAGAACTCGATATCAAGTTCTTCAAGTTTTTCCTGAATCGATTGAGAATGTACAAACTCTGCGATAACAGGAATATTTGCATTTTTAGCAAAAAAGCTTATAGCTCTTGTTATCTCGTAACTTTTCGGATCGGTGTCAATATTTTTAATATATCGTGCATCTATTTTCAAGAAGTCTATATCCATATCTAAAATTCTTTCAAAGTTAGAATATTCTGAACCAAAATCATCTATGGCGATTTTAAATCCGCACTCTTTTAAACTTTTTAACTGATCTATATGGTTGATTTTTCCTGTTGCACTAATACCTTCTAAAACCTCCAAAACAATTCTATTTGGCTTGATATTGTAGTGTTTTACTTTTTCCAGAAGAAAAATTTTTAAGTAGTGTTGGTTTAAATCCTCTTCCGTAATATTTATAGAAAAGGTGTAGTCGTTTTGTGCCATCTCATAAAAACTTTTATCTATAATAGCTTTAGTGATCTCTAACAACAAGCCCGAGAGTTTTGCCGCTTCTAAAAAGGCGATAGGGGAGATAACTTTATCAAAGTCCTCAATTCTAGCAAGTACTTCAAATTTGATGATTTTTCCTGTTCTATTGTTTCTGATTCCCTGATAATATGGAACTATTCGATCCTCAAGAAGTGCAGAGTGTAAGAGTCTGTTTGATTCAAAGAAATTCTCTTTATTTTGATCATTTAGAGCAACATCATCTTTATGGTTGTATATAAAAAGGTTGTTCTTCCCGTTTTGTTTCGCTTTTTTCAAAGCTATTGCAGCATCACGTAAAACATTTTTATCAACATAAACACCGCCATAGGTAAAAGAGATGTTAAAGGTAAGATCTTTCACCATAATAGTAGAGCCGTAAAAATATTTTTGAATTTCGCTAACTACCTTTTTTATGTCAATATCTGTTTCGTATAACAGAGCAAACTCATCGGAATTAATTCTAAATGTATGGTGCTTGCCAAAATTGTTTTTTAAAACTTCTGCTACATCTTGTAAAATAGCATCACCAATCTCGTATCCGTAAGCGGTATTGATATAAGAGAAGTTATTGATATTGAGTAAAATCAATGTTACAGGATTTTTATAAGACTCTAACATATGCTCAAGTTTTGATTTGTTTTTCAATCCTGTCAAAGAATCAATAAATGCCATCTCTTCGATCTGTATTTTTGCCTGTTTAAGTTCTGTTAAATTTGTAAAAATTCCAAGATAGTTTTTTTTATGATGCGGTAACTCTAAAACACTAATGCTTAACCATTGAGTGATCTCTTTTCCTTCAGCATTAACATTTACGATCTCTCCTGCCCATTTCGAAGTCTCATTTAAACTTTTCCACATCTCATCGTAAAAATTTTTGGATTGTTTACGAGAGGATAAGAAACTTGGATTTTTTCCTATAATATCTCTTTCATCATATTTATAAATATCTTTAAAGGCTTGGTTTACTTCGATAATAGTATTGTGTTCATCGGTAATTACAATCCCTTCAGAAGCATTTTGTGTAGCTAACGAAAAGAGTTTTAGTTTTTGATCTTTTTTGATATTTTTTAGGACAATGCTAATAATCTTAGCACCAGTTTCTAATAATTTTTTATGAAAATTTGAAGGGGAACGCTGTTCAAAAGATGAAAGAGCAAACGTAGCAATAGGTTGAGCATTTTCATCTTTTACAGGCATGGACCAACAAGCACATAGGTTAAAATCGTGTGCGAGTTCTCTTAAGTCAAGCCATCTTTCATCTTCAAATGTATCTACGACATATTGTGCTTCATTTTGAAAGATTGCATTGCCGCAAGAACCGGCACCTTTTCCAGGCTTTAATTTTTCCAATGCTTTATGACCGGCTTCTGGTACGGAAGGAGCAGATAAAACACTAAGAGAATTGCTTTTTGGATCCAAAAGCATAATAGAAGCAACAGCATTAGGAAGAAGCTTTTCAGCCAATCGACATAAAGTGTTTAGTACAACGTCACTCTCTTCATTATCGGCAACCATGCCAAGAATATTACTTTGGATGCTAATAATCTTATCGTACTCTTTTTGTGTAATAGGGACTTCATCAAGTTCTAACAATTCTAAGTTTTTGCACGAGTTTTGTTCACTTGACATAAGATATACCTATCACCTTTTTGTGTTAATTGTAACATACAATTATATAAATTGGTACTCTTATGTTGCTTTTTTTTTGTTCAAGGGAAAATTTGATACTTTTAGTATTAAAAAAACTTATTTAGTATGTTTATAGATAAAACTGAAGACCTCGGCAATAGCTTTATACATTTCAGGTGGTACTTCGTGATCAAGTTCCACATTTGAAAGTAGTTCAATCAGGTTTTCATCCTGCTTTATCGGAATGTCATTCTCTTTTGCAATCTCTAGAATTTTTTGCGCAGTTTTCCCTTCACCTTTGGCTGTTACTCTTGGTGCTGAGTCTTTGGATGCATCGTATTTGAGTGCTGCTGCTTTTGTTTTCATACTTTTGCCTCAAAACCGAGATTTACCGCATCTATATCTGAAGCATATTGTGTCTGATTTGGGTCTAAAAATCGAATCTCTTTAATTAAGAGTCCAGTTGTGTTAAGCTGCTCTTTTAACTCTTTCATCTCCGATTGCAGAAGTTGTTTTAACTCCTGATTTTGTGTAGATATATTTACATTAAGGTACTTCTTCTCAAAAAGCCCCAGCCTTACACGCAATTCACCATATTTTTTAAGATTGAGCTCTATATCGCAAAAGAAAGCATTATTCTTATCTTTTTTAATAGTGAAATTACCATCCTCAAGAGCATTAAACTCATAAGGTATATACATGGCAGCGCCGTTTGAAAGGTGTGATACCAGTTGATAGTAGTCTATTTGCAGGGAAAGTTTATCTACAATATTAAGCAGTTGTGTTTTGTTTGGCAAAAGAGAACTTTCCAGCTCCTGTTTTGTTTTAAGGAGTGCGGCTTTAAAATCGTTTGAGAGAAGCTCCTGAATTTTGGCATCTTTAGGATTGAGATTTTTGAGTTTCGATTCTAAAAATATTCCCGAATTTTCCAGTTTTGCTTTGAGTACCTTATCATCTATATTTTTTATATCTGAGAGCATACTTTTAAGATGTTTTTCGATCGGAAGGTTTTGTTTCTCATTCTCTAAAGAGCCGAGGAGCTCTTTAATGGTAGTTTTTATATTTCCCAGCTCTTTGAGGGTAGGATTGTTTTTAAGTAGCTCCAAGAGTTTTTGGTTTTGAAGCTCATTGGTTGCAGACTCTTTAAAAATTGTATTTAAAATGGAGGAGAGATCTTTTGCTTTGCTTAGCAGTGCACTCTCACTTGGGGCGATATCTTTTAAAACTTGTGCCAAAGCTTTGTTTGTTGACGGTAGTACAATATTTTGCAGTTTATTTGAGTCTAATTTGATCATTGTTTAAAGTTTATTCTAAATTTACAAAAAATTCCCTTATAATTACAAAAATAAAACGTAAGGGTTGCTAATGAATAACAATATAGAAAAAGCTTTAGAGATTTGGCATAAGCGCTATGAGGATGAAGAGCATCAATATAGTGAATTTGAACCCTCTGATATAGAGTATTTTATAGGGTGTATGTTATATAACCATTTTAACTTTTCAAAAGCGGTTCCTACAATGAAGACAATTGATTTAAGTTACGATTTTCTCTCAACGTGTGGTGATGCAGAGTATGAAGAGGTAAAAAAGCTGATCGAAGATATTAAGTTCGAAAATGAAAAAGAAGCGGTAGATTTTTTACTCAAGTTTATCCAGGAATCACGCTCGAAATATACTCCGTCTGAATTATATCTGCTCAATAGACTGCTTAACCATGTAACTTTGCTCTTAGAGAGATATGAAAACGATCAAGAACCGAGTCAAGTAAATTTCCAGACTTTAAAATTTAAGTAGATGAAAAAATATCTTATCACTTCACCGGAGTTTTATACACAAGAGAGTGAAACTTTCGCTGAGAAACTAGAGGCACAGATACAAAAACATCAGCCCGATTTTTTACTTTATCGAGATAAAGAGAATGCAAACTATGCCGAGCTTGCAAAAACTTTTATAGCAGTTTGTAAAGAACATCAAGGTGTAAAGTGTTTTCTCCATCAAGACCCTCTTTTAGCACACCAATTAGATGCCGGGGGTGTACATCTAAATTCTACGCAGTTTGACAAGATTGCAAAAGCGAAAGAGTTGGGACTTGAAGTGATTGTAAGTACACATACGCATGATGAGGTGAACGAGGTTCAAAGCTTAGGGGCTGATTATGTCACTTACAGCCCGATCTTTCCATCTCCAAACAAAGGGATACCAAAAGGGATCGAAGATCTGAAGTTGATTGTAAAGAGTTTAAATATTAAGATCTTTGCATTGGGCGGCATTGTAGATAAGGTGCAGATAAAAGCTGTGGAAGATGCAAAAGCTTTTGGCTTCGCATCTATACGCTATTTTTTCTAAACTAGGCTAAAGAGAGTTCGCCTAGATAGCTGTGGATCGTATTTCCTTTTGCAAGCCAGTGTAAGATCCCTCCGCTTAAATTTTTCACATTTGTAAAGCCGAGTTTTTGCAGCTGATATGCAGCGAGTGCTCCGCGGGGACCTTTGAGACAGTATGTAACGATCTGGGCATCTTGTCCAAACTGTTTTGCAATTTTTTCAATTGCCATAAACTCCAGTTTTCCTCTTGGAATTGTAAGTACCGTATGAGCGTTAATATATCCTGAACTAAACTCTTCCGGCTCTCTTACATCGATAAGAATGATATCTTTTGAAATATCGTAAAGCTCTTCCACATCAATGTTTACTACATGTCGGGAAGCTTCTTCGATCACGGCTTTTAGGTGATCAGATAAAAATATCTCATCACACCTTTTTGCATATTCTTCAAGTTTAGTATTTAAGTTTCTCATTACGGCTCCTATAGTTGTTAAGTGGAGGTAGGATAGCACATTTTTTCTAAAACTCTTTTTGACTTCAATATTTTCCTCAGATATAATAAGAGATACACTAATATCTAATGGAGTTGTAAATGGGACACGAACTTTGGAGTTATTCGGCGATCATACTTTTCTTTGTTGTGATTGCAAAAATAGTGTCCCAAAAAACCTCTACGATTGATGTGATTTGGCTTATTATCTTTGGCTCGCTTGGAGTCAATTTAGGAATACTCCCCACACATAATGAGATCCTCGAAGCAATAGGGGACTGGGGGATCATATTTATTATGTTTGCCCTTGGTTTTGATGAGGATCTCAACCATTTTATAGAGGGACTCAAAAGAAGTTTCGGAATAGCGGTAATCGGTGCAATCTTTCCGTTTTTAGCAGGGTATTATACGGCCGGGTTATTTGGTTACGGGTTTAATACGCAGATGATCTGGGGACTGACTATGACAGCCACTGCTGTGAGCTTGACCATGGTTTCACTCCGAGAACAAGGATTACATAAAACTACCGCATCAACTGCTATTATGAGTGCGGCAGTTGTAGATGATATACTCTCCCTTATCGGGCTCTCTATTATGATACCGATCGCTGTAAGTACTACGGGTGAGAATGGTTCGATGATAGAGTTTAACGAACTTTCCATTATCATCGCAAAAGTGCTCGCTTTTTTTGCGATCATCAGTTTTATAGGGCTGGTACTTTTTCCTGATTCTATCACTAAAGAAAGAGATAAGAAATATAGTGCATTGTTTCATGTTATCGTAAAAGTGAGACAATATTTAGGTATTAGAAAACTACTTATGGCTTATAGCGGAAAGTTTACACCTTTGGTGATGATCTTTACCGCTTTTGTTTTTGGAGCACTAGCAGACAGGTTTGGGTTTCACCCTGCGATAGGGGCTTATTTTGCAGGGTTGTTTTTACGTGAAGAGTATTTTATGATCAAAGTGGATAATCAACTGCGTTCCCACAGGAAAGACAGTGAGTTTGTGATCAATCATCTTGCCTATACTATCTTTGGACCTATCTTTTTTGTAGAGCTCGGAAGTAAACTAATCCTTGATATGGAACTGCTAACCGAGGTTTTTCCTATAGTTTTTGTACTTTTTTTTGCGGTCTTTATACTTCAGGTTCTCTCGGCTGCTCTTGCCGCAAGGTTTACCGGAAAGTATGAATGGTATCAAAGTGTGATGATTGGTCTTGGGATGCTCGGACGAGCTGAACTTGCCTTTATCGTAATCGATATCGCTTATGTGGATGAGAAGATCATCGACATTGAACAGTTCGATATTTTAATCTTTACGATCTTTTTATTAAACATTGCAGTTCCACTTGCGATTAAGAGATGGGAACCTTACTATATGGGGACAAAGAGACTCGAACTCTTTGGTATAAAACTTTCCAAATAATTTAGTTTTTGAGTTGCCCTGCAAGATAACCGCTTGCAAAACTCCACTGGAGATTATAACCGCCGCAGGGACCGTCAAGGTTCATAATCTCACCACAAAAATACAACCCTTGAACTAGCTTGCTTTGCATAGTTTTTGGCTCTATCTGTTTGAGGCTGATCCCTCCACGTGTAATCATAGCCATTTTAAACCCGTCGTGTCCCGTAACCGTCATTGGTGTCCAGGCCAGAAGTTTTATGAGGTGATCCCGTTTTTGCCCCTCTATTTTATTGTATTTTAGATCGGGCTCAATTGTTGCAAGTTTACACAACTCTTCAGAGAGGGGCAGTGGCAGTAGGGTATGTACAAGCTCTACAATGGTTTTGTCAGGATCCTCTTGGGAGATTTTTTTGAGATGTTCACGAATCTGCTCCTCATTTTTTCCTTTTGTAAGGTTAAGGAGAATTGGAACTTCATCATACTTCTTAAGCAGCGGTGTTACCTCTCTGGCAAAATCAAGTACGACCGGACCGCGGATCCCCTCTTTAGTAAAGATAAGATCCCCTTTTGCCCGCAGTTTTTTGTGTTTTTTAATATCAACACGAAGTTCCACTTTAGGTATGGTGTCAGCTCGACAGTTTGCCTGCCACTTCTCTTTTGTTTTAAGAGGCATCATAGCTGGGGAGAGGTCTGTGACTTTATGTCCTAACTCTTCAACTAATATATAACCGTCTCCCTCAGCACCTAAAGCAGGATATCCCAGTCCTCCCGTTGCCAAGATCACATTGGCAGTTTTATAGATGGCATCTTGTGTTTTAATCCCTGAGATATGTTCTCCCTCAAGCAAAAGTCTTTCAACCCTTTGCTCACATTTGATCTCAACATCTAGACGTGTCAGTTCATTTTCAAAAGCATCGATGATTGTCTGGGATGAATGTGAGGTTGGAAATATTCTAAAGCCGTCAGGAGCATGGGTCTCAACCCCGATTCCTTTTAAAAATTCTACTAAATCATTATGATCAAAACCATTTAAAGCATCCTGCATAAAACGCCCATCTCGTCCGAAACGGGACATAAACTCTTCATTGGAAAGTGTATTTGTAAGGTTACAGCGACCTCCGCCTGTCGCTTTTAGTTTTGAGGCTATTTTTGAGAGTTTTTCAAGTACTAAGACTTTTTTCCCTTCCCGAGCTGCGACTACAGCCCCAATAAGTCCGGCTGCACCGCTACCAACTACTACCAAATCATACATATCATCATTCATAAGTTTATTTTACTATAATTCCACTTATGAAATGTACATATTACGGCGATAGAGAAAAATGTTATAAGTGTTACAGACCGAAGAGTTCCTGTATGTGTAAGTATTGTGAGAAGTTAGATACAGATACGAAGTTTGTAATACTTATGCACCCAAAAGAGTTTAAAAAAGTAAAAAACAATACGGGACACTTTACCCATCAGAGTTTGACAAACTCAGAACTTTTTGTGGGAATAGATTTTTCTAATAACAACCGTATAAACGAGATAATCGCTACTCATGAGAGCTATATTCTTTTTCCTTCAGAAGATGCGATCAATTTAAGTGAAACAAATCCGAAACATTCAGAGAAGCCGCTTGCTATATTTATAATAGATTCTACATGGGCATGTACAAAAAAGATCTTTACATTAAGCGAGAATCTTAAAAACCTGCAGCATATGAGTTTTACAACGACGAAAACTTCACAGTATGAGATTAAAATACAGCCGGATGAAGCATACCTCTCAACGATAGAATCAACACAGGTGGTTCTTGAAGCACTAAATGATTGGAAGATAGAAGAGTTTTCTAAAGAGAGTTTAGAGAGGTTTACAACTCCGTTTTTAAAGATGATTGAGTATCAAAAAGAGCTTATTGCTAATCCAAAAAGTCACGCCGTGCGATTTAAAAGATACACAAACAGCTAATTTAAAGATTATCAAATTTATATCACATTATAATATATATACTTAATAACATAAGAAAAAAAGGAAATATATGAAACTGGCTTCATTTTTAGGGAGTTTACTAGTTGCTTCATCTTTATTTGCTGGAGTTCATCATGCACATTGGGGATATATGGGGGAAGAGGATCCTACACACTGGGGTGATCTTGATCCGGAGTATGCAGAGTGTAAACTTGGCGGTTCTCAATCTCCGATCGATATTACTGCAGAAAATACGATCAAAACTGTTGGGTTAGAGCCTATTAAGTTTGACTATAAAACTTCTGCCGTTTCAGTTATTAACAACGGTCATACGGTTCAGGTAAATATAGCAGATGGAAGTACGATCGCAGTTGACGGTAAAGTGTTTGAGTTAAAACAGTTCCATTTCCATTCACCGAGTGAAAACCATATAGATGGAAAAGCTTTCCCTTTAGAAGCTCACTTTGTTCATGCTGCAAAAGATGGTTCTTTAGCAGTTGTTGCAGTAATGTTTAAAGATGGTAAGGATAATCCAATTATTAACAAAGTTTGGAAAAAAATGCCGCATAAAACGGGTGAAAAGGCAACTTGTAAACTTCCTGCTAAAATGATCAACGAGATGTTACCGGCAGATAAAACTTATTATAGATTTGACGGTTCTCTGACAACTCCTCCGTGTAGTGAGGGAGTAAGATGGTTTGTTATGAAACATTACTCTGAAGTTTCAGCTGAAGAGGTAAATGAGTTTATGGAGACTATGCATCATCCAAATAACAGACCTATCCAGCCTACAAACGCTAGAAAAGTTCTTCAATAATCTTCAAACAAATAATAGGGTTTTTCCCTGTTATTTAAAATAACATAAATAGTTATATAATATTTTAAAATATACTTAATTAATACAATTAATACTAATGTAACACTTTTTTGTTAAATTTCTTAAAATTTTTAATTAAAAGGGAAATTTAGGTATGAAAAAGTTTATACAATTATCTGCTATATGTGCTTTAGCTATAAATTTATCAGCGACTGATTTGGGGACAATTAAAGTTGAGTCTTCAACAATTGATGATAAGTTTGATACAAAAAAGACAGAGGTTTCTTCAACAGCTACAATCAATGGCGAGGTAGTGGATACATCTCATACAGAAAACTTACAACAATTATTACAGACAATACCTGGTATCACTACAGAAGTTTCTACAGGGGATTCAATAAAAATACATATAAGAGGTTTAGAAAACCAAATGTATATGGGAGAAAAACCGGGAGTAGCAGTCGTTATAGACGGTGTACCGGTATTTGAAAGAACTGGAAAAGTGAACATTGATCTTGATAACATCGAAAGTATTAAAGTGATCAAGGGTGGTGCTTCTTATCTATTTGGTGATGATGCACTTTCAGGTGCGGTAATAATTACTACGAAAAAAGGGGCAAAATACAATCATAATTACGGTGCTTTTGAAGTTGGAAGCTATGGTTATCAAAAAATGGTGGCAAGAACAGGGTATGCAAATGATAATTTGAGTTTTCATATTCAGGCAAGCCAAAGAAAGGCTGACGGTTACCATGAAGATTCAGATTATGAAGCGGATTATGTAAACGGTAAATTGCAATATTATATTGATGATACATCGGATATCACTTTAGGTGTAGAGTATTCACAAAGAAATAAAGATTCCCACGGTACTGTTGGAGGTGAAACTGAAGCTCAGACAAATCCGGAATCTATCTACACGGGTGATCAGGACAGTAGAGACTATACACGTAAATACGATGTTGAACTTTTAAAAACATTCTTAACATATTCAAAAGATTTTGACGGTGGAGCAAACCTTTTAGTAAACGGATACGTTTATACAGATACGACAAATTTTATTTCATCACCGCAAACAAAAGATTCTACAGGTGCATATGATGCTACTTTGGATGATGAAGATTATGTTTATGATAACCATTATGAACAGATTCAAAAAGGGATCAAAAGTGAATATAGAGATTCTTTTAAAGACTCAGCTGCATTACTAGGTTTGGACCTTCGTGCCAATGAATACAAAAATAGAGTGACTTATAGAGCTGCACAAGCTTTTAATACGAGAGATGAAAATGGTACAAAAATTACTATCCCAGACTATTTTCAACCAGGTGATTTTAAAAGTGACAATACAACTGATGAAAATGTATATGCCCTTTATGGTGAGTACAAGTATGCTTTAACGAAAGATTTAAGCGCTACTGCCAATCTACGTTACGATCATATTAAACTTGATTATACGGATTCAATGTCTAATAATCTTACTAAAAATTTCAATGTATACTCTTATAGACTAGGAATGAACTATCAAGTAGATCCCAAAACGACACTTTTTGTGAACTATTCGACAGGGTTCCGTGCACCGACAATTTCTCAACTTTTTGCAGGTGATGTAAGTACATGGGGATCGACACTAAATAATCCGGATTTAAAACCTGAAGAATCTTTTAACTATGAAATCGGTACTAGGATATTACTGAATAATGTAAAGTATGAAGCATCTGTTTTTCAGTTAGATAGAAAAGACTTTATTATGAAAACTTCAGGGAATTACGGTGACACTGATACAACTGATATGTGGGATAATATCGGTGGAGCAAGACACAGAGGTTTAGAACTTTCAGCAATAGGAGACCTTGCAAAATCATTAAAGTTTAACCTTGCATATACATATTTAGATGCTAAATATACAGATTATAAAAACTTTGGAATTACAATGGGTGCTGGTACATGGACCACTCCTGCTCCAGTTTATACTTATGATGTAACAGGTAATACTATCCCAAGAACATCAAAACATACTGTTAACCTTAGAATAGATTATCAAGCAACAAAAGAGTTGTCGTATATGGTTGAAGTAAACGGAAAATCTAGTTATTACGCAGACGATTTAAACCAATTAAAAATCGATGGCTACCAAACAATGAATTTAATGGCGACATACAATAAAAAAATAGCAATGTTTGATACAAGCTTTTTCTTTAGAGTAGATAACTTTTTTGATAAACAATACTATAACTCTGCAAGATCAAGCAGTGATCGTAATGAAGATGGTGTATTTGATAAAGAGGATCTTTCAATCACTGTAAATCAGGGAAGAACTTTAACTGCAGGTCTATCTGCTAAGTTTTAATAAATCAGGAGAACAAGAAGATGGTTGAATATGTACAAAGAGATAAGAATGATTTGTTGAAATATAAAATTACAGCATTTCTTTTTAAAAACCAGAGCTTTTTAATGGCTTTAAGAGTATTGATCGCAGTGGTGTTTTTTTATGCGATCTACTATGGATATGCCCATCCTGGAAAAGAAAATATTTTTACATCAGCAGTATTTTGGGGAGTGTTTTGGGCTTTATTTATGGTTGTAACGCTTCCTACTTTAGGTCGTGTATTTTGCGGTGTTTGCCCACACGGTTTTATAGGTAAGTATATAACAAAGTACGGTTTACAAAAGAAGATGCCAAAATGGATGCAAAATAGATATATAGGCATCGCTATTTTAATGATTGGTTGGTGGGGTGTGTACTATGCATATCCGGGATTATTTCGCAGTCCGCTTGGTACAGCTGTAATGTTTACTGTGATGACTCTGTTAGCTTTTGGACTCTATTTTGTTTATAGAGATATGAGTTATTGTAAATCTGTTTGTCCTATTGGAGTACTAAGCCGTGCGTATTCGAAGATGTCGTTTACTTGGATCGGAACATATAAAGATGAGTGTAGTTCTTGTAAAACTTTTGATTGTGCAAGTGTATGTGACCAGAATCTAAAACCTTTTACTTTTGACAAACGTAACTCTATGACCGATTGTACACTTTGTATGGATTGTACAAGTGCATGTGAAGCAGTGGCTTTTAAAGTAAAAAAACCTTCATTTTCACTTTTTGGCAAGTTCCAGAGTATGCCGGCTGAGATCTGGGCATACCTATTGATTTTGGCAGCTATTCCTATAACGATGTCTTTTCATCATGGGATCAACAGATCAAATGCAGCAGATGATATGATCTGGAGTAAAACGGCACACTTTTTTGAACAATATATCAATTTCGGTTCTATGGATGCAGTTGGGTTATTCTCATTTGTCTATGCCGTTGTATTTTCAGTAGCAGCAGCACTTATTGGGATGTTCATTGCCTCAAAAGTGTTACAAAAAGATTTTAAAACAACATTTTACGATCTCGGATACTCTTATGCTCCGCTGTTTATTATCGGTTCAATTGCACATACCCTAGAGAGTTTTTTCACTCGCGGTTCTGCAAAAATTGCCGAAGGATTTGCTCAGGGGTTAGGAATAACTTTAGATGTTGCACCATTAGCAAGCCGAGGTGACAGTTGGCTACATATTTTTGGAGCACTGAAGTGGATTGCGATTGTTTGGGCATTAGTAATTTTATATAAAAGATTGGCCAAAATTGATGCAACTAAAATGAAAAAGATGGTAGCATTCCCTTTTGCAGCATCATTGATCATATTTTTTCTTTCTGTAAATATTTACAGAGGATATGTGTTCAAAACTTACGGAGTTGCTAAACACTCTCATCATGCAATGCAACACAAAACAGTAAACAGTAAAGGGTAGGGCCACATAGCAAATGTTTGAAAGATTTTTAAAGTTTTTTCTAGATAACTACAAAATGAATTACACTTTATTTTTTCTAATCTTTGCTTTGGGTATCTTTGCCTATACGAAAATTCCAAAAGAGATAGCACCAACTATTGAACCTGAGACATTAACGATCCACGGAGTTTATCAAGGGGCTTCCGTTGATGCACTTAACAACATGGCAGTCTCGGAAATTGAAGCGGAGATCAATAATGTCGTAGGTGTGAGCAACATCACCTCTATCATCTCCCCGGGACAGTTTGTAATCACGTTAGAACTAGAAGAGGGCATTCACAAACAGGATGTGCAAAAAGATGTAGAAGATACGATCGCAACAATTGAGAGTACACTTCCAAGTGATATGGAACTGCCAACTGTTCGAAGTATGATCCATTCAAAGAGTTTGATGCATATTGCCATCTTATCTTCTGAACTCTCCCGTGATGAGCTCAAAGCACTTGCTAAAAATCTTAAAATAAAGCTCTTAAATATTCAAAATATCTCCGAGGTGAGGATATTTGGAGATTCAGATCTTTATTATGAGATACTTATAGATGAAAACAAACTCGGTGCATACGGTCTTGGACTTGAGGATGTTGTAAAAGCTTTTTCGGAACTCTCATATATCTTTCCGCTCGGTAAGATCGATAATGCAAAAGAGCAGTTCTACCTTTCAATAAAAAATCAGGAACAAGTAGCGCATGATCTTGAAAAAACGATTATTAGTATCGGTGATAAACAGGTAAATATCAGCGATATCGCCACAATCTCAAAAAAGTATGAAGATGCCTCAACACTTGCAAGTATGGATGCACAAAACTCTATCTCTTTAGCAGTATCTCAAAATCCTATCGGCGATGCACTGACAATCTCTAACGAGATCAAAAAGCTGATCGACACTACCCATTTAAAAGGGGCTGAGATAGAGATCAGAATGGATCGTTCTGTTGTTATAAAAGACAGGCTGAACATTGTTATCTCTAACATCCTTTTTGGAATTTTGTTGATAATGTTAATGATCTCAGTACTTATAAATATCCGTATCGCTTTTATTATCGCTTTGGGGATACCTACTTCATTTGTGATCGGAGCAATTTATTTTTACTTTACACCCTACAGCATTAATGTCAATTCGCTTATCGGGGTTTTAATAGCAATCGGTATCATCGTTGATGATGCGATCGTGGTGAGTGAAAATATCCAGCAGTATATAGAGAAAGGGTATAGTGTAAAAGAAGCGGCACTTCTTGGAACAAAAGAGATGGCAAAGCCGGTAACTATTGCATCGCTTACGACGTTGTTCTCTTTTATTCCACTGCTGATGCTCAGCGGGAGAATAGGGGAGATTATTCAGCTGATTCCGATCGCATTCTCAGCCCTTGTGATTGCCTCTTTGATCGAGTCTTTTGTGTTTCTTCCAATCCACGCTTCTCATACACTTTCAAAAGATGTTAAAACTTTATCGTGGGAGAGGGTACAACACTTTTATCAAAAATGTTTGGAGTTTCTTCTTGTCTATCAAAAAACATTTATAACGGTATTTCTTATTGTCGTACCGCTTTTGATTTTTGCAGGGGTGAAAAACTCAAGGTTTCAGATGTTTCAGCCTTTTGATACCTCTTTGGTAAACATTACATTTAAAGCGCAACCTACTACGACACTTGAAGAATCCTTGGCAATAGTCCAAGAGTTAGAAAGAGATATACTAACCCAAAAAGAGAGATTTTTTGTAAAGCATGTCAGTTCAACGGCAGGGTATAGAAGAAGTGCAACCGGTGATCGTGAGATGTACCCTTATGTTGGATATCTGACGTTGGAGCTTTATAAACTCAAACCTTTAAACTTTATGGATAAGTATATTACCCCTTATTTGAGTTTTTACTACGACAGTAGTGAGAGAATTAGGGATAAATCATCACAGGAGATCTCACGTGAACTGCGTCAATGGCTTGTGGCAGAGGGGCTAGAGAAGAAATACCATCTAAGCAGTTTAACGGTTATTGAAAAGCAGATGGATCATGTTAAAGCAGATATCCGTATAGGTGTTGTAAGTGACGATCATCAAAAAGCACTCGCAGCAGTCAGAGAACTTGAAGATGCCCTCTCAAAAATAGATGGGATTAAGTATTACGGTGATAATGTTAAAGTTGGTATAGATGAGATTAAACTCCACCTTAACAGCTATGCACGTGAACTTGGAATTACGAAAAAATATCTTGGAGATTATATAGCGAATCTCTACCTTTCAAAAAAGATAGGGACAATTTTTGACGGTAAAGAGCTGCTGGATTTAAAGATCAAGTCTATTAACTACAAAAACGATCTGCAAAAGTTCAAAGACCTTGAAATATATGTACAAGATAGATATATCAAGCTCAGCGATCTGTGTAGTTTTGAAAAAGTGGAATCGTTAGAACAGCTTGTAAAAGAGGATGGAGAGACAAACTTCTATGTATTTGCCAATGTGAACCCTTCTATAGTAACATCTTCGGAAGTATTGGAAAAAATAGCACCGACATTGCAGAAACTTCAAAATACAGATGGTGTATCGTTGCGTTTTAAAGGGGAACAGGAACAACAGGCAACCCTTAAAACGGAACTAGTCTTTGCCTCACTTTTTGCCGTCGTATTGATATTTATCTCGATTCTGTATCTTTTTAACTCTTTTAGAGATACGTTGATCGTACTCTCTGTTATACCGTTTTCATTCCTGGGTGTATATGCGGGGCATTACATTATGGGGCTCAATATTTCACTGCCGTCATTGATCGGAGCATTGGGACTCTCAGGTGTTATTGTAAATGACGGGATCATTATGATGGCTACTTTGATTAAAGCTCATAAAAAAGAGGATATCTTTACACTCGCAGCAACAAGGTTCCGTCCGATCGTACTTACATCGGTGACAACACTGGTGGGATTGTCATCACTTATGTTTTTTGCAACGGCACAAGCGGTAGCATTTCAGCCTTTAGCTGTAAGTTTGGGATTTGGTTTATTATGGGGGACTATACTCAATCTTTTTTATCTGCCGGTTCTTTTTAATTATGTAAGCGGAGGAAAGTATGAATAGATATATCTCCTCGTTTGCAATGACTATCGTTATATATACATCTTTGGTTGCTTCTATAATATATATGGCAGAAAAACAGTATGAAGCCTCAGAATCAAAAGAGAGCATTGATAATACAAAAATAGTTGTTGTCTCCCTTATGAGAGAACATCCGTGTACCGAGCAAAAACAGCTAAAAAAGGTTGAAAAAAAGCCTAAAAAAGAAGTTCAAAAAAAAGTAGTAAAAAAGGAAAAGCTAAAACCAAAAGTAGAGCAAAAAGCGGTAGTTGAAAAGATTGTACAAAAAGAGGTTGTAAAAGAGAAAATTATTGAAAAAGAGGTAATTATTGAAGAGATAGTTGCCGAAGTTGAAGAAGAGGTTGTAGAACAGCAGGTTGAAGATATAAAAGCACAAGAGGAAGAAGAGCTTCGGGAACAAAAGCTTCAAGAGATGCTTGCAGCAAAACAAAAAGAATTGGACTCTTTTACACTACAGCTGGTTCAAAAAATAAATGAAAATAAACGTTATCCTCTCTCAGCAAGAAGACGCGGTGTTGAAGGTGATGTAGATGTGAAGTTTATTGTCTTGGCAGACGGCGGTGTTTCTGCAATTAAAGTGATTGCAGGAAAAAGTATTTTTAAAAAGGCAACTATTCAAGCGATCGAAGAGAGTTTTCCACTCAATGTAGAAAAGTCGTTGATAGACTTTCCTAAAGAGTTCAATATTAAACTTGCATATACGCTCAAATAATGTTTATTTGTCAAACAAGTGCTTCTAGAGACTTAAGATGTAAAGAAAAGTCTTTATTTGTTAAACATCACAGAGCCGAGGCGTACCATATTTGAACCACATTCAATTGCAAGTTCAAAATCACCGCTCATCCCCATTGAACAGATTTTAGCGTCCGGAATTTGTTTGAAAATTTCGTGAGTTGTTTCAAAACTTTTCTTGATAACTGCTTTGTCGTTAGTATGTGCACCAATACTCATTACACCTTTTAGGTGGATATTTGGACATTCTGTTTCGATTTGTTTATAGATAGCTAGAGCATCTTCAGGCATTACACCGTGTTTAGAATCCTCTTTTGCAGAGTTTATCTGCAGTAGACAATCCATAGTTGTTTCTTTAGCTGCAAGCTTTTTATTCAGCTCTATTGCCAGCTCTAGTGAATCAAGCCCTTGAAATAATGAAGGTGCTAGATCGATGAGGTTATTGATCTTGTTTTTTTGCAGGTTCCCTATGAAGTGCCACTCTAAAGGCAGTTCTTCAAGCTCTGTAGTTTTTACTTTTAAGTCTTGTACTTTGTTTTCCCCAAATGCACGCTGTCCAATCTCGTAAAGTTTTTCTATCTCATCACTTGTAGAGTATTTACTTACTGCTACGATCTTTACAATATGATGGTCATCCACTTTAAGACGTGCTGTTTCAACACGTCTGATCACATTGTCTATATAAATTTTGTATTCTGTTTGGTCCATATATATCCTCCTAGTTTGCTAATCTGTTTATATCGTTATAAAGACCTAATCCCATAAGTCCAAAAAGTATCACCCATCCGGCAATAGTAAGGTTTATCATTACACGCTCACTCACTTCACGGCGGAAGATCATCTCATAGAGATTAAACATAATGTGTCCACCGTCAAGTGCCGGGATCGGAAGTAAGTTTAATACCCCTAAGTTTACCGAAATTAGTGCCGTAAAGAAAAAGAGACTAACCCAGCCAACCTCACTTGCATTTGAAGTAAGTTGTACAATGCTTATTACACCGCCGAGTTGATCAGCCGGAACCTCTCCGAAGATCAGCTTTTTTACCCCTGTGAAAATGACAGTACTAGCAAAAACAGTTTGATCATAAGCATATTCGAAAGTTCCGAAAAAGCTTAACTCTTTAGGGTGTGTAACACCAGCTGCAGAGATACCTATCATTTTTCTTTTTACGTTTTCACCGTACATGTTTTGTGTATCATTAAGCTCAGGTGTTAAAAGGATTTGGTGAAGATAGTTTTCACGTTTTACCTCTAATTGTAAGCTCCCTTTTGAGTCTGCGATAAGTTCAGCCATTTTATTCCAGCTGTTTATCTTCTCACCGTTAATTGAGATGATCTCATCTTTTTCTTGTAGTCCCGCTTTCATTGCCGGTGAGTCTTTTACAACTGTACCGATTACCGGTGAAAGCTCTTGCGGGCCGCTGAGACCGATCGCAAAGTAAAGTACAAACGCAAGAACAAAGTTTGCCAAAGGTCCTGCAAAGAGGATAAAGATCTTTTGCAGCGGTGTTTTTGAGTTGTAGCTGTCGGGATCGTACGATTTTTTAGAAGGGTCCATATCATCTTGACCTTTCATACGAACATAACCACCAAGAGGAATAAGAGCAATACTCCACTCAGTCCCCCATTTTTTGATAGTAGCTACACGTTTACCAAAACCGATGCTAAATACCTCTACATAAACACCCATTAAACGAGCGGCTGCGTAGTGGCCGAGTTCATGGAAGAAAATTAAAGCAGAAAGAACGAGTAGTGATACAAAGATACCCATTATATTTCATCTCCTAAAAGTGCTTTTCTAAAGCCCCAAATATATTCAAGTCCCGAATACACAGTTAAAAATACCGCGAACCATAAAAGCAGGTCACCGTAAGGCCAGTGCATAAGTAAAAAACCGATCGCAATCATCTGTGCTACCGTTTTTACTTTTCCTGCCCAACTTGCTTTTACGCTAAGACCTTCACTTACTGCAATCGTTCTAACACCGGTGATAAAAAGTTCACGAACAATGATGATATAGATAGCCCATCCTGAAGCACTTCCTTCGATCATAAGGCCTAAAAAGGCCGCAAGTGTCAGCATCTTGTCAGCTAATGGATCGAGGATCGCTCCGAGCATTGTCATCTGATTCCACTCTCTGGCGATATAGCCGTCAAAAAAGTCCGTAACACTTGCAAGAACAAACAGCAATGAGGCAAAATAGTAATTCCAAGTGATGTCGTAACCGTTATCCGTAAAGATCTGCGGGTTTAAAATTACCCAGAACATTAACGGTGCAAGTACTATTCTGATCGAGGCTAAAAAATTTGGTAGATTAAGCAAAAAATTCCTTCATTTATAAAAGTTAACGCGATTTTATCTTATGTATGCTTATCTATGGTTGATATGATACAATTAGCCTTATGAATCAAACATGCAGACTTTGTGGAACGCAAGCACAATTTTTCCATCAAGATAAACAAAAGTACTTTAGATGTCCAACGTGTAAAGCTATCTTCACTGAACAAGAAGACCTACCGAATGAAAGTAGTGAAAAAGAGCGTTATGAACTTCACGATACCGAGATAGATGAGGGATATAAAAAATTTGTCTCTCCGATTACCTCCCATGTTATCAAGGAGTTTTCAAAAGAGGACAAGGGGCTTGATTTTGGCTCGGGACGTTCACGTGTTATCTCTAAAGTGCTTGAAGAACACGGTTTTAGCATAGAGAGTTATGATCCTTTTTTCTCAAATAAACCGCAGCTTTTAGAGCAAAAATATCACTATATCACTTCATGTGAGGTGATTGAACATTTTTATGAACCGGGTAAAGAATTTGAACGTATAAAATCGATGTTACAAGAGGGTGGAAAACTTTATTTGATGACAGAACTTTATAACGATTCTATAGATTTTGCTTCGTGGTACTATAAAAATGACCCCACACATGTGTTTTTTTATACAAAGGAAACATTTGAATGGATTAAACAACATTACAAGTTTTCAAAGTTGATAATTGAAAAAAGATTAATTGTGTTTTCTAATTAAATCTTTAATAACTATCCATTATAATTCCAAATGCGAAATTTTTTATCAAAATATGTTGGAATTGTACTTTTCATAGCAACAATGATGGGTTCTTTTCACCATCATCATGACGCTCAGCAACACAATGACTGTCAAGTGTGTACTGTACAATCTACAATTTTTGATGCCGATACACCTGAAAAAAGTGTGTACTTATCTGAACTGGATATTTTTCATGAAGGTATCGTAACACCGCTTTTTTCTTTACATAGTAATCAACTTATCTCAAATGTAAATCCTCGCGCACCTCCAAAAATCTCTTAATATTCAACATATAAACAAACTATTATCGAAAAAAATATTAAGAGGATATTTATGTACAAAAAATTAACATATTTATCGCTATTTGCATCATTGTCATTATTTGCAAATAGTGAAATCGAGGATCTTAAACTTAGAATAGATTCTTTAGAAGCAATTATTCAACAACAACAGCAGCAACAAGAAGATACGAAAATTAGAAACTCTCTTATGGGAAGTTTAAACAGCTTTTCTCAAAGCAGTTATATGCCCGATCTATCATTGATTGTAGATACAAGTTATGTAAACCGCTCAATGAAAGATGAAGAGTTAACACACTTAGAGATCCCGGGAGTTGCACACGGTATTATGGGAAGCCATTCTCACGGTGAACACTCACATGCCCCGTATAATGCATCAAACGGTTTTAATCTTAACTATGCAGAAGTAGCAATGGAGAGTGTAGTAGACCCGTACTTTAGAACTATGGCTGTTTTCCACTTAACAGAAGATGGTTTTGAGATCGAAGAAGCTTACGGCGAGACTACATCTTTAGGGTACGGACTTAAAGCAAAAATCGGTAAATTCCGTTCAGACTTTGGACGTATTAACGAACAACACCAGCACGTTCAGGATTTTTCAGATATGCCTTTAGTATATATGGCTTTTCTTGGAGAACACGGGATCAATGATATCGGTGCGCAAGTGCAGTGGACATTGCCGACAGATACTTATGTAATGGTTGGAGTTGAAGCTCTTCAAGGGAAGAACCCTTCAATGTACGGTACAGATGCCATTATACCTGAAGGTGCTGAAGAAGTGGCAGTAGCATCTCCTTCACAACCCAACCTTTTAGTAGGGTATATCAAGAGTTCATTTGACCTCGGAAATACAACATTTCTTTACGGCGGTTCAATCGCATACGGAGACAGTCATATAAACCATTTAGACGATGAAGAGGGGCCACATGCATTTGTAGCTGATAGTTATCTATATGGTGTAGATCTTACTGTAAAACACTATTTTGATTCATACTCTTACCTTACATTTCAAGGGGAGTATCTTTATCGTGATATGGATGGAAGTAAGTATGAATATCCTACGGATGGTAACGGTACGATAACGGATTATACTACCTTTGATGTTACACCGACAGTAAAAAAACAAAGTGGTTACTATGCACAGCTGGTTTATGCTTACAACCAAAACTGGCGTGCAGGTTTTAGATATGATGCAATTAATAAAAATGAGATTAATGGACAGACTACATTGCCTCAAAATTTTGACAGATACTCTGCAATGATTGACTACACTACAAGCGAATTTGCAAGAATAAGACTACAATACAACCGTAACAATGCAATGTTTAATGAAGATGGTGAAAGACAACATATTGACACTGTAATTCTTCAACTTAATTTAGCGATCGGCGCACACGGCGCACACAACTTCTAGGAGCAGAGGATGAGAAAAATATTATTATTAACTTTATTGGCAAGCGTATCACTCTTTGCAAAGGTAAATGTTGTAACAACATATGCATACTTAGGTGAGATCGTAAAAGAGGTAGGTGGTGAGAATGTTAAAGTAGATGTATTGGCTGATCCTACGTTTGATCCACACTTTGTAGTACCAAAACCATCTCTTATTACAAAACTTCGCAAAGCTGATCTGCTTGTTGTAAACGGCGGGCAGCTAGAGATAGGTTGGTTGCCGCCACTTCTTCGCGGTGCACAAAACAGAGAGCTTAATGTCGGTGCAAAAGGGTTTTTAGATGTAAGTGGTGTTATTACAATGCTGAACAAACCTGCAGTAGTTTCTCGTGCTTTAGGAGATGTTCACCCAGATGGTAATCCTCACTTTGCACTTGACCCGCATAATGTAGGGATCATTGCAAAACTTATTAGTAGAAAACTTGCATTATTAGACAGCTCAAACAGTGTTGTTTATGAGCAAAATCTTGCAGCATTTTTAGCGGACTGGAATCAATATCTAAAAGAGTACGATGCAAAAATGGCAAAGTGTGAAGGGACGAAAGTTGTTCAGTATCACGACCTTTTTACATACTTTCTAAAAAGATATAAGTTTGATCTTTATGGAAATATTGAACCTCTTCCTGGGATCACTCCAAGTTCAAAAAATACACTAAAAACTATTAATCTTGTAAAAGAGAAAGAGGTAAAAACGATTCTTCAGGATGTATATCATGAGAAGAAAACTGCTAAATTTATAGCGGAAAAAACGGGTGCGGAAGTTGTAATTATCCCACACGATGTTGGTAGTGTTGAAGGGACTGATACACTTAAGAGTTTTTACAATACGATTGAAATGAGATTATGCAGATAATAGAGATTTTTTGGCCGGCATTTATGCTGGCTTTTTTACTTGTTTACATCCATGCTGTTTTCGGTGTAGAGATCATTCGCAGAGGTGTAATCTTTACAGACCTTGCGATCGGACAGATTGCAGCTATCGGGATGGCGTTGAGTGTTGCATTTTTAGATGGTGCATACCAAACACTACTAGTGTTAAGTTTCGCTATCTTTGCAGCACTTATCATTGCTTGGGCAAGTAAAAATATCAAGAATGTAGAAGCCTTTATAGGGCTTTTATATGCCCTTGGTATCTCTTCTATTATGATTATTCTTTCAAAAAGTGCTGAGGGGATGGAGATCTTCTCCAAACTCAGCGCTGCAGATATACTCTTTACATCACAAGAGGACTTTTACAAAAGTTTAGCACTCTATATACCAATCTCTATAGTTATGTTTATACTTTATCCTAAAATGAAAGGGTTTTTAAAAGAGATGACATTTTTTGTAATGCTTGCTTTGACTGTTACATCATCAGTACAGGTTGCAGGAGTTCTCGTTGTATTTGCTCTTTTAATTGCTCCGGCATATATAGGTTTAGTTCAAAACAGATTTTCCCCATTGGTTGTAGCCTGGTTTATGGGAACAGTTGCAATAATCGCTGCCATGATAGGTTCATACAGTTTTGATCTTCCTACGGGATACAGCATTATATTTGTTATGGTAATTGTTTCGTTGGGATTTGTAATGTTAAATGATAAAAAAGAGAAAGTAGAGGAGTAGAAGGTTATAAAACCTTACTACTTTTTATTGGAACGTAGTCCCACCATCGATGATAAGTGTATGACCTGTAATCCATCCAGCTTCATCGCTACATAAGAATTTACAAGCACCGCTTAAATCTTCCGGGAATCCCATTCTATTTAATGGACTTCTTCTTTCAGTTTCCGCACGTACTTCATCGTAGTTAGGGAAAGCTCTTAGTGCATCAGTATCGATTGGTCCACCGCTTACTGCATTTACACGAATGTTTTTATCACCAAGCTCAGCAGCAGCATATCTAACCATCGCTTCAACAGCAGCTTTATTCGCACCGTGACCTGCATAGTTTGGTGTATAGATTAAGTTACCAGTTGAACTCATAGAGATGATGCTTCCACCGCCAGCTTGCTCAATTCTTTTTGCAGCTTCTTGAGTTCCAACAACAAACGCATCTACCGTAGCAGTCCAGATGTTATTCAGACCTTTTGGTTTTAGTCTCATAAATGGACCGAAACCGCCAACAACAGCACGACCGGAAATGATGGCATTAGAGATAAAAAAGTTTAAAGAATCAAAATCTTGATCAAACTCTTTAAAAACATCTTTATAAGTTTCAGGCTCTAAGATGTTTAGCTTGTAGGCACGAGATTTTACACCGAATCTTGATTCAATATCAGCTACCATCTCATTTGCAGTATCTGCACTTGAAGCATATGTAAATGCAACATTTGCACCAGCTTCAGCAAACTTGTAAACGATTGCTTTACCGATACCGCGAGTACCACCACTAATAAAAAGAGTTTTACCTTTAAAATCTGCCATTCTTACATTCCTTTGATATCGTAATTTTTCATTACTTCTTCGATTTTTTTCATATTTTCAACACTTGGAGCAACAAGTGGAAGTCTGTACTCTAAAGTATCTAAAAGCCCAGCAATATACATAGCTGCTTTTACCGGAATAGGATTAGCTTCACAAAACATAACACTATTTAGAGGATATAGTTTATCATTTATTGCCTTAGCCCCAGCAAAATCACCGCTAAGAGCAAGTCTTACAAGCTCTGATTTTAGGTCAGGCATTAGGTTTGATGTTACAGATGTAATACCAGCCCCACCGTTTGCAAGAATTGGATAATCAATAGCATCATCACCTGAGAATACTTTAAAGTCAGGTCTTTGTGAAAGAAGAGCAGTTGTACGCTCTAAGCTTCCTGTTGCTTCTTTAATTCCGTAAATATTGTTAACATCGTCAAAAAGTCTGATTGCTGTTTCAGGTAGAATATCAACACCAGTACGTCCAGGAACGTTATATAACATAAAAGGAAGTTCAGGAACTGCCTCTGCAATCGCTTTATAGTGTTGGTATAGACCCTCTTGTGAAGGTTTGTTGTAGTAAGGACTTACTGAAAAGATAGCATCAACACCACATTTTTGTGCGTATTTTGCAGTTTCAATTGCTTCATGAGTAGCATTACTTCCTGCACCTGCAAGAACTTTTGTACCAGTACCTTTACAAACTTCTACAGCGATCTCTATACAACGAATATCTTCGTCATGTGTAAGAGTAGCACTCTCTCCGGTAGTACCTACCGGACAAACTGCATCCATACCGTTTTTGATTTGTCTTTTGATTAGATCAGCATATTTTTGCTCATCCAGTTTCCCATTTTTAAATGGTGTAATTAGTGCGGTTGAAGAACCAGTAACTATGTCCATATAATTTACCCTCTTTAAAATTATGTGCAATTATAGCTAAAAAAGTTTTACTTTTTCAGAATAACCGTTGTTGATTTGTTGAAATTAAAGTATTTATTTGCAATTTTTTGTACTTGCTTCGGTGTTATTTTATTTACAGCTTCCTCGTAGTTCATAAGCGGTGTTGTATCTCCGCGAACAAGGTAACTACCGTAAAGATTTGCAACGCTTGTTGCACTCTCAAGTGAATAGATAAAGTCAGATTTTGTATTGATCTTCACTTTTTCAAGCTCTTTTTTAGATACCTTTTCCTCTTTAAGAAGATTGATCTGTTTGATCAGCTCTTTTTCTACAGTTTTTGCTTTTACACCAGGGTTACAAGTAGCCATAAAGATAAACAGACCCGGATCTGTGTTTTCCATATTGTACGCATATACAGAGTTTACAAGACGTTGTTTATTCACAAGCTCTTTGTAAAGGCGTGAGCTTTTTCCCGAGTAAAGAATCTCAGAGATTACACTAAGTGTTACTTGATCTTCACTTTTAAAATCAGGAATATGGAAAGTGATAGCGATCATCTCCACTTCACTCTCTTTATGGATAGTAACTCTTTTAGCACCGTCTTGTTCAGGTTCTACAAATTTTACTTCAGGGATATCTGCACTGTTTTTGATCTCTCCGAAAGCTTTTTGTGCCTCATTAAACACTTTTTTAGGCTCAATATCACCTGTTACAACTAAAATGGCATTTTGCGGCTGGTAATATGTTTTGTGAAAATCTCTAATATCTTCGATCGTCCATGTACGGATGTCATTCATAAAGCCGATAGGTGTCCAGTGGTACGGATGGTATATATATGCATTGTTAAAGAGCTTGAAGTAAAGGTATCCCAGAGGATTGTTATCTGTTCTCCAACGACGCTCTTCTGTTACAACATCACGCTCAGGTTGGAACTCCTCATCTTTTAAAGTAAGGTTTTGCATCAGTTCAGCATAAAGCTCAATAGATTTTTTCATATTGTCTGAACTTGATTTGATGTAGTAGTGTGTATAGTCAAAGCTTGTAGAAGCGTTGTTCACCCCACCGATGCTTTTTACCTCTTTGTCAAACTCTCCCGCTTGAAGGTTCTTACTTGATTTGAAGTTCATATGCTCTAGCATATGAGCAATTCCAGTTTTACCCATAATCTCGTTACGGCTACCAACTTTATAAAAAATGTCTGTACTTACTACATTTGTGTCGTTTTCCATAGGAACAACTACAATCTGCAGCCCGTTTTCCAAGGTTTTTGTTTTATATGCCGGGAGTGTATCTCCCATTTTTACTGTTTTCATTCTACTCATATCACTCTCTTTGTCAGTTGTTACGTTGTTTGAAGAAAAAATTATAGTTGCCGATACTGCTAAAACAGCTAAGCTTTTGATCATTTTCTATCTGCTCCGATAGCTTCTGTAATGTTGTTATATCCGTCAGCTTTTAGCAGTTCAATAAGTCCTTTATTTATATTCATAATAAGATCCGGACCGTGGAAAATCATAGCACTGTATACTTGTACTAAAGATGCACCCGCTTTGATTCTTCTATATGCTTCTTCTGCAGAGTCTATCCCACCAACTGAGATAAGTGTAGTTTTACCATATAACTCTTTTGCTATTGCTTCAAAAATTTCGAAACTTTTTTGCTTTAAGACTGCACCGCTAAGTCCACCGATATCTTTAGGATTTTTTACCAGTGAATAATCGATTGTAGTATTTGTAGCGATGATACCGTCAGCACCTTTTTCAACTGCAAGTTTTGTAAGTGCCACAGCATCCTCTTTTGTCATATCTGGAGCAATTTTTAGTAAAATCGGCATATCTGTCAGTGCTTTAGCTTCTTTGAAAAGTTCAGTGATAAACTCTTCATTTTGCAGATCACGAAGACCCGGTGTGTTAGGTGAAGAGATATTAATTACAAAATAATCTCCAAGACCATTAAACGCTTTAATAAGATGTGTATAGTCACTTATTGCTTCATTTTCAGGAGTTACTTTGTTCTTCCCGATATTGATCCCGATAGGTGTAGAGAAAGGGTAACGCTCTTTTAATCTTTGAACCACTTTGTAAGCACCGTCATTATTAAATCCCATTGCATTTTGGATAGTTTCCTCTTCAACATGACGGAACATACGAGGTTTTGGATTACCCGGTTGTGGCTTTGGTGTTACGGTTCCAATTTCAGTAAAGCCGAATCCCAGTGTTTGAATACCTCTGATCATTGTAGCATTCTTATCAAAACCAGCCCCGAGACCTATCGGATTTAAAAAAGTTCTTCCAAAAAGTTCTTGGTTTAAGATCTCGTCATTGATAAAATGAGATTCTAAAAATGAGTTAAACGGCAGTTGCGAAATGTTTGGAAGTCTGAGTACAAATTCAGCTATATGGTGCGCATTTTCAGGCTGAAACTTAAAAAGATATGGTTTGATAGAATTGTAATTTAGCATAGTCATCCACTTATTGAAAATAAGAGAGATTATACTAAATTAAAGGTAATAGTTTAATTATAGTTTTTGTGAGAGAGGAAAAGTTTTTCAAATTCTTCACATTTTAGAGGTTTAGAACAATAGTATCCTTGGTAGATGTGACATCCGAGTTGTTCCAACATAGTAAGTTGAGCTTTGAGTTCAACACCCTCTGCAACTACCGTTAAATTCATGGTTTGTGCAATATCTATAATGATTTGAACGAACATTTTATCTTTTGGATCTTCTAAAATATCATCAATGAAGCTTTTGTCGATCTTGAGAAAATCAAACGGGATGTTTTTAAGATACGATAATGACGAATACCCGGTACCAAAATCATCAAGAGAGAGTGTAAGCCCCATCTCTTTAAGTTTGTGAATTTTAGGAAGATCGTTTTTAAAGTTGTTCATAAGTACAGACTCTGTAAGTTCGATAGAGAGTTTTTTATGGTCAATATCTTGAATACTTTTTTCTACACTGCTTAGGAAATCTTTATGATTAAGTTCCAATGCAGAAACATTGATCGAGAGTTTTAATTCAGACAAAGGGGTGTTTTCCCATTTTTTGAGTTGTGATGTAGCTTCTTTTAGAATCCATTGCCCAAGAGGAACTATTAAGTTGTTCTGTTCAGCAATAGGGATAAATTTATTTGGCGGAACCATCCCCTCAATAGGATCAATCATTCTAATAAGTGCTTCACATCCTATGATCTTCCCTGAGCTAATATCAATCTGGGGCTGGTAATGGAGCTCAAAACCATTGTTTTTTAGAGCAAGTTCAATCATACTTTTTATACGAAGTTTCTCTTTAAGCTCTTCATTAAGCTCATTTGTAAAAAAGCTGAAACTATTTTTTCCTAGAGCTTTTGATTTATACATCGCTATATCTGCATTTTTCAGTAAAGAGGTGGCATCATCACCATCTTTAGGGTAGATAACAACTCCCATACTTGAAGTTGTATTGTATGTAAACTCTTGGTGGCAAATAGGCATAAAAAGCTTTTTCTGGAGTTTTGAAAGGACTTCTACAATATTTGTTACATCTGTAATGTTTGGTAAGATAATGACAAATTCATCACCACCGAATCTTGAGATGATATCGTTACTTCTTAAAGAGGACTGGATCACTTCAGAGATCTCTTTTAAAACCATATCTCCAAACTCATGACCGTAAGAATCATTGATGTTTTTAAAGTCGTCCAAGTCAAGAAAGATAAGGGTAAAACCTTGGTTCGTTCTTTTTGACTGTGCGATAAGCCAGTTGATTTTTTCTATCAGACTTAAGCGGTTGTATAGTCCGCTTAGCGGGTCTTTAGTAGAGAGATCGTAGAGTTTTTGTTGTTCCTCTTTCATCCTTTTAAATGTCATTGTAAGAGAGTAGCGTATACTTTCTATCTCTTGAATGAAAAAATTTAACGGCGGATTTTCACTATAGTAAGCATAATGTTTCAGCTCTTTAAGTGGAGTGATTACAATAGCTTTAAGGCTAAACCATAAAAGGAGTAAAAATATAAACGTTAAGAAGGTAAATAATATTGTATATTTTTCTACCTGTTTTTTTAGAAGAGAATCTTTATAATCTTTATTTGTGTATATATAAGTATAGTAGTAATAAGGCCGCAGTCTATCGTGTAGTTTTACGGTAAAGTAGTAACACTCTTCAGAAAAGATATCGGAACTAAGTGTTTGAGATATCTGTACACATTTTGTATCTTCGTGAAATTTAGAATTCTCTCTGTCTGAAGAGTAGAGTAGTTTGTTATGGTTGTTGACAATATGTACATCTTTCATAATCTCGCTTGATGCTACATAGTTGTCTAAATTGGCAACGATATTATTAACATTATCGATTTTAATGTTTTTCTCAATGATATGTTTGAGATTGATCATATTTGTTTGAATATTTTCTTTTAATAAAGTGGCAATACCAGTTTTTGATTTTTGATAATATGCGTAAAAGGCAATTGACTGATATACGATTGCTGTAATAATAATAAGGGTAAAAAATAGTTTTATAGAGATGGTTTTCATTGAATTAAGATAGTTTCCTCATAGCCTAGTTTGTTGATCTTTTTTAGGAGTTCTTGTGAAGGATTTTTGTTGATCCATTTGATAGATTTTACAGCATCTACATACTCATCATAACTGATGTTTCCAAGATATTTTCCTATAAGCTTATGCGCTTTTTGAGGATTTTGTTCTATCTCTAAAATAGCACGGTCTATCTGTACTTTTAGTTGTTGCAGGCGTGCTTTGTCTGAATTGTATATTGCTTTTTTTGTACAGAGGGCGTCAATTACTACAAGAGAATTAATATCTTTAGTTGAGGCAACTTCCTCAAAACCTCTTTTTTCAAGCTCTGTATTATAAGGAGCATAGGTTACTACAACCATTGCATTTTTTTCATTATTTTCTAAATCTGAGATTTGCAGTTGGTCTTTATTTGTATAGATAAGTTGTTTATTTTCAAGGTGGTGTGTTTGGATAAAAGATTTTAAAAGTTCACTGTTGATAGAGTCAATTTCTAAATAGGCATAAATAGTTTCGGCATTATTGATCTCATCAATAGTTTTATTTGAGAGGATCATATCTCCTCCGTTTGATCTATCGATCAAAATAACAGGAACAACATCTTGTATCACTTCTTTGAGTGTAAGGTATTCATATTGTGTCGTAGTAACCAGATCGGCTTTACCCACTTCAAAAATTTCAGAAGCTTCAGCCAAAGAAACATTTGTGATAAGTTTAATTCCCAGTTTATCAAGTTCACCTGTCTCTTTTGCATAAAATAACGGCGAGTAACCTACCCATGAATTGGTTGCTATTCGTATTTCACGCTGCTTTTCAGAAGAACAAGCACTAAACAGTAATAAAGAAAATAGTATAAATAGAAACTGCTTTATCATAGGTATGAAGCCTTGTTATTTTTCGTAGGGAAATAATAACGATAAAGAGTTTAATTATGCTTTAAAATATTGTTTAGTAGTATTGAGAAAAAAGGATTTTAAATGAATAAAGTATTGGTTCCGCTAGCAAAAGGTTTTGAAGAGATAGAGGGTATTACGATTATAGATGTATTAAGACGTGCAGGAATAGACGTTTTAGTGGCATCT
This sequence comes from Sulfurimonas marina, assembly GCF_014905095.1. Taxonomy (NCBI): domain Bacteria; kingdom Pseudomonadati; phylum Campylobacterota; class Epsilonproteobacteria; order Campylobacterales; family Sulfurimonadaceae; genus Sulfurimonas; species Sulfurimonas marina. Next base: position 1,380,093 of record NZ_CP041165.1, on the reverse strand, counting down.
TTAGATGCAAACAAATTGGTAAAAGGTGCAAACGGTATTACTGTGCAAACTGATCTAGAAGTTAAAGATATAACTTCTGATGAGATTGATATGATCGTACTTCCCGGAGGTTGGGACGGTACTCATGCATTAGCCGATGATGTAAATGTACAAAGACTGCTTAAAGAGATGGATGCAAAAGGGAAAAATATAGCTGCTATTTGTGCAGCTCCGTTTGCCCTTAATAAAGCGGGAGTGTTAAAGCAAAACTATACATGTTATCCTTCAGTTGAGGAGCAGATAAGAACTGAGGGATATCAGGGTGAGCGTACAATGGTAGTTGAAGATGCCAATGTCCTTACATCCCGCGGACCTGCTACGGCTATCTGTTTTGCTTTAGAGATCGTAAAGAAGCTCAAAGGTGAGGAAAAATATGAGATGCTTAAAGGCGGGCTTTTAGCGACTTACTGCGGAGAATAAAATGAGATGGTTGGTTGGAGTATCTTTAATATTTTTACTTGTTGGTTGTTCTACGGTTGAAGTGAATGTCGATTATGACCAAAAATTTGACTTTTTAAGTGTTTCTAACTTTAGTATTGAGCATAAGGCAAAAGAGGGTGAAAGCTCTTTGGTAAACGACAGAATAGTTAATGCTATAACAAAACAACTCAAGTTAAAAGGGTATAAAAATGCTGTAACGCCAAATGGACTGATTTTTCATTTTTACTACAGTGCAAAAGAGAAAACCGACTATAGAACAAGCTATGGATTAGCAAGCGGTTTTGGACGAGTAGGATGGGGTGGCGGAGTGATACTCTCAACAACTGATACATATAACTACACTGAAGGAACCTTGGTAATTGATGCACGTAATCCTAAAACAGATAAAATTGTGTGGAGAGGGATAGGGGTTTTAGAACTTAAAGAGCAAAAAACACCGCAAGAAAAGACAGAGTATATCAATAAAATCGTAGCTAAGATTTTAGAAAAATACCCTTCAAAAACATTAAAAGAGTAGGGAGGATTTCCTACTCTCTAATAAAGACAAGATTTTTTAAACTTCTTGCTTCATCTGCACTTTTAAACTCTTCAAGATTATCAAGTCGTTTTACAAATTTAAAGCTCGGTGCATGTCTTTTAATCATGTTGATAATAAATTCACTCTCTAAATCTGGTGAATTTAAACAAGATAATAAGATACAGTTTTCAGAAGCCAGTTGAGGTAATTTTATGATCAGTTTTTCATAATCTTTGGTTGCTTCAAAACTTCCGCGTTGAAAGCTTGGTGGATCGATGATGATAAGATCATACGGCCCTTTGCGTTTAAGCGATGCAAACGATTTTAGAATATTGTAAGGGAGAAAACTTACCCCTTTTGGATCGAGGTTGTTGATCGAGTGATTTGCCATTCCTACTTTGAGTGCACCTTTACTCATATCGACATTGACTACACTTTTTGCTCCACCGAATTTAGCAGCTACTGAAAAGGCACATGTGTATGAAAAGAGGTTTAAAACATGTTTGTCTTTTGCATTCTCTCTTACAAACTCACGTCCGTTTTTCATATCGGGAAAGTAGTAGTTGTTTTTGTTCGAGAGAAGATTAAGTTTTAACTTCATACCGTTTTCCATGATCGTGAGATCATCCGGAATTTCACCCATTAAAACTTCACTTGGAGCCCCTTGAAGGTAACGGCGCTGTACAACTAGGGTTGTATAGCCTGATGTCTCTACAAAACTTTTTAACATTTCGATCAGCTCTGCTTCATTATCCTCTTGGAAATAGAGTGCTACACTTAAAATATCTTTGTTAATATTATCTATCGTGAGGTGTTTTAAACCCTCGTAAAGTCCGCCTCGACCATGAAAAAGGCGTTGAAATTCATCTGTAGCGCTTTGTGCTTTTAAATGTTGTTGTAGTTCAGAAATAGTCATAATTACACTTTTTCCCAGAAAGTTCCTGCTGGTGTGTCCATTAGCTGTACACCGAAAGCTAAAATATCATCACGTAGTGAGTCTGAGAGTTCAAAGTTTTTCTCTTTTTTTGCTTCATTTCTTTGCTCGATCAAGCTGTCAATCTTCTCTTTAGTCTCTGCATCTATTCCGAACTGGAAATACTCAAACGGATTTTTTACGCCAAATCCCAGTACTTTTTCGATGTAAGCAAGGTTTGCCATAGTCTCACGTTTAAGTACTTTGTGTTTTCCTGCAGTGTCTAGTGTTTCATTCGCGTGAGCTGTCATCTCATCTATTAAAGAGAGTGCTTTAGAGATGTTTAGATCATCGCTAAGTGCCTCTAATAAATCTTTTTGAAACTGAGTTTGTTCATCTGATTCGGCAAGTCCGAAAAGGCGTTTTTTCAAACGATAAAGCTTATCGAGTCTTTTTTTACTTGCTTCGAGATCTTCAGTGTTAAAGTTGAAGTTTGAGCGGTAGTGTGTGCTTAAAAGATAGAAACGAAGAACCTCTCCGTCGTACTCTTTAAGGGCATCTTTTAGGAAAAAACTGTTGCCCAAAGATTTAGACATCTTCTCACCTTCAATGTTTACAAAGCCGTTGTGGATCCAGTATTTCGCCAAGTTGTGATCACTTGAACAACGAGTTTGTGCCGCTTCATTTTCGTGGTGTGGAAAAAGAAGATCTGCCCCGCCGCCGTGGATGTCGATCGCATATGGAGTATCTTTATACGCTAGATGCTCTTCGATCATTGCCGAACACTCTAAGTGCCATCCAGGACGCCCTGCACCAAACGGGCTTTCAAACGTCACACTACCGTCTTTTACAGACTTCCATAGTGCAAAATCAGCTGGATTTTTCTTGAAACCTGAAGACTCTACGCGGTTTTGTTTATCCTCCTCATCTTGAACGCGGTTAGAGAGTGAAAGGTATTCACCATCGCTTGCAGTATCGAAATATACATCGCCGTCTTCAGTTTTATAAGCGTGTCCGGAATCTATCAGCTTTTGGATCATTGCAAACATCGCTTGGAGATTCTCAGTCGCTTTTGGCTCTAAGTCGGGACGTTTTACACCGAGCAAGTCCATCTCTTTATGAAACGCTTCAGTGTAAAAGTCTGTAATTGTTTTAATATCTTGTTTTTGTTCAATAGCTTTTTTGATGATCTTATCGTCTATATCTGTAATGTTTCTCGCATACGTCACATCAAGATCGTTTGCTCTTAGAACTCGTGTTAAGAGATCAAAAACAAGGGCTGATTTTGCATGACCTAAATGGGCATCATCATACACTGTAGGACCACACACATAAAGTGTAACCTTACCAGGGACTAAAGGTTCAAACGGAAGTTTTGTTTTTTTGACGGAATCAAATAAATGCAAGTGTTTCCTTTACATATAAGCTTGAATAAAATTTTTAAATATCAATAATAAAAATACAAAAATAGTAGAGCTTATTAGAAGATATATCAGGTTTTTTGAGCGAATTATATCGAAAAAGTTTTTAAGCCCAAAAACTCGCACGGTCAGTGTAAAACTTACAAACCCGCCCATCGTACTAGCGAGTGCCAAACCACCTACACCTAAAGGTTGTATAAGTGCCAAAGCAAAAACAATATAAGTGAGCAGTGAAGCTGTCGCAATTTTGGCGGCACTAAGCTGCATCTGTTTTGCATAGAGCCACAGCACAAGCAGTTTTTGAAGACCGAAAGGGATGAGGCCTATAAGGTACATCATAAGTACAAGTGAAGTGTTTTTTGTATCGTTTGCATCAAAGGCACCGTGTTCAAACAAGAGCCATGTAATCTCATGGGAGAGTATCACTCCTCCAATAGTACTGAAAGTTAAAAGATAGGCTAAAAACCAAAACGCTTTTTTTAGGTTAGCCAGAGCTTTTAGTTCATTATTGTTCTTTAAGTAACGTGCAACACTTGGAAAAAGTGCTATTGAAGTTGCAATGGCAAAAAGAGCTAGAGGGAGTTGAAATATACGGTTTGCATAGTAAAGATATGAGATACTTCCCGTAAGTAAAAAAGAGGCTAAAAAAGTATCTAAAAATGCTGAAACCTGGGCGGTTGAATTTCCCCACATCGCAGGAAAAAACTCACGTTTAAATTTTGAAGTGTCTTTTTTAATAAGTTTGCTTTTTAACCGGAGGTGTTTAAAACCCCCAAAGAGGATCTTTGAAAGACCCAGTTGTCTGATCGCAATAAGATGTACTATCAGCTGTAAGATTCCGCCGATTACAACCCCATAGCTTAGATAGTAAACGATTTCAGGGGAGCTTTTTTCTTGTGCTAAAAGAAGTGCAACAATCAAAGAGATATTTAATAGTGATGTTGCAAACGCGGTAGTTGCAAAGTGGTTTTTATACTGAAGCATTCCGCTTAAAAAAGTCATGGCAAATATAAGTGGCAAATACCAAAAGTTGATCGCTACATAAGGGGATGCAATCTCAATGGTTTCACTTGAAAAACCCACAGCTATCGCTTTGGTAAATAGTGCAGGTAAAAGGTTTACTAATAATGTAAGTATTAAAATTATTGATATAAAAAGAAGAAAAATATTTGCAGAAAAAACCGCTTTTTTTGAAGTGCTTGCAAATGCGGGGATAAATACTTGTGTAAAAGCACCTTCGGCAAAGATACGGCGGAAGAGATTGGGGAGTTTAAAGGCGATAAAAAAGATATCGCTGTATATACTTGCCCCTAATGTTGAAGCAGTTAAAAGATCTCTGATAAACCCTAAAATTCTTGAGAATAATATTCCAAAACTATTGGTGAAAATTGCTTTAAACAAGGTACTTCTTTGTATTTTTACATAATTTTAACAAATTTTTGGTTAAAATGAACCCCTTTAAAATTTAAAATCTATTTGGGATGGTTGAAGTATGGCGTTATTTGGGTCTAAAAAAAAGCAGCAATCTGTCAAGAAAGTTCGTCCGACAGTAATAAGAACTCAAAATGTCGCAAAAGAGATATTTAATCTTGCCAAATCTTACGACGCAGATCCCGAAAAATTAGATTTTAACATTCTTGGAGTCCAAACCTATACGAGAGTAGCTGCCGAAGGCCAAGATATAGAATGGGAAGAGGTTGCTCCGGGTGGACTTCATGAACTAGATAACGACTCAACACTGCTAAACCCTGAATTTCAAATAAAGCAAACTTACGAGATTGAAGTTTTTTCAAGAGATAAAAATATTGAAGATATATGCAGTGAGTTCAAGGCTGCCGTAGGTGCAAATGCTACGAAGTGTAAAGTTTACTTGAGTATCTCTGAAGGCTCAAAACTAACATATGTTGAGAACCTTGAACATATTTTAAAAACATTGATTGATAAAAAGAAGATTCGTGCAGGTATTTTGATCGGTATTTTTGATGAGATGGTAGACGATCTGGTCTCTAAGCTCTCAGCTTCTGCAAGAATCAACGGCGTATTGGAATTTCCAAAGAGGGAGACACATCTGATCGCAGAAGGGTTTGAACCCACTGCGACAATAAATGATGCTTTAATACTTCACTATGAAAATCATAACGAAGTAGATGATAATGCAAAAGTAGATTACGCTTCAAGAGGGTTTATTCAAAGTGTTAAAGAGGGTGAACTCCTTATAGAGTATCAAAAACCGAAAAACGGAAAATACGGGAGAAACTGTCGCGGTGAGTTTATGCATCCTGCGGAACCTGTAGTCTCAAATGAACCCACTTTTAATGTTGAAGATACGATCAAGGTGGTTGAAACAGCGGAGTCTATAAAATATATAGCAAAAGAGAACGGATATATCGCACTTGAAGATAATAAATATATTATCAAGCAAGATGTTGACGTTTCAGAGATTAGTTTTAAAACAACGGGTTCTATCTCAAGCGGAGTTGACTCTGATGTTAATATCTCGGTTAAAGAGAGTGATGCGATCAAAGATGCCATCGGTACGGGTATGGTTGTAGAGGTATCAGAGATAGACATCGACGGAAATGTCGGCTCAAACGCAAAGGTTATAGCCAAGCGCGCAACAGTCGGCGGACAAACACACCAATCGGCATTGGTATCAGCTGATGATTTGGATATCAATGTACATAAAGGGCGTGCTGAAGGGAAAAAGATCCATATCACACGTTTGGAACATGGTTATGTAAAGGGTGATGATATAGAAGTCGCACAAGCATTAGGCGGTAATATATTCGGTAAAAATATTGTACTGGATGTGTGTACGTCACATGTAAAAGCAACGGCTACGAAACTTATTGAGATAAAAAAACTTCACGGAAGCGAGAACACTTTTACAATCGATCCAAAACTTAGTGACGATGTGCAAAAAGATCTCAAAAATAATGAAGATACAATCAAAGAGCTTGAAGTTGAGATACGTGAGCTGAAAAAAGAGGTTGAAAAATATACCAAGCTTGTAAAAGAGGGGACACCTGCATTTTTAGATATTAAAAAAAGACTTGTCCATTACAAGAAAAACGGTGTGAAAATGCCTGAGGCGTTTGTAAAAAAATATAAACAGTTTCAAGCAATGCAAGAACAGCTCAAAAGTTTGGAAGAGAAACTGGTTAAACAGCAGGACCATTTAAATCTGCTCGGCTCAAAAGTCTCCAGTTTTCAAGATAATATTTTCGATGCCAGAATTATTAACAGAGGGGAGTGGATAGGGTATAACGAGATCAAGTTTAAACTTGTTGAACCCCCTATAGAACTAGTGTACAAACCTACTGAGGGCTCAGAGGAGAAAATCTTCGGACTTAAAGAATTAGAAAGCGGCGAATATGTTATTCGCGCACTTATAGACTAAAAAGGAAAATATTTTTTAATGATAGTTGGATTACAAGGGAATGTTGTTTATAAAGAACCTAGTTTTGTACATATAGATGTAAACGGTGTAGTGTATGAGGTGTTTATATCACTTCAGACATTTTCTGCACTACCAAAAGAAAAAGTATCAATTTTTACAATGCAGATATTTCGTGAAGATGCACAGCTACTATTTGGCTTTTTAGATATAGCTGAAAAGAAGATGTTTGAAAGACTTATAAAAATTAACGGTGTAGGGCCGAAGGTAGCTATGGCAATATGTTCTACATATACACCTTCTCAGTTTGCAGTCGTGATCAATAATAACGATATTAACGGTGTAAAAAAAGTACCTGGAATCGGACCGAAGAGTGCAGGGCGTATCTTAGTGGAACTAAATGGCTTTGATACTGAACTCTTACAACAAACTCAGAGTCATGCTGAGGGCTCTAATACACAAGCATATGCACAGGCAAGTGAAGCACTGGAAGCTTTAGGATTTAAAAAAGATAAGATCTCCAAAGCACTCTCTTCACTCGAAGGCAATGATACTGCTGACCTTGTAAAAGGTGCTTTAAAACTATTACAAACAATTTGATAAAAGGATAAATATATTGAAATTAACTATATTATTTGGTGGAGCTAGTTTTGAACATGAAATTAGCATTGTAAGTGCAATCACATTAAAAGAGAAACTATCAAATTTTGATCTGACATTTATTTTTTGCGACAGCGATCATACTTTTTATCTTGTAGAACCTTCAAAAATGAAAGCGATCACTTTCTCAAAGGGCGAGCATAAAAAAATGGCTCAGCTTTCACTTACTCAGGGTGGTTTCATGCAAAAGTCGCTTTTTAGTAAAACTGCGTATACTAACGTTGTATTAAATCTTATCCACGGCGGTGATGGGGAAGATGGTACTATCTCATCTTTACTCGACTTTTATGCGATTAAATATATAGGGCCTCGTACAGATGCTTCTGTGTTTTCTTTCGACAAGGTATATACAAAATATTTGTGTGATGCGATCGGTGTAAAATCTGTACCGTATGAAGTGCTTAAAAAATCGGAGCAAAAAGATATTACTATAGGCTATCCGGTAATTGTAAAACCTTCTCGTCTTGGAAGCTCAATAGGTGTGAGTATAGTAAAAGATGAATCTGAGATGGATTATGCACTTGACACTGCTTTTGAATTTGACGACACTGTATTGGTTGAACCGTTTTTAGAGGGTGTAAAAGAGTACAACTTAGCAGGTTACAAATCAGGTGACGAGATAAAGTTCTCAATTGTTGAAGAGCCCCATAAAGAGGAGTTCTTAGACTTTGAGAAAAAATATATGGATTTCTCAAGAAGCGAGCAGGTTTTAAAAGCTGAGATCCCTGAAGACCTGGTTTTAAAACTACAAACAAACTTTAAAAAAGTGTATGATGGACTCTTTGAAGGTGCACTAATCCGTTGTGACTTCTTTGTTCATAACGATGAGGTATTGCTAAATGAGATTAATCCTATCCCTGGAAGTATGGCAAACTATCTTTTTGAAGATTTTGCAACTGCAATCGAAGAGTTAAGCGGCTCACTTCCACAGAAAAAAATGATCAGTGCGAGTTATGAGTATATTCACTCAATTTCAAAAGCAAAAGGGAAATAGATGGCGGTAAAGTCTATTCAGCATAAGCAACATACGTTTGATATTAGTTACGAGATTGTTAATCCAAGCGGTAAGGTTGATCTTATCATTTTACACGGTTGGGGCAGTAACAAAGAACTTATGAAAAAAACTTTTGCAAAAGAGATGGATAGTTTTAGACATATCTATATCGATCTGCCGGGATTTGGAAAATCAACTTGTCCTATGGCACTTACAACTGCCGATGTTGCAAGAATAGTGGAGCTTTTAATGATCCATATGAATGCTTCAAAAGATATCATTATGGGACACTCTTTCGGTGGTAAAGTAGCTTTACTCTTAGAGCCGAAAGTGTTGGTATTATTATCGAGTGCGGGTATATATATACCGAAGCCGTTGAAAATAAAAGCTAAAATTTTACTATTTAAAGCACTTAAAAATTTAGGTTTTACAAAACTAAGAGAGTTGTTTGTTGCCGATGATGCGAAAAAACTTTCAGAACATATGTACCAGACATTTAAAAACGTAGTTGATGAAGATTACAGCGATGAATTTTCAAAATATGAAGGTAAAGCACTTGTATGTTGGGGGAAAGCAGATACTGCCACACCTCTTAGCTCAGGGGAGAAGATAGCATCACTAATCAAAAACTCTGATTTTGTAGCGTACGAGGGTGATCATTACTTCTTTATGCAACAAAGTGATGACATAGCTCAAAAAATTGAAAAAACTTTTTTAGATACATTGGGACACTAGATGGAAAACTATGAAACTTTAGTCGCTTTTGTCGTAAACATTCTTTTTGTATTAGTACTTGGTTGGTATTTAATTACCAACTTACAGTGGTATGATTATAAACTTTCCCGTGTGGTTTTAAAACACCACAAAGCGCATTGGCATCTGTTCTATTTCATTATCCCTTTTATAGCTTACTATACAACGGGTAAGTTCTTTACGATCTTTTTTGTTTTTGCGGTGTTGCCGGCAATATATATCTGGCATAGAAAGTTGGATAAAAAGCTGGTACTTACATGGAGGGTTAAAAGATTTTTAATTCTTTTAATCGGACTGGTATTTTTTCAAGATATCTTATGTACTCTGAAAGATGGTTGTGCTACTTACGGTGTGTTTATGCCTTTAGCGGTAGCTTATGTAGGGAGTACTTTAATTGAGAAATATCTTTTTGCCGTTTATACAAAACAGGCTAAAGATAAACTCTCATCTATGAAAAATCTTGAGATTGTATGTATTACTGGGAGTTACGGAAAAACAAGTATTAAAAATTTTGTAGCACAGATTTTGGCTCATAAATTCAATGTTTATGCAACTCCAAGAAGTGTCAATACTATCGGCGGGCTTGTAGCAGATGTAAACAATAACCTGCCGCAAGATACACACGTGTATGTAGCAGAGGCTGGAGCGCGTGAAAGTGGTGATATCTATACGATTACAAACTTTTTAGAGCCTCAAACCGTAGTTGTTGGGCGTGTTGGTGAAGCACATATAGAATACTTTAAATCTCTGCAAAATATCATCGCTACCAAGCTTGAGATTATGCAGTCGCCTCGATTGAAAAATGCTTATATCCATACATCGGTAACGAACGAACCGCATGAGAAAGTGACTTTTTTTGGAGACGAGATCAGTGATATAGTTGCAGATATCAACGGAATAGATTTTACTATAGACCTTGACGGCGAAAAACTTACTTTACATACAAACGTATTGGGTGAATTCCAAACAATGAATATAGCTGTTGCCATCCGAATCGCAAAACAGTTTGGTATGAGTAATGATGAGATTAAAGAAGCGGTTGCAAACTTAGAACCGGTTGAACACCGTCTTCAAAAGATCGAAGCGGGCGGAAAAATAATCATAGATGATGGTTATAACGGCAATATTGACGGTATGCTTGAGGGTGTAAGACTTTGTTCCCTTCACTCCGGAGATAAAGTGATTGTAACACCGGGCTTAGTTGAGAGTAGTGATGAGTTAAATCTAAAACTGATTGAAGCGATCAATAAGGTGTTTGATACTGTGATCGTAACAGGTGCACTTAATGCCGACCTTTTTGATAAAAACCTGGATGTTAAACATAAATTTATCCTGGCAGACAAGTCAAAACTTACAGACTTGCTGACAAAACAGACAAAAGCCGGAGATATCATTCTTTTTGCGAATGATGCACCTAACTTTATATAATGAAGTTTATTGACACTCTAACAAAGTATATCTCATACTTTACCGCTTTTATTATGGCTTCGCTTGTAGTACTTGTAGTGTATGATGCAACTCTGAGATATCTTTTCTCGGAAGGCTCAACGGCACTTCAAGAGTTGCAGTGGCATTTTTTTGATGTGGTAATACTACTGAGCATCGCTTATACACTTAAACACAATGCCCATGTGCGGGTAGATATCTTTTATGATAAATTCTCTCGTAAAACACAATTAATGGTCAATCTTTTGGCCTATGTTTTATTTATCCTCCCTTTTGCATTTTTAATCATCTATATCTCTCTTGGGTTTGTTGAGATGAGTTTTGTACAAAATGAAGCTTCAAGTGATCCTGGAGGTCTGCCGTATAGATGGATCGTAAAATCTTTGATCCCTATAGCATTTGGACTAGTGGTATTGCAAGCACTAAAAGAGTTAGTCACTGATATACAAGAGTGGAGAAGTTTATGATAGCACTGATAATGTTTTTAGTAGCTCTTGCTCTTTTACTTTTTGGAATCCCGGTAGCATTTGCATTTGGTGCAGTTGCCATGATCTTTGCTTTTTTTACACCTGATGTAGGATTTGAAGTCTTTAACATCTTGCCGTTTAGAATTTATGGGATTATGAGTAACTCTACTTTGATGGCTGTCCCGCTATTTATAATGATGGGACTTATTTTAGAGAAATCAGGTATGGCTGAAAAGCTTTTACTCTCAATGTCTTCACTTTTTAAGGGTGTACGCGGTGGACTTGGAGTGAGTGTCGTACTGGTTGGAGCTATTCTTGCGGCATCAACGGGGATCGTCTCTGCAAGTGTTGTTATGATGAGTGTGATCGCATTACCATTAATGCTAAAAGCAGGGTACAATAAATCTCTTGCTGGCGGTACGATCGCTTCAAGTGGGACACTCGGTCAGATTATCCCTCCATCTATCATCTTGATTGTCCTTGGTGATGTGATGAGTGTGAGTGTGGGTGAGTTATTTATGGGTGCCGTATTACCGGGACTTGTACTAGTTGGGCTCTATATAGTTTATATTTTAATTCGCGCATTTATTAACAAAGAAGATGCTCCGGCCCTTGTGAGTGAAGAGAAAGTTTCTGTTTTTGAACTTTTATATGCCATTATCCCGCCGCTTCTTTTAATGGTAGCTGTTCTTGGAAGTATTTTTGCCGGAATCGCATCACCTACTGAATCGGCAGCTTTTGGAGTATTGGGTGGTTTTATTTTAGCTACGATAAATAAAACACTTAGTAAAAAAATGGTCAAGTATGCACTTTATGAGACGATGAAGTTAAGTGGTATGATTTTTATGATTTTAATAGGTGCAACCGCTTTTTCATTGGTTTTTAACGAACTTGGCGGAACTGATCTGATATTGGAATTTTTCTCTGAGGATATTGGAGATGTTTGGGTCTTTATAGCGATTGCAATGCTGAGTATTTTTATACTTGGATTTTTTATAGACTTTATAGAGATCAGCTTTATTATTGTCCCTATACTTGTCCCTGTTATGCATGCTTTTGGAATTGATCCTATCTGGTTTGCAATTTTAATAGCACTCAATCTGCAGGCTTCATTTTTAACGCCGCCGTTTGGACTAAGTCTTTTCTTTTTAAAAGGGGCGGCAAAAGATAGTATTACAACTATGCAAATCTATAAAGGGGTTATACCTTTTATTTTACTACAGTTGGTAGCTTTGGCTCTCGTGATCCTTTTCCCTGATTTGGTGTTTGCTTTTATTTAAAAAAGATCACGATATAATCTTTGTAAAAAAGGGAAAGTGTGGAAGATATCTTATATGCACCTTGGCGTGATGAATACGTAACAAACGAAAAGATCGAAGGGTGTGTGTTTTGCCATATAAGCACAAATTCCCAAGATGATGAAAAACTCCATGTAGTATATCGTGACGAACATTGTTTTATAGTTATGAATAGGTATCCTTATACACCTGGACATTTCATGATTATTCCTCATTATCATACAGATAAGTTAGAAGATTTAGAGAGTGATGTTTGGCTCCATATAACAGCTTTAGCACAAAAAGGTGTAAGACTCTTAAAAGAGGGTCTCGGTGCTCATGGTGTCAACCTTGGTATGAATTTAGGGAAAGCTGGCGGAGCAGGGATAGCAGAACATATACACTTACATTTAGTGCCACGTTGGGAGCGAGATACTAACTTTATAACTTCGATCGCAAACAACCGTGTATACTCTACGGATTTTGAAAAGATTTATAGGAAAATCAAAAAACTATCACAAGAGTATATTTAAGCGCAAAAATTCAAAACTCTTTAATAGAAAAGTGCTATAATTTTGCCGGACAATTATTATAATTATATTAAGGAAAATTTATGCAAAGAAGAGAGTTCCTAAAAAGTTCTCTTGTAGCTTCAGCAGCTGTTCTTGGCAGTACTGCTTTATCTGCGGGTGAAACAACACAACCAATCGATGGTAGAAAAGTCTCAAAAATGGCTTTTCCTGAAAAAAAACCACTTATTACATACTCTGACAGACCACCACTTTTAGAATCACCAAGAAGTGTATTTACTCAAGGATTAACACCAAATGATGAGTTCTTCGTAAGATGGCACTTACCGGAGATTCCACTTCATAACGATCCAGACAACTATACTATTAAAGTTAACGGTTTAGTTGAGAAAGAGTTAGAGATCTCACTAAAAGAGTTAAAAACTGAATTTGAACAAGTTGAAGTAACAGCAGTTCTTCAGTGTGGTGGTAACTCACGTTCAGCATTCCATCCGATCGCAGGTGGTATCCAATGGGGTAGCGGTGCTATGGGATGTGCTAAATGGAAAGGTGTAAGACTTCGTGACGTTCTTAATCGTGCAGGTATGAAAAAAGAAGCACACTTTATCGGCTTTAACGGAAAAGATAATGCAGCTTACTATGAAACACCAAACTTTGTTCGTGAGATTGAGACACATGAACTTGATGACCATGTTATCCTTGCTTATGAAATGAACGGTGAAGATTTACCATACTTAAATGGTTATCCGCTACGTCTTGTAATGCCTGGATATTATTCTGATAGCTGGGTTAAGATGTTAAGTAACATTACAGTGACAGATAAATATAAATCTCTTTTCTTTATGGATGTTGCTTATCGTATTCCTGATAATGAGTGTGAGTGTGAAGAGCCGGATAACAAATTCAAGCCTACAAAACCTATTACACATATGAATGTAAAATCTGTAATTGGTTATCCTGAAAACGGAATGAAGGTATATCACAACTCTCATTTAGTTGTTCGTGGTGTTGCATTTGACGACGGTACAGGTATTAGAGACGTTATGATCTCAACTGACGAAGGTAAAACTTGGGAGAAAGCATTGCTTAAACAAGGAAACGGTCGTTACTCATATACTGAATTCAGATATGCATTTAAACCGAATAAATACGGTAAATTATCGTTTATGGCAAAAGCTATCAACCGTTTAGGTGAAGAACAGCCATTTGCAAAAGATATCAAATGGAACCACGGTGGATACAAATATAACGGTATCGATGTAGTAACAGTTGAAGTGGTGTAAGGGTAAGTTATGAAAAAAATATTATTATTAGCAGTTTTATCGGTAGGTTCACTTTTTGCACAAGTAAAAGGTGATGTTGAAGTTCCTTACATAGCATATGAGATCAAGATGGGTCAAGGTTTTGATGCTATTCAGGCAAATTGTCTTATGTGTCACTCTTTTGGTTATATGATTAACCAAGGGCCACAGTCAAAAGAATTTTGGGCGAAAAAAGTAGATAAAATGATCACTCACTTTAAAGCACCAATTACAGATGAAGATGCAAAAATCTGTACTGAGTACCTATTTGAGCATTACGGTAACGGTAAGTTAAAATAAAGAGAGGCTTTTAGCTCTCTTTATCCCCTCCCTTTTTAGATCTTAAAACAAAGAAAAAAATCCCTGCAATAACTAAAAAAATTCCCACTCTGATTGTTAATGTTGTAAAGTCTGTTGTATCGTTCATTTTCTATCCTATTTTAATCTTAGGCGTATTATATAAATTTTTAGTATATAAAAAAGTAAAAGAGATACTTGTATCTTAGTAGCTTAATATTTAAGCTATGAAGCACATATTTCAAAAAGTTTTTATTGTATAATGTTACAAATTAATTTTGGAGAAATAAATGAAATTATTTGTAAAAGTAACTTCAGTATTAGGTTTAATGCTAATGATGGGATGTTCAAACAGTTCAAATGAAATTCGTCCTTTTGGCGGTGTATGTAACAATCCTGATTGTAAATGTGTAAAACCTTGTCAATGTGGTGCAGGTTGTCAGTGTGGTAAAAATGGCAACTCTAAAACTATGGCTGATGATACGGCAAAATAGTAAATCTTAATGTAGGGAGATATTCTCTGCATTAATAAAACCCTATTTGACATATCTTCAAAATATATACGTTTTATGTATATAAAATTGTGGATGTTTAATAATGAAACCAATGCTTGGCAATTTAAAAAGAAATATCTTTATCACTGTAGTAACCACAATAGCTTTACCTATTTTATTTGGTTATCTTTTAAATAGATATTTCCCTCTGAACTTTGTAAATATTCCTCTCCATTCTGCTTTAGAAGTAGCAGGTGGAACTATCGCTATTATTATCTCTTTAATTATTTTTTTAAAGTATGAAAGCAAACTTGTTTTTAATCATTATAACTATACAACAATAGCACTGTTAACGATGGGGATTATAGATATTTTTCATGGCATTATGATGCCTGGAAAGTTATTTGTATGGTTACACTCAACTGCAGTGTTTTTTGGTGGTATATTTTTTATGCTTGTATGGATGAATCAAAAGAAAACATCACAAAAAACATATAAGCTAGTTCCAGCTTCAGCAATTGTATTTGCTCTGTTTTTTTCTCTATTGTCAATTGTTTTTTCGGAATATGTTCCCGAGATGATTAATTCAGACAAATCGTTTAGTAGAGTTTCAAATTGGTTGAATATAGTTGGTGGAATGGGTTTTTTTATAGCATCGCTCAAGTTTGTTAAAGAGTACATAAATACACAAAAGCTAGATGAAATATTATTTGCCGGACACTGTATGTTATTTGGAATTGCCGGTGTATTATTTACATCATCTCTTTTATGGGATATGCAGTGGTGGCTATGGCATATTTTAAGATTTTCTGCTTACAGTGTAGCACTCTATTTTTTATATTTAGAGTTTAATAAAGATATACAGCTTATTGAAAATAAAAACAGGGAATTGGAACTAGCAGATAAAAAAATAAATCAATACCTTAATATACTCGATAAATATGTGATTACATCATCTACAGACCTTCATGGAGAAATAAGCGATGTCTCGGAAGCTTTTTGCAAGATCAGTGGTTATTCAAAAGAAGAGTTGATAGGTCAGTCACATAATATTGTCAGACATCCGGATATGCCGTCTAGTATATATAAAGAGGTATGGAAGAGCTTAGAGCGAGGAAGAACATGGCAAGGGGAAATAAAAAATAGAAAAAAAGATGGTTCAGCTTATTGGGTTGATACTAATATTACACCTGTATATGATGAAGAAGGGAAAAAAGTCGGATATACAGCAGTTAGACAAGATATAACAAATAAAAAAAGAATTGAAGAGATATCTATAAGAGACGGTTTAACAGATATATTTAATAGAAGATATTTTAATGAGATGTTTCCAAAGTATATCAATAGTGCAAAACGTAAAAATGGACTAGTTTCTTTTTTAATTTTAGACATAGATCACTTTAAAGAGTATAACGACACATATGGACATCAAAAGGGTGACGATGTACTTATAAAAGTTGCCAAAACATTGAAAAAATCTCTCAAAAGAGGTGATGATTATTGCTTTAGATTAGGCGGTGAAGAATTTGGGATACTTTTTAGTGTAGAAACAAAAGAGAAAGCAGATTTGTTTTCAAATGAGATTAGGGGAAATATAGAAAATTTAAAAATTGAGCATAAACATAATAGTGCGAGTAGATATATAACTGTATCTGTAGGGGTAGTATCTAGATATGCAAGCGATATCTCCCAAGTTGAAAAAATTTATGCTGAAGCAGATAAATTACTGTATGAAGCGAAAAAGAACGGTAGAAATAAAGTTATTTCAGAGTGAAAATAGCTCAGATTGAACTGAGTTGAGTTATCAAGAGAATAAGATTTATAACTGTCCCAAGGATAGGTACTATTAATGGATAGTTTATAATATTTTCTTCTCTCTTTTTTTGTTGTAGCTTGATCTTTATCAGTGAGATATTCATTATAGTAAAAATAATAAAGATAAAGAAACTAGTTAAACTAGCCAGAGTAATAATTGGAAGCCACAAAGCAAAGATGAGCACTAGTACAGAAGCAACAACTGTTGAGAAAATCGGGGTTGATGTTTTTTCATTGATACTTGAAAATATTTTTGGAAGGAGATTATTATTTGCCATTCCATAGAGTAGTCTTGAAACCATGATGATTTGAACCAATGCACCGTTTATAACAGCAAGTGAACTGATGATAGTTAATAAGTAAGGTTCATTATTTGTTAAGGCTTCATATACATCAGCTAAAGGTGCTTGAGAGTTTGACAAAACTTTTGGTTCTATTGCCAAAATAGATATTAATGCGACTAAGAAATACAATAGAGTGGAAATAAGTAAAGAGAGCATTATAGCTCTAGGCAAAGTTTTCGTCGGAGTTTTGACCTCTTCTGCGATATTGACAATATCTTCAAATCCTATAAAGGCATAGAAGGCCAGAAAAGCACCTAGCGAGATAATATAGAAGCTTGATAGTTCAAAGTTTGGAATAAATTTTTCGTACTGGATAGTTGTAAATTCAATGTTTATCAATCCAAAATAGATAATTATAAAGAGCCCTAAAAGTTCTGCAATAGTAAGTAAGGCGGCAATTTTGACAGATTTTGCAATACCGATCATGGCTGTTATACATAACATTAAAATTATAAAAACAGAGATGAACCAAGAGGGAAGCTCTATCATATTGGAAATATATCCATTGACACCGTTTACAATAGTTGCACTGGATAATATCCCGCTCAGTGCAATCATTGCACCTATACTAATAGAAAGAATATTTGAGTTGAAGGCTTCTTTTGAATATAAAGCTTCTCCTGCACTATATGGAAATCTAGATGAGAGTTCACTGTAACTAAGTGCTGTAAAAAAGACAACTATACAGGCAATGATAAAAGATAGAGGAGCATAGTAGCCTGATATAGAAGCTACTTTACCTACGAGTACATATATCCCTGCACCTAATATATTTCCTAATCCGTAAAAAACAAGTAAAGGTAAAGTTATATCTCTTTTTAGGGGCAAGTTATCTTCTTTTTGATTGTATTGCTAATATTTTATTGCATTGTTTATATTGAAATTCTTAAAAAAATTTATTTCGTTGAATTGAATCGCTATAATGTAGATATGAATAAAACAAAAAGTTTAAAGTTTATTGCTGATTGTCATTTAGGAAAGTTGGCAAAATATTTACGGATGATGGGATTTGACACCCTGTTTTTTAACTCTATTGATGATGACGAACTTATCGCATTATCAGCTCAAGAAGAACGTATAATCCTAACGCGTGACAAGTTGCTGCATGAAAATAAAACTTCCAACACATTTTATCTGCATTCAATCAATCATCTTGAACAGCTTCGTGAACTTAATAGAGCTTTTTTAATTAAAAACAAAAGAGAAAAACCTCGTTGTATTTTATGTAATGTAACACTTAAAGAGATTAATAAAAAAGAGATTTTGGACCAACTTCCTAAAAAGGTAGTAAAGTATTTTGATTTTTTTGAGGTCTGTTCCAAATGCGGACGCGTTTACTGGCATGGAAGTCATTTTAAACGTATGATGAATACAATAGAATCAATATAAAAAAGTAGTGGATGGGGTAGAGGGATTTTATAGTTAATCTCTTATACCCTCTAAAACACCCTAAAATATGAAGTTTTCACATTTAATAAATATTGTAGAAATGTATATAAATGGTATATACTGACACCAAATTGACACCAAAGTTTTGAATAGATTGAATGCTAGAAATAAAAAAACAGTGGCGGACAGAGAGGGAGCACGAATTTGCATTCACTCCATAGCACTTTATCCAAATAATACGGACTTCAAGAAAATAAATTTATTTAAAAAATAGTATTTTTTAGAGACTGTTCAGAGTTTTGTGTCAGGCACGATAGTAGAATAAAATTATAACA
This sequence comes from Sulfurimonas marina, assembly GCF_014905095.1. Lineage (NCBI taxonomy): Bacteria > Pseudomonadati > Campylobacterota > Epsilonproteobacteria > Campylobacterales > Sulfurimonadaceae > Sulfurimonas > Sulfurimonas marina. The sequence continues at coordinate 1,361,263 of NZ_CP041165.1, read as the reverse complement.
TTAAAAATACTAAAATTTCGTGTATGATTTCATTCAAAAAGGATCATAATATATGATTGAACTAATTATTCTGGCAATTGCGTTAAGCATGGATGCCTTTGCTGTATCTCTTGGTTTAGGGACTAAAGAGTCTACTTTTAACAGATCGTTAGCCTTGAAAGCTGGATTATATTTTGGATTTTTTCAAGGTTTTATGCCACTGATTGGTTATCTTGCAGGAGTTGGTCTTTCAAGTTTTATTACATCGATCGATCATTGGGTTGCGTTTATTTTGCTTACATTAGTTGGATTAAAAATGATCTATGAAAGCTTTGGTGAACCTGTGGAAGAAGAGATTTCACAAGTTACCAACAAAGTATTGTTGTTACTTGCTATTGCTACCAGTATTGATGCTATGGCAGCAGGCTTTACATTAACTCTAATGGAAACAACTATAACTATTTCAGTCCTGATAATCGGATTCACTACTTTTATTTTTAGCTATATAGGTGTATTGATCGGGTCTCGTGGCGGAGCCTATTTAGAAAGTAAGGCGGAACTTTTGGGAGGTATTGTATTAATTGCAATTGGTTTGAAAATTCTTGTAGAACATACCCTTTTAAATTAAATAGAAAATAATGAAATGATAGATCAGTATTGGGTAGTCCTTCCCCAAGAAGGTCTCCTCTCATGAGCTAGATCCTATCTTTTTCTAAAATTGTTTTTAGATTCTCTCCTTCTTCTTTCATATGTTTTTTTATTGCTTTAACTCTATCTCTGAAAAACATTGAGAATACCCAACTCATTCTGAAAGATAAAGTGGCACTAAAGACAGAACTTTTGTCTTTTTGTTCTATGGTGAATGCCCCTCCTGGGCAAATTAGTGATGCAGGGAATAGTAGTCTAAATTCCACTTTTCTGTTTGGCTCTAAACGGATGCTCTTAAACTTTAGTTTATGTAGTTTTCCATGTAGATATTCCTCTACATAGAGCACTGACCCGACTTCAAATGCATTGCCTTTAAGCCATTGGCATCTTACGTGATCTTTATGCCATGTTTTAAAGTTCTCCGAGGTAGAAAATACCCAGATTAAAGCATTAAATATGGTCTCTGGTGATGCTTTAATTTCTATTGAATCTTTTAGAATCGTCATATCTCATTACCTAACATAACCATTTATTCACTCCTATAGACAGCAGAACATAATGTTCCGCTGAATAGGAAATCAGATTGGAGGGAAGCATAAATTTTGAGATGCATTTCCGAGTTCTGGCCTTTTTTTAACATGTTCTATCTTATTATTATTTCATAATCATAATAAAAAACAAATCAACTTAGATATCCAAATATGTGTTGATTCTTCCCTCAAAAAATATAGACAGCTGAGAGACGGTAAGGCTCCAGTTCCGCATTGGCATCGTCCATTTCTTTTGGGCATTCTGTATTCCCATAAAAAGCAGTTTTAGCAGGCTATTTTCATTAGGGAATGCACCTTTGGTCTTGGTCAGTTTTCTGAACTGTCTATGCACCGACTCTATGATATTGGTTGTATAGATAATACGTCTGATGTCTTCGGGGTATTTGAAATAGGTGGAGAGATTCTCCCATTTGGTTCTCCATGACTGTATCACAATCGGATATTTCGTTCCCCACTTCTCTTCAAGCCTATCAAGTTCCAGTTCGGCAGCTTCTTTGGAGATTGCCTGATAGATCAGTTTAAGGTCTTTCATGAATTCCTTTTGATTTTTGGAAGCAACATACTTAAGAGAGTTTCTGATCTGATGTACGATACATAGCTGTACTTCTGTTTTAGGGAATATAGCATTAATAGCTTCAGGAAATCCTTTGAGACCATCTACTGAAGCAATGAGTATATCTTCTACACCACGATTATTCAGATCAGTAAGCACCTGCAGCCAGAAGTTGGCTCCTTCACTTTCTGAAAGATAAAGGCCCAGTATCTCTTTCCTGCCATCAAGTTTGACACCAAGTATTGTATAAATGGCTTTGGCTACATATTTGCCATTCTCTTTGATCCTGTAGTGTATGGCATCGAGCCATACAAAGGGGTAGATACTCTCTAATGGTCTTTGTTGCCACTCTTTGAGTAATGGTATTACCTTGTCTGTTACAGCACTGATGGTAGCCTTTGAAAAGGAAACACCATAAAGTTCTTCAATATGCTCAGATATTTGTGAATAACTGTTGCCAAGGGCATACAAAGAAAGAATCTTCTGTTCAATATGGTCTGACATATGTGTCTGATGTTTCTTGATCAGCTGTGGTTCAAAAGAACCGTTACGGTCTCTTGGAACATCCAGATCGAATTCTCCGACACTGCTTTTCATGGTCTTGGAGGATTTACCGTTCTTTCTGTTTAGTATTTCTGTAGATAAGTGGGATTCAAGCTCTGCTTCAAGAGCTGCTTGGGTGAGTTGTTTGATAAGTGGAGCAAGGACTCCATCTTTACCTTCTATTTTTGCACCTGCCTTAATTTGTTCAAGGGCTTCATTTAGATCGAACTGTGTGTTCATGTGTTAATCCTTTAGAATATTTTATTCTATCGGACTGACACAAAATTTCTAACGCTCCCTTCAATTGCTCTCTATGTTCCAAAAATAAGAGATTCTTGAGTTAATATTCGTCTGACTCAGGGGAATATTCCACAATACTAAAAACATAATGTAACTTTAGTTCCTATTTCTTCTTTTGAAGAGATAAGAATTGATATGTTCAAGCTATTACATAGTCTATGAACAATATGCATTCCAATCCCATGTCCTAGGTCATTTTCTTTATAGCTTCTCTCAAAAACTTTTTCTGGATACTTTACCCCTTTACCATTATCTTCAATACTAAGACAATCATCTGCAAAATTGATCCATATTTTAGGGTTCTCTTCATTGGCATATTTGCAGGCATTAACAAGCAGATTGTCTAGTATCCTTGAGATAGCTTTCTTATTTGTAAAAAGTTGTGTATTTTTATCTACAGTGACATTAAAAGTGATCTTTGGATAGAGTAACTGAAAATCATCCACTTTATGTTCTAATAGCAGGGTAAGGTCTACTGTCTCTTTTTCAAGTTTGTGATCAAGTAATAGCTCGAGATTTTTATAAAGTGAACTGATTGTATCAGCACCCAGAACTATTCTATTGAGTCTTTTTTGTTTTTTAGGATCGTTTTCATATTCCATCAGGAGGTTTGTATTTAGCAGGATAGAAGTCGCTGGTGTGTTGAGATCATGAATAAGGTCAAGTACAAATCTATCTAAATGGGTAATCACATCTTTCATTGGACGCAGAGCTTGTTTAGCTAAAAAGTAGCTCAATACTAAAAGAATAATTAATAAAGCAACTTGTAAAGAGATAGTGAAAATTTTAACTTTGTCTATTGCATCATCTATCTCTTTTGCATCTTTATATATAACTATATAACCCTCTTTCTTTGCTATTGGAAATGCTTTCACATAGTCTTTTCCTATCTTTTGAGGGAATTCAAATGCCACTTTCTGATTTTTTTCCAAACTGTATGAAAAGCCTTTTTGAAGATGTTGAAAATCTGTTTTAGCCAATAATTCTGAGTATTGAAACATATCTGTAGCAGTTTGTTTTAGAATGAGATGTTTTTGTTGGTAAAAATAGAGGTACCCTAATACAATTACAAAAAATCCAGTAGTAAGGAAATAAATAAGTGTGAACTTGATTAAAGAAGATTTTTCATGGTTTTTCACATCTGTATCCTATTGCTCTAATATTTGTTATATCTAATCCAAGTTTTTTTAGTCGTGAGATTTGAACACGCAAGGAAGAATCACTTCCAAGTCCGCCATCATGTGTAAAATCCAAGATTTCATCTTTTGTGATTACCCGTCCAGTATTTTTGAGAAACAGTTCGAGAATTTTTAATTCCGTAGGTGTTAAGTGTTCTGTATCCCCATCTTTTGTAACGATCTTACTTTCTATATTGTACGATATATCTTTATAATGTACCTGTGTATTGTGTGATAAGAAGCTTTTTTGGATCTGCTTGTTAATTCTAACTAGTAATTCCCTCATATGAAACGGCTTACGAATATAATCATCCGCACCAACTTCAAAACCTTTTTCAAAACTTTCTATATCAACTTTGGCAGTAATAAATATGGCAGGTGTTTTATCACCGCTTTTTCGAAGATCATTTAAAAGTTCCAGACCATTGATAAAGGGTACATTAATATCGAACAAGTACAGATCATATTGATGCTCAAAACTTTTATCTAAAGCTTTTTTCCCATCTTTTACCCATGTAATGTCATAGTAGTTTTCATCTTCTAAAATATCAACTATGGTTTCCCCTAAAACAGTGTCATCTTCTACTAATAATATTTTTTTCATACAGTATTGTAAAAATGTTTTGTTAATGAAGTATTTATATGTAGGAACATTAATACTTTATTAACACTCATTTTTTAGGATTTTGAAAATAAAGAATCCAAATAGGAATTGAAATATGAAGAAAATTCTATTTATAGCAATGATAGGAATAAGCTTATATGCTAACGATAAAGCAAGTACAAACTTATCAGATGAATTGAGAGCACTTTTGTCTCAAGAGATGCAGTTTATAAAATCTGGAATGGATGATATGCTTTATGCGATTGTTTCAAACGATTATAAAACACTAGGTGAAACTGCTAAAAAAATTCAACACAGTTATATTTTAAAACAGGAAATCAAGCCTGAACAAAAACAGGAGATTAACCAGAAGCTTTCAACAAAGTTTATGGAGTTTGATCATGAGTTTCATGAAACTGCTCAAGACTTGGCATCATTTGCAGAGTTTGAAGACAGAGAAAATGTTATGAAGAGTTATTCAAGTATGATTAACCAATGTGTTCGATGTCATGAAAGCTTTGCAACACACAGATTTACAAATTTTGAGTCTGAATAATGCGTTACGTTCTCTTATTAGTGGTCATTCAACTCTCACTCTCTGCTTTAACTCTTGAAGAGGCTATAGAAGAATTAAAGAGTAACAACTTGAATATTCAGATAGCCCAACAAAATACAAGTGCCAGCCAAAGTAAACTTTCAAAAAAAAGATCTTCCTATTTTGGTTCAGTTGATCTTCTTGCCAGTTTTGCAAAGTATAGCGAGGGAAGAACATTGGAGCCGATCACTCCACCTATCACAAGCTCCATAGCTACAAGTGATGCTATAACGAGTGTCGGAGTTGCATATAAGGTAAATCTTTTTAACGGGATGAGAACATTGAACGAAACAGAGATGGAAAAACTCTCTGTTTCGATCGCAAAGGCCAAAGAAAATTTTACACAAAATGAACAGATATATATAACACAATCTATTTATCTTAATATCCTGTCATTGCAAAAGATACTATCTTCGCAAAATGAATACAAAAAAGCACTACAACACCTAAAAGTCATTGTAAATGAAAGTGTAGTGTATGGGAAAAAACCGCAGTTGGATATTTTAAAAATAGAGTCTCAAATACATAATATAGAAGATCAAATCACTCTACTGCAAACAAAGATAAATATCTCAAAGTCAAAACTAAGTCTCATTATATATGGCAGTTTTAAGCCTATTAATACACTTGAAGAAGTAGAACTTTCAGTCATGGAACCAAGCTATACGCTGGAGAACCTTCCCTCTATAAAAATGACACATTATAAGCTTGAAAAAACTAATAAAGCATATAAAAACACCTATAGCTCATACTATCCACAGATAAATTTCCAAGCAAGCTATATCGATAATTACGGTGATGGGAATAAAGAGAATGTTTCAAGTGCAGCGGTAAATCTACAATGGAAAATATTTGATTTTGGTGCTCGTGAGGATGGTGTAGAGCTTGCAAGAATAGAGAAAATTAAAAGTACTATAGAATCAAAACAATCGATATTAGAGTATGAAAATAGGATATATGAGGCTAAAGAAAAGGTACTTCAAAATCAGCAACTTGTACGATCAAGCAAATCACAAACACTAGTCGCAACAAAAATTAGAGAGATAGAAGCTCTCAAATATAATGAAGGGCAAAGCAGTATCAACGATCTGTTGTTTGCAAGTGCCGATGAGACACTTAGCCAATCAAAATTTATCGAGGCGAAGTATAAACTTTTAGAGTCTCAATTTTATTTAGCATTTTTAACAAAGGAATAAGCTATGACATTCACAAAAAAAATAACTATATTGATCTTTTTACTGATTCTGATCGCAGGCGGTTTTATTTTGATCAATTCAAAGAAAAAAGAATTTCAAGAGGAGGCGACTGCATACATCCACAAACATATCCCAATGAATATGGAAACTCAAAAGAGTAAAACAGATAATGAGATTTTTACAGCAAAAGTTGCAGCACAAAAAAATCCAAAGCTTAGTACGAAAATATCAGGATATATAGAAAAAATATATGTAAAAGAGAATCAGAGGGTAAAAAAAGGTCAGATCTTAGTTTCTATTGATGCAGGTGAATACCAAAACTCCTTAAAGCAGTTAGATTACAGTGTTCAGGCTGCAAAGAGAAATATCTCTGCATTGGAAAAAACGGTAGCATTTCAGAAACTTGACATGCAGCAAGCTTTTAAAACATACAAAAGCAATAAAAAGATATTTCAAGCAGGAGGGATCTCGCTAGATCAGCTAACTATCTCTGAAATAGTTTATGAGCAAAAAAATTCAAAATATCTTTCAACATTAGACCAAATCGAATCTAACAAACTTGCTCTGAAGTCACAAGAAGCACTTTTAAGTTCGAAGAAAAGTTTAGAAAAATACTATTCGATATATGCACCCTTTGATGGGATAGTGGAAAGCTTGTACTTATCGCAAGGGGATCTGACACAAGGGAATAAGCCTGTTTTATCTTTATTGTCACACAAACAAAAACTTACTTTTACTTATGCTAACGACTTGATAAAAGATGGGCAAGATGTATATTTTAAAGGGGGTAAGATTGGTAGTATCGGGATAATCTATCCAAGTGCACAAAGATATCTAAAAGTAGCAGAGATCTCGTTGGATAAGCCTTTAGATTTTACATATAACTCTTTAATATCAATTGAGGTAGATATAAAATGATTAAGAAAATTGTTCATGTAATATTAAACCGTCCCTATTTTATATACTCATTTTTAGCTCTGTTTGTATTTTTAGGTATTAATGGTTATTTTAAACTCGATCAAAAACTCTTTCCAAACTCAAATAGACCAGAAATTGCAGTAGTTCTTGTGCAACCTGGAAGCTCTGCAAAAGATATGGCGGCACATATCGCCATTCCTGTCGAAAAAGAGTTATACACGATCGATTATATTCGTAAAGTATCCTCTACAACAATTGATGAAGTAACTGTAGTTAGAGCTGAATTTGAATATGAAAAAGATCTAAATGATGCTGCACTCGATGTATCCAATACTATAGATAAACTAAAGTCACAATTGCCTCAAGATATAAAAGAACCGCAGATTCATAAAATTTCAGCAGCTACAGCTCCTATTATTACAATTGGAATTAGTTCGAGTACTTTTTCTATGATTGACTTACGTGAGCTAATAGAGGATGATATAAAAAGTGATATATTAAAGATCAAAGGTGTAGCCAATGTAGATATATTTGGCGGTTATACAAAAGAGTTGCAGATAATTTTGGATATCAATAAAATCAATGCTTTGCATGTCAGTACCAATGAGATAGTAGAGATTATAAAGGCTAATAACCAAGACTTTGCGATTGGAAATATTCAAGATCAAAAAAACAGAGTACTTCTAAAAAGTACAAATAAAGCAGATGCCCTTTATAAGCTTGAGAATTTGGAAGTAAAGCCCAATATCAGACTAAAAGATATTGCAAAAATCTCTTTTACGCACAATACAAACAATGCACTTTACAGAGGAAACTCTAAAGACAGTATCGCTCTAGCGGTACAAAGAAATTTAGATGCTGATGTTGTAAAAACGATTGAACAAGTAGAAGATGAACTAAAAGTATTAAAAAAACGATATCCGGAACTTAGTTTTGAGATTACAGATACACAAAAAACTACAATCGTACAAAGTAATCAAAACATGCTTGAATCACTTCGAGATGCGATCATAATGTCAACAATTGTAGTATTTATATTTTTGGCTTCTTTTAGACAGATATTGGTTGTACTGCTAACGATTCCAGTCGTATATCTCTCTACAATCGCACTGATGTGGTTATTTGGCTTAGAGTTCAACATCATTACGCTAACAGCAATTATTTTAGCCCTGGGACTCTTGCTTGACGATACCGTGGTTGTAGTAGAAAATATTCAAAGACATTATGAAAACCTTCATGAGAGTATGGAAAAAGCTGTAGAAGATGGAACTACCGAAATTATGTTTGCCGATTTTTCAGGGACGCTTACAACGATGATAGCACTTTTTCCTATTTTATTTGTAGGGGATTATCCTCAGACAATTTTTGGACCGCTTATTACTACTTTATTACTGGCGTTAACCGCTTCTTATATCATTTCGATCACTTTGGTGCCGCTCATTTCAAAATATATTTTAAAGATAAATACTCCTTTGATCATCTATTTGGAAAAAAAATTTCAAATAGTAAGTGATGCAATAAACAATGCCTTTAGTGGATTTTTTACACAGGCAGTTGTACTGGCACTAAAAAGCAGATGGGTATTTACTGGTTATATTGTTTTACTCTTGGCACTTTTCTTTGTAAGTGTAAAAGTGGTTATGCCTCTTGTTGGAAAAGAGTTGATGCCTGCGATGGATACTGGTTCTATCAAAATCAAAATAGCAACAACACCAAATATCAGTATCGATAAATCAAAAGAGATAGTTGTAGAGATTGAAAAAATTTTAAAAGATAATGGACAAATCATTTCTACATCAGCATCTATCGGTTCAGAAGCGGGAGTGTTGAGCATTGGCAGTGGCGGTGGAGCTAACGATATTTTGATATTGGCAAATTATATTAACAGATTTGAAAGATCTAACTCAATTTGGGAAATAGAGGAGAGACTAAAGCGTCAAATTTCAAAACTTGAGGGGATCAAAACCTTAGAGATTAGCGATGCAGGTGCAACAGCAATGGCAAGTATCAAGGCTAACATTGATGTAACTCTTTATGGTGATGACTTTGAAGAGTTGTATAAAAAAGCACAGGAATATGAAGCAGCAATGAATCGTACACAGGGAATAGTGACATCATCTTTGAGTTGGCATATGGATATGAAAACTTATGAATTAGAGATTGATACTCTAAAAGCACTTAATTTCGGGATCTCAAATCAGCAAATTACACGTTCACTTCAATCAGTTTTACGTGGAGCTGTAGTCTCGACATTTGATAAAAAAAACAAACTCTCTTTACCTGTGCGTATATGGGTACAAAACGATCAGATAAATTCTCCTAAAAAAATTGAGAGTCTATTGATACAAACACCTCTGGGTGAGATTCCTCTAAATGCTGTAGCTAAAATTAAAGAGGTGTATCAGCCCAATATCATTACTAGAGAAGGACTTTCTTATACAATCGATATATTTGGCTTTAGAAAGGCACAGAGTATTTCGAGACTAATGGAAAACTTTGCAGAGGCTTCTCGGGATATTGTTTTACCAGAAGGAATAACAATGAAACACTCAGGAGATATCGAACAGTTTAATGATTCATCTATTAGGATTATAAAAAGTGTAGCTATCGGAATAGTGTTGATTTTTCTTATTATGATTCCTTTATTCAACTCTGTAAAAATACCGTTGATGATTATATTTTCTATTCCATTAACAGTTGCAGGTGCATCGTGGATACTTCTGATATTTGATTATCATAGTTCTATGAGTGCGATGGTTGGATTTATTCTCCTTGCTGGTGTAATAGTAAATAATGCAATTCTCCTAATACATTTTGCATCTGAAAAACTTAAAGATGGTGCAGATGCTCAAGAGGCAATGATTGAGAGTATCAAAGTAAGAACTCGTCCCGTCTTAATGACGGCAATAAGTGTAAGCGTAGGGATGGTTCCTGTAGCTTTTGGGTGGGCTATAGGGATTGAACGTTTAGCACCTTTAGCGGCAGTGGTGATCGGAGGTTTGATTGTTGGGACATTTTTAACGTTACTTTTCATCCCTTTACTTTTTATACTAAGTATGAAAAATTCAAAGAAGGCTTAATCGCGATTTGGATAACTTCTATGTTTGGAGATGTTATTAACAAGTAATGCAATAAAGAATAAAATCACTGCCCCTGTAAAAACAGGGTAGAGAACATACAAAAAGCCTAGCTCATGGATCTTCTCGCTCCCTAAAACAGCAATCAATGCAGTTGCCCCTCCCGGAGGGTGTAAAGTTAAACTGAGTTGCATTGCAAGTATTGATGTTGAAACAGCAAAAGCAGCTGCAAAAAGCAAGTGATCGTGAAAGACTTTATAGGATATAACACCTATAATAGCAGATAAAACATGTCCACCTATTAAGTTTCTTGGCTGAGACAAGGGTGAATGTATAGCACCATATACTAAAACTGCACTTGCTCCAAAAGATCCAATGACTAAATTAAGATCATTATCACCTAGAATACCGTTATGTACTACTACAATCGTGAAAATCCCCAAAAAAGAACCGATCCAAGACCAGATCATATTTGATTTTTCAAGAGGTTCGGTATTTATTTTTTTAAACTGTTTAAAAAATTTCTTCATATTTTTTTTTTACACATGCCACATTACTTGCGAAAGGATAACGATAAAAATCACTAAAATAAATGGTAATTTATGGCTCTTAAAGATCAAAGGCTGAATATTAAAAAATACTTGTAGAACTCCTCTTAGTCCTAACCATGAAGCAAGAAAAGCCTTTAGTATAAGTAAAACTTGGAAGTTTGAAAGTCCATCTGCAGATATCTCTCCAAAATTGACATAAAAAAGATATATACCACTCAAAACCACTAAGATTAAAGCTTTTGGAACCAACACTTTTGTAAACTCTTTAAAGTATGATCTTACCTCTGCATATTTTTGTGTGGATAATGTTTTTTGCATTCTCATTAAAATAAGATTATCTGTAAATAAAAAACCTCCATAAATAAGAACAGAAAAAATATGAATAAGTTTCGCAATAAGGTACAACATTAAGAACTCCCTATCTTTTTGCCATTTAATAACACAGACCCATATCGTCCTATCCAAAGTATATAAAGAATCATCCATGCTGTTGCAGCTGCATCAAAAAGCCAAAGTTTATCTATAAAGAGAGAGTAAGCAGCTCTTAAAACTACGATAACCTGAACAAAATAAAAAAGATTTGTCACATAACGATCTGCATGAGGTGCTTGTCCTGAATGTCCAAGTGTTACACGTGTTCCAAAACCTATCAGTATAGTTGTTAAAAACCCTATTGCCATTACATGTAATGACAAAAAGTTTATAGAAATAATACTTACGATTAAAGCTATAGGTACCCAATAAAGAGCTAGATGTAATATCCATAAAATTGCAGGTGATTGTAATGTGTCAAATTTCCATCGACGCAACTCAACGAAAATATAAATACCTAATACAACGTCGATAATCATTTGTGGAAATTGTAAGGCAGTAATTGAAAAAACTGTATGCAACAATAATCCGCTAAAAACGACTGTATTAAATCCGCGTCTTTTTTCGACAGTAACATGACTAAAGAATGGAACCATTCTTTGAGCAACTGTAAAAGCGATAAAAATAAGATAGTTCCAAAAGCCTATAGTAGCTGCAATATTAAATATATTGAGATCATATTGAAAGATTGAAAGATTGCTATCTACTAAGAAAAGAGCATGTGTAAAAAGACCCATATAAAATCCTATTAGAATCCATAAAGTATCACTACTTGCTCTAGAAGTATGCCCTTCATTATATATCTTTTGCAACTCAATCACAACAAGTATATCTGAAAAAAATATTACTAGGATAGATGCATTTACAAGAATAGGATTAGTAAAAGCTCCGATGATAAATAGAATACTGCCAAATTGTAAAAAAGAAAAAATACGTATATAAACCTTTCTTTCTATAACAGAACTTTGGCAAAAACGGGGAAAAGTAGTAAATAGAAAACCAATAAAAAAAGGTGTAAAGATCATAAAAAACATTGTGTATACATGGAAAAATATCGGAGAAATATTTAATGTAAACACTCCATGATACATCAATGCAAAGAACAACATTGAAATCACTGCCCACACCGTTCCTGAAAGAAAAAATGGTTGATGGGGCTGCGATAAAAAATAGTTTTCTTTTATCATACCTTAGTTCCTTGGTTGGCGATCTGTTCCAACGTAGTCTCTTTAAACATTTGTTCAATTAAAGTTTTAGGTTGCATCCATTGATCATGTAAAGCACATTTATTTACTTTATTACAAAAGCCAATTCCTAATATACATTGTTCTTCATGTAAAGGATCATTAAAAACATCTAATATATCTGATATTTTTATTTCTGATGCAGATTTTTTTAGCTCATATCCACCTTCTCGTCCTCTTATTGACGTAACAAAACCTGCTTTAGTAAGTTCACCCATAATTTTTGTTAAAAATTTATATGGTATTTCCAATCTTTCTGCTATCTCTTTAGCGCTCAGTAAATAATTTACACTATCACCTTCTTGTTGAGTCAGATAACTTAAAATTCTTATAGCATATTGTGTTGTATTGTGTAGTTGCATTTCTATTCTCCAATTTAATTATCATAGTTTAATAAAAAAATATTTAATTCTACCTTTAAGTAGTAATTAAATATTTTCCTGTTAGCATTATAATTACCACTAAAAGGTAGTATTTAAATAAGGAGTTTAAAATGATTGATTTAACACTGATTCCAAAAGTTGCCTATGATGAAATGAATGCTGTTCATGCTGAAGAAGTAGAACTACTTAATAATATTGAGAATTTACTTGAAAATAGTGCACCACCAGAGCAGATAAATGTGGCTGTAGACTTACTATTAGACCATACTCGTGAACATTTTGCAAATGAAGAACGTCTCATGCAAGAAATTAATTTCCCTGCATTCAGAATGCACAAGCATGAGCATGACCGTGTATTAACAGAATTTCAATATGTTATTTTAGATTGGCGAAATAAAAAAGACAACTCTATTTTAGAGGAATATTTGACCTCAGATATACCAGCATGGCTACATCAACATATCTCTAGTATGGATACTGTGACAGCACAGTTCATTGCTATGTCAAAAAAGGATATATGATGGATATAGTCTCTTTTTTAAACGTTAGCACTAGTGAAAAAAAAGTGCAAATAGATAAGCTATCCGAAACATCTTTTTCCAAAGAGATACGTATCTGCATGGCAAAAGACAGTGTAATGCAAGAACATACAGCTCCCGATGCCATAACGATTCTAATCATCAAAGGCAGAGTACGTATTGATTCTTTAGAAGAAAGTAAAGAGTTAAACAATGGGGATATGGTTTATTTTAACGCCAAGGTACCACACTCCTTAGAAGCACTTGAAGATAGTGTAATACGCCTTACGCTTTCAAAACATGATTCCGAGCAAAGAGTCTTTTCGCTTGTAGAAAATATTCCAAGCCATAGGACTTTTTGACATCTTATTCATAGCAATTTTCAATAATATTCAAAACCCATAATAACCTCTTTGTTATAGTTCATTTAAACGATAAAACAATATACAAAAGTACTTATTTATGGGAACTTACTGAATTCCGATACATTACCATTTTTATTTAAATTAATAATGGTTAACCATTACATCTTGTTGCAGCATACCAAATATATTGTTTAATTTGAAAAGTTTAAATAAAAAAGTTTCACATTCAAATATTTATATTCTACCTTTAAGTAGTAATTAAATATTTTCTTGTTAGGATTCCAATTACTACTCATAGGTAGAATTTAAATAAGGAGTTAAAAATGAGTGAGCGTATAACGAAAAATATGGCCAGAAACATTTACTTTGGTGGTGGCCTTTTCGCTATTTTGGTATTTACAGGACTTACCTTTGACACTGTCAATCAAATACCAAAGTTAAGTCATGAAAATACAATGACTAAATCCGTAGCTCTAGGTAAAAAGGTTTGGGAAGACAATGACTGTATCGGTTGTCATACTCTCATGGGTGAAGGAGCTTACTATGCACCAGAATTAGGAAATGCGTATAAACGTTTGGGTGCAGGTGATGAAAAAACATTTAAAGAGTATTTATCAGGATGGATGGCAGCACAACCGTTAGACGTTCCAGATAGAAGAAAAATGCCTCAATTTCATTTGACTCCTGAGCAGATAGATAATCTTGCTGATTTCTTGATTTGGACTTCCAAAGTGAACAATCAAGAATGGCCACCAAATATTCAAGGATAAGGGGAATTTATGAAATATTCATCTCAAATGGTCGCAAAACCGTATTTCATTTTTGCATTGATTCTGCTCGCAGGCGAGATTCTTTTCGGTATAAGTATGGGAATACAATATTTATATGGCGATTTTTTATTCCCTGCTATACCGTTTAATGTTTTAAGAATGGTACACGTTAATTTACTAATAGTTCTTTTATTATTTGGATTTATGGGAGCAACTTACTATCTGATTCCAGAAGAAAGTGAAAGAGAATTATGGAGCCCACTATTAGCGAAAATAACATTTTGGGTATTTGCAGTAGCAGGTGTACTTACAATTCTTGGTTATTTATTTGTACCGTATGCAACACTGGCACAAATAACTTTTAATGATTTATGGCCAACTATGGGTCGTGAGTTTCTAGAACAACCTACTATTACAAAAATTGGAATTGTATTTGTAGTATTGTCATATATTTTGAATGTCACTATGACCGTATTAAAAGGACGTAAAACAACTATTTCAATTATATTGTTAACTGGATTATTTGGTTTGGCATTTTTCTTTTTATTTGCTTTTTATGTACCTGACAATCTAGTTATGGATAAATTTTTCTGGTGGTTTGTAGTCCATTTATGGGTTGAAGCTACATGGGAACTTATTTTAGGGGCACTTTTAGCATTTGTATTGATTAAAACCACTGGTGTTGACCGTGAACATATCGATAAATGGCTTTACCTAATTATTGCAATGACACTTATTTCAGGACTTGCAGGAACTGGGCATCACTTTTTCTATATAGGTACTCCAGGTTACTGGTTATGGATAGGTTCTATCGCATCGGCAGCAGAGCCAATACCATTTTTCCTGATGATTCTTTTTGCATGGAATATGGTGAAAAATCGTCGTATTCAACACAATAATCATGCCGCATTGACATGGGCAAAAGGGACAGCTGTAATGGGATTTTTAGGTGCTGGTGTATGGGGATTCTTACACACGCTTGCTCCAGTTAACTATTATACCCATGGTACACAGCTTACTGCTGCACATGGTCACTTGGCATTCTTTGGTGCATACGTAATGATTTGTTTTACATTAATATCATACGCTATGCCAATTCTTCGTGGTCGTCCTCATGGTAACGGTCCTAAAGCACAGAAAGTAGAATTAATTAGTTTTTGGTTGATGGTTATAGGTATGATAGGACTGACTTTGGCATTGACTGTTGCTGGTGTAATGCAAATTGAAATGCAAAGAATTCCTGATTCTGTAAATGCTCTAAGCTTTATGGATACTCAGACTAGAATCGCCACTGTATATACAGTACGTTTATTATTTGGACTTATGGTACTTTCCGGATTGCTGACATACTTTTATAGTTTCTTTGTAAAAGAACCAAAGGTGAGTATGTAACATGGATGAAAAAGTCGGTAAACTCTGGAACAGTTTTATAACAAAAAAAGTCTCTCATCTATATGAAGATGAGCAGATATTTTTTACCCACAAGAGTAGACCGTTAAAACTTTTTTATCATATTTTAGGAGGTGACAAAACTAAAGATATATATATTACTGACAAAAGAAGTATCAAAACTACTCGAACGTTTCTTGAACAAATTTCAGGAGCAGGAAAAACTTTTCATCTTGCTTGGCAGGATGAAAAAGGTATATACCTTCCTGCTTCACTAGCCTACTTCCCATCAAAAAAATATAATGAAATACATTACTATTGGCTTGTAGCAATGATAAGTCATATCAATGTTAATAATCAAAATATTGTCGAAGAAAATATAATTACAACTAATTTACTTTTAAAAAAATATTTTGGTTTTGGAGATTTTTATAAATATGCACAAAAGTTTTTGACACAAAACTATCCACAATTATCAGATCCTCAGTATCCGAATCCTTTATGGATATATCCATCTATGGCCAATAGTGGGAAATCACTTGACTTTGATATTGAAGATGAAGTAAATGCTACAGAAAATAAGCAACATAAACGTGATACATTAACAATGAAAAAAAAGGCTAATCAGATTGATGATACAAAAGAAACGGACGGACTCTTATTGTTTTTACCAGAGTCTGTATTAAGTTTTATGGAGCAAGTAAGTGTAGATAGACAAGAAAATGATAGCTACGATGAAGATGCAATTTATAATGCTGAAGAGTTAGATGAAATAACTCTAGGACAAAAAGATCCGAATCTCTCAGCAAGAGTCAAAATGGATCTCGACATTAAAGGCAATGAGCTCATAGAATATCCCCTTGGAAAAGGTATTCTGATAGATGAATGGGATTACAAAAAAAAGTCTTATTTAGAAAAATATGTTCTCATTCAACCTCATGTTACTCTAAATGTAGGACCAATTAAACTACCACAGAGACTTATCAAGACAATGAAAAAAATTCAAAACGAACTTGATTTAATCCATCTTGATCGTATAAAAAGAAATTATCTTCCTTATGGAGATGATATCAATATCAATACATGGATTGATTATAAAAGTGATAAAAATCAATCAAATTATTCTCAAAAGTTTTTTGAGAGTTATGAGAAATATACAAGAAACATGTCAACACTGATACTAGCAGATGTATCCCTCTCAACAGAAGCTGGAATTACTCAAGAAATACGTGTTATTGATATGATCAAAGATTCTCTTATGGTATTTGCAGAATCACTATATAAACTCAAAGATCAGTTTTCTATATATACCTTTTCATCCGTAAAAAATACGAAGGTTAATTTTCACGTTATCAAGAATTTTAAAGAGAATTACAATGATTTAATACGAGGACGTATAGAAGCAATAAAGCCTGGCTATTACACTCGAATGGGAGCTGCTGTAAGGGAAAGTAGCAAAATTTTAAATCAACAACAAAGCCAAAATAAATTATTACTTATTCTGAGCGATGGCAAACCAAACGATGTCGACAGGTATGATGGACGATACGGTATTGAGGATACTAAAAAAGCGATAGAAGAAGCAAAGAAAAAAGGAATTATCCCTTTTTGTATCACGATTGATACTGATGCCAAAGATTACTTGCCATATCTTTTTGGTAAAAATGGATATGCACTTATTCGTGACCCTAAAAAACTTCCTAAAGTGCTACCAGAAATCTATATGAATTTAACAAAAGGAAATTAATATGTCTAAAATTTACTATTTACCTCAAACAAATGAAGTGGAACTTTTCAAAGCTGCTGCATCAATGAATCTGCCTGTCTTGATAAAAGGGCCTACAGGTTGTGGAAAAACACGTTTTATTGAAGCAATGGGAGAAGAGCTAAAACGTGATGTATATACCGTTGTATGTCATGATGATCTTAGTGCAGCAGATCTAATTGGCCGACATTTAATAGATGAAAATGGTACCTATTGGCAAGATGGACCACTGACAAAAGCTGTACGAAATGGTGGTATATGCTATCTTGATGAGATTATAGAAGCAAGAAAAGACACTACTGTAGTTTTGCATTCACTTGCTGATTATCGTCGTAGTCTGTCTATAGACAGAACAGGCGAAACCATAGAAGCTCATCCCGATTTTATGTTAGTGGTTTCCTACAATCCTGGATATCAAAATATTTTAAAAGGAATGAAGCCCAGTACTAAACAGAGATTTATTTCATTAAGTTTTAGCTATCCAGACCAAAAAGTAGAACAAGAAATCATTATAAAAGAGAGTGGAATTTCTGAGCAACTTGCACAAAAACTTGTCATGATTGCGGGAGAAATTCGTCAACTAGACGACAGTGATATTCAAGAAGTAGTTTCTACAAGACTACTTGTGTATGCGGCCAAACTAATTACGGGAGGGTTCACACCGTATCAGGCTTGTATTCATTGTTTGGTTGAATCTCTTAGCGATGATCATGATCTTCTCGCAGTACTTGAAAAAGTAATATCTTTACATTTTCCAAAGAGTTAAAATGATTCAATCTAAGGCTATTAAAAAACAGTATCCTCCAGGAGATTTTGCTATTTGGATTGTGATCTATATTGAGCTAATAACTTTTGGACTTTTTTTTATAGGATATGCTTTTTCACGTAGACTGAATGTCGATATGTTCAATAATTCACAGCTTTTATTAGATAAAAATTCTGGTTTTATTGATACTCTTTTATTGCTCACCAGTAGTTATTTTATTGTTAAAGCTATTCAAAATATAAAAGATAAAACACTAACAATAAAAAAAGCCAACGAGATTGCTTCGAAATGGTTGTTCTCAGCAATAGGATTTGGTAGTATTTTTTTAATCAATAAATTACTAGAATTCTCAAATTTATTTGAACATGGTATCACTCTTAGTACAAACACTTTTTTTATGTTCTATTTATTGTTGACAATGTTTCATTTTATGCATGTTTGTTTAGGTATTGTAATTCTCATCGCTATCTTCAAACAAACAAAACTTTATAGTTATACTTCTAATGAATGCAGTGGACTAGAAACAGGTGCATCTTATTGGCATTTAATAGATTTATTGTGGATTGTTTTATTTTCACTTGTGTATATAATTCGATAAAGGGCAGAAATGAAACGAACTGTTGATGTGATATGGATAAATTTATTATTACTTTCTCTTGCCTCTTTTTTAATAGGAAAATTTGAGTTATCAAATATCAGTATCTTTATCATACTTCTTATAAGTATTTTCATCAAGGGAGAATTAGTTATCGATTATTTTATGGGACTTAAAGATGTTGATTGGAGATATCGTAGCATTCCTATACTTTGGTTAGTAATCATTTTATTATTAATTTTTATCGCTTATTATCTTCCCGAACAATCTTAATATGAAAAGAATATTCTTATAGCTCGTTAAAATTTGAACTTCTATAATTTTTGTAAAGTTCTTTGTCTTGGATAATCTTTTGTATAATTCACTTTAATCAAATCTAATGAACTATGATTATTGACAGCGGATGAGCAAATTACTTTGAACAAACAAGAGGTGTCTCTAAAATGGTCGCTAGACATGCAAGGTTTAGAATCAATGCAAATGGAAGATACATTTGGCTTGCCTCATATAAAATACTTTTAGAGGATTTAGAAAATGAAGGTATTGATGAAAAATATATTAAATCTTTTTGGAACTATTTAAATAATTTTTCTATGGTACTTGTTAATACATAAAGTAATTTTTGTATTCACTTCCAAGTTGTTCATCAAATAGTTCTTTTTGGAGCATGTTCAATAACCCAAGTCTTTTTAGAGCAAGATTTTTAACAGTAAGATTTGCTCCAAAAGTAAGAATTTATGGAAATATCTGTACAACCATAAAAGGAACCAAAATTCCATCCTTACTATGAGATCAACAGAAAATATTTTAAACAGCTAGAGCATATGATACAGGTGCGCGAGGAAACTTGTAAGTTTATTATTGAGGCTTTGTTGGAGCAGTTGGAAAACAAAGATGAAGCGGAGCTTGAGATCTCAACCAATAAACTCAAAATAAAGTTTGACGGAGATAAGAAAAAGATCTCATTAGAGGGATTTCATCACTCTTTGGTCTATCTTCACGAACTGCTTAAAACGAGTTTTGCACTCAGACGTGGAAGGCTTATATATTACCAAGCGTATAAGATCACTAAAAAAGAGAATATTCAAGAGAATACCCCATACAGAAAAAGAGATCATTACAACAAGAGTTTAAAGCCCTATTATGAAAGAAAGATAGAGTCGATCCATATTCAGATCAGTTTTATAGAGAGGTTGATCAAAGATGGATGGGGGAAAACGTCAGAGTTTGTAAAAGACTACTTTGGGATGGAGTATGCAAAATTTAAAAAGCGATACAAGTTTGATGAGAAACATATAAAACTGCCAGTAACTCAGGAGCGGCTCAAAGAGATTATCTACGATCTCAATAATGAGCAAAAACAGATATTTGAAGATGATAAGAGTGATTCTATAATGGTGTTAGCAGGTCCGGGGAGTGGAAAAACAAAAACTTTAGTGCATAAGATAGCTTCCCTAGTAACTATTGAGAACAATAAACCTGAGTACTTTTTAATGCTTGCACACTCAAGGGTGGCAGTTGCGGAGTTTAGAGACAGACTCCATAAACTTATAGGCAATCAAATATATGAGATGAAGATCTTTACCTTTCACTCTTTTGCGATAAACCTACTAGGGAAAAAACTAGATAACGAAAACATCTCTTTATACAATGTAATTGAAGAAGCTACAAGATTACTTGAAAACGGGGATATAGAACTCCCCTATATTCAGATGCTAGTACTCGATGAGTATCAAGATGTCGGTGCAAAAACATATAGGTTTATACAAGCCATATACTCGCAAATGGCAAAAGATAAAAAGATAATTGCGGTAGGAGATGACGATCAGTGTATAAATAACTTTGGTGCAGATAGTGCAGATATACGCTATATAAATCAGTTTCAAAAAGATTTTAAAGAGTTTGATGAGGAGAAAAACTTTCAGTTTACGCAGTACTCGTTACTGACCAACTATAGAAGTAAAAAAAATATTGTCGATTTCTCCAATAGATACAGAGAACTAATCCCAAATAAACTGAAACTTGAGCCTCTTTTACCAAAAGCGGGAGATGATGGGGAAATAAATATAACTCATTATCAGAACAGAAGTTTTATTCAAAACATAGTAAGAGGTGTGCAAAAAGATGATTCAGAAACTATAGCGGTATTGATGAGAAACAATGAAGATGTTTTAACAATCTTCTCGGAGCTTCTAAACAGTGGCATAAATGTTAAGTACATCACCTCCAAAGATGGTTTTAGTCTGGGGAACTTGATAGAACTACAGGAGTTTTTAGAGTATTGGAAGACAAGTACGCTTACAGATGCAAAAAACTATTTTGATAAGGCCTATAAAAACTCTAAGAACTATAAACTAGCAGATAAAGTGATCGAGAAGTTTATGCACCAGTACGAAGAGGAGATGCAGACGAATCCTGATCATTTTACCTCTTTGTTTGAAGAGTATTTAAAAGAGATAGAGTTTGAGGAGTTTGAGTATACAAAAGCAAATGTACTAGTTTCTACAATGCACAAGGCAAAAGGGAAAGAGTTTGATAGTGTTTATATAGGAATAGAACAAGATTTTATTCAAAACGATTACGATAAAAGGTTATTGTATGTCGCTATGACAAGGGCAAAAAATAGTTTGCATATCCATACTAAAAATCATATGTTCGATTCTTTACATCATTATTGTACGAATAATTTTCAGTATACTCAATTTGATGAAGAACCAAATAGGGTTGTCTTTCTTATGGGACTAGGGGATATCGCACTTTCAGATAAATATTCAGCCGATGGAATAAAAAGAGTTGGTCCGCAAGCGGGAGATAAATGTCAAATAGTTCAAAATAGATTTGGTTTTGAAATTTATAAAGATCATGTGAAAATAGCAAGATTGGCAAAGCCATCCACTTCAGATAAAGAAGATAAATTGTCTAATAAAATATATGAAAAACTTCAAAATGGCTATCAGCTAAAAGAGAAAGTTGAAATAGACTATATTGTTCAATGGTATAACTCAAAAAATGACAAAAATTATCGGCAAGTATTATGTAAAATTTATATGCAAAAGGTTGAAAATAATGATAAATAATATAGATAAGTCTCTTTAAAGTATGTTTACTTAATCAATATTTACCGAAAATTAAGGTGCTAAGCATTGATGACTGAAAAAGGAAAGATAGGAGTTAGTTTAGTATAAAATTAAATACTCCATCTTTTTAATCCTCTGATTGAAGAAGTAATCTCTAATTGTTCAGACACAGCTAAAATCAATTTGTCTTTCCAGCTCTCAGATATTGGATCTAAATTAAAAGAGCTGTATATCTCATGCTCAAATCTGTCAGGGGCATTGTCTTTAACATATTCCCAGTAAGTAATGATCTGATTTTTTTGTTTATGTAATAGCTCACTACTTACCAGCTTATCACTCTTGGTATTGTTTTCCTGTTTTGAAGCAGGAAGAAGATTCCATAAATCATTATTTGAATATATTGAATATGGCAATACATGGTCAACTTCATATGAAGATATCTTGTCTGAACTCCATACAGATCTGAGTTCTCCATGTTCTTTCTTATACTTGTCATATATTTTTCTAG
This sequence comes from Sulfurimonas marina, assembly GCF_014905095.1. Lineage (NCBI taxonomy): Bacteria > Pseudomonadati > Campylobacterota > Epsilonproteobacteria > Campylobacterales > Sulfurimonadaceae > Sulfurimonas > Sulfurimonas marina. The sequence continues at coordinate 1,338,818 of NZ_CP041165.1, read as the reverse complement.
CTAACTGTGTATCCCGTTTCACTTCATAATCTTTTGAAAGAAGTGTAACTATATCTCCAGAAGATATGTTTGAACCGCTGATTTTAGACAAGTTTTCAGTAAATCTAGCCCATCTAAGTGTAATAGAGTCTTCTATCCATGAACCGTATCTGTAGAGTTCATAATAAGCATCCTGTTTTATACCAATAGTTGTACAGCTGTCTATGAGGGATTTTGGATTGATTGACAAATTCTTTTTAGGAAAACTTTTTGCACCGTTGCCGACAATAAAAAAACTCTGGTCATCAAATGAGCTTCCCGAGTATTTTACTGGTCCGCTGATAATTGTATTAATTATCGTATTTACTAAATTTCTAACGATATCATATTCTTCAGTGTTACTAGCTATTCCATTTTGAAATTCATTGTAAAATGAATAATATGAATTGTTTTTATTCTTTGTATTATAAGTATCTATCGCATTTTCCAGTGTTTTTCTGAATGCCAGTTTTTTGGCAGACTTTTCCTCACCGTTTCTCTGGGGGATAAATGTTGTGTTTTCCATTAGTTTCCAATAAGCTTCAATCCATTTTTCAACTATCATACCTATAGGGAAAAAAACATATCCTTCTTTAAATGATGCAAACCTGTTTAACGGTGATGAAGCTATCTGAGCAAAAGACCTGAGTAGTGCAAATTTATATGTTGAGTCTTTTGAATCTTGAGAGAGTATTGACTCTATCTGATCAATACCTTTTTTAGAAATGTCTGTATACTGAAATACTTGTGTAATCCAAGTTATGTTATTTCTACCAAGACCGTCTGCAGAGGTTGTGGTTTCTACTAAACTAAAGCCGAAAGTTTCAAATAAAAGAGACAGTTGTTCCTGATTTATATCTTCAAAATAACGAGGGTCGTTCTCTCTAGTCGTAATTGAATAACTGATTATTACTTTTCCGCCGGGCTTTAAATACTTTTTTATATTTAGTATCGCTTCAAAGTGCTCCTCTTTTGGCAAGTGCATCCATGTTGCAATTGAATATATAACACTGAAAAATTCTTTGAATTCATCTGATAAATTCAGTGATGGTAAAACAGAGTGAAATATTCTTTCTTTAAAAGATTGGTAGTCTGCAGTAAATAGATTTATAAATGATTTAGAACCGTCTACACCCCATCCTGTGATACCTCTGCGTTTTAGATGTAAAAGATCACGTCCTGATCCAAATCCAATATCGAGTACTTTATCGGAACCGTTAATATGCTTATCAAGTACTTTATGAACTTTGGTCATATCTGCTGAATTATAGCGTTCATAGAGGTTTGAAGCATTTTTATTGTAATAATCTAAGGTATTTGATTTCATATTATTAGTTTATCTAAATATTTTTGATTTATTTTATAGTTATATTTTATTTGTATTGAAAGTGTCAGTGGAATTGTCAGTAAAAATCCTATAAAATCAGCTGACAGTTGTTAAATCAATTATGTTGAATTAAATTCAATGTATTGAAAGACAATTATGGGGTAGAGGGATTCGAACCCCCGAATATCGGTACCAAAAACCGAGGCCTTACCGCTTGGCGATACCCCAATATTTAAAAAAATTAGTTTGTTTTGAAGTTTATTTGTGTGGGTGGATGGGGTAGAGGGATTCGAACCCCCGAATATCGGTACCAAAAACCGAGGCCTTACCGCTTGGCGATACCCCAATATATTAATATGTATGCGAAAGTTTAGTTTGGTTGCGGAAGCTGGATTTGAACCAGCGACCTTCGGGTTATGAGCCCGACGAGCTACCGAACTGCTCTATTCCGCGGTGTTTCAAAGACTTCTGTTTGTCTTTGTAGGCGGAATTATAGACGATTTTTTTTTCTATGTCAAGAGTTTTTTGAAAAAATTTCAAATTTCTTTTTGAACTACAATTAATCAATAATTTTATATAATATATGTAACAAAATAAAAAGAGATATAATGACACCAATTGATAGAGTTTTAAAAGCTATAGAAGAGATAAAGAAAGGAAATATGGTCATCATGTGTGATGACGAAGATAGGGAGAATGAAGGCGACTTAGTTTATGCTGCAGCATTTTCGACACCAGAACATGTAAACTTTATGGCTACACACGCACGCGGCCTTATATGTGTAGCACTTTCAAGACAAATTGCTAATAGACTTGAACTGAATCCTATGGTCAGTTCAAATACTTCGTCATATGAAACGGCATTCACTGTTTCAGTAGATGCTACTACCGCAACAACAGGTATATCTGCCAAAGAGAGAGACGATACGATCAAAATACTAGCAAATCCAATTTCAAAGAGTGAAGAGCTAGTACGCCCTGGACACATTTTCCCACTTATTGCAAAAGAGGGTGGTACATTAGTAAGAACAGGGCACACGGAAGGTTCAGTTGATCTTTGTCGTTTAGCAGGTCTGAGTGAAGCAGGTGTTATTTGTGAGATCATTAAAGAAGACGGTACAATGGCTAGACGTGATGATCTTGATATTTTTGCAAAAGAACATAATCTTCATACAGTATTTATTTCTGACCTTGTAGAGTATCGTTTGGCAAACGAATCACTTGTAAAAGAGTTACATGTTGAAGAGGTAGAGTTTTTTGGGGTAAAAGTAAGTCGTCATACATTTGCTGATCATGATGGGATTAACCATACAGCAATCTCATTTTACAATCCTAAAGAGATCGCAAATGTAAGGGTACATAATGTAGTCCCAGACTGTGAGTTACTGCTGAATCAAGATAAATACAATCACTTGATTCATTCTATAGAGTATTTAAAGCAAAATAGCGGGCTTTTAGTATTTATAAACAAGACACATCACCAAGACAACTCAGCTCCAAAAGAGTTTGGAATCGGTGCGCAGATCATTAAACATTTTGGAATCTCTAAAATGAACTTAATTACGTCAATGAAAAAAACAGATTTTGTAGGACTCAGTGGTTTTGGACTTGAGGTTAATGAGCTTATAACAGTATAGTAATGAGATATCTATACCTCCTTCTTCTACCGTTATTTTTATATGCTGTAAAACCTGAGCTTTTACTGCTTCAAAAGTATGATGAAAGTATGGATGTTTCGGGTTGGTTAATGAGTGAAAAACTTGATGGGGTAAGAGCGTATTGGGATGGAGAAAAACTAATCTCAAGAGGTGGTAAGGAATTTTTTGCTCCAAAAGAGTTTACAAAAGACTTTCCACCTTTTGCGATCGATGGGGAACTCTGGAGTAAAAGAGATGATTTTGAAAATATTAGCTCTATCACTTCACAAAAAACTCCCCATAAAGGATGGAAACAGATAACTTATAATATATTTGAAGTACCCTATCAAAAAGGTGGACTTTTACAAAGAATTAACATATTACAAAACTATCTCAAAACACATCCAGAAACTACGATCCGAATGATAAAACAGATCAAATGTAAAAATAAAAATCATCTTAGAAATTTTCTTAAAGAAGTCGAAGAAAAAGGTGGTGAAGGGGTAGTGATCCGAGAACTAAATGCTCCATATATAGCCAAAAGAACAAATAAATCCCTCAAAGTAAAAAGTTTTGATGATACTGAATGTAAAGTTATAGGTTATAAACAGGGGAAGGGAAAGTATAGTCAAAAAGTGGGCTCTTTAACGTGTCAACTAGAAAACGGTAAAGTTATATATTTAGGAAGTGGACTGGATGATTTTCAAAGAGAAAATCCACCAGAGATAGGGACAGTGGTGACTTTTAAATATTATGGCTTGACGAAAAATGGAATTCCCAGGTTTCCAGTGTTTCTTAGACTTAGAAAGCAGTAGTGTTTAGGGTAATTCTAAGAGAGATTGAAGTTGAAACAAAATATAATCAATTTCATTAAACAATAAGGATACAGTTTATGACTAACATAATTTTATGTGGAGGTAACGGTACAAGACTTTGGCCGATAAGTCGTACACTTATGCCAAAACAGTTTGTAAAGTTATTTAACGAACAATCCCTTTTTCAATTAACAGTTCAAAGAAACTCTAAAGTATGTGAATCTCAATTTATAGTCTCAAATGCTGAACAATATTTCCTTGCAATTGATCAGCTTGAAGAGTTAAAACAAGTTAATAATAAATATCTTTTAGAACCTATAGGTAGAAATACAGCTCCAGCTATTGCTTTGGCTTGTTGGGCATTAGACCCAAATGAGACAGTCTTAGTAACTCCATCAGACCATTTAATTAAAAATGAAGTAGAGTATCAAAAAGTAATTTCAAGAGCGAAGGAACTTGCACAAGAAGATAATCTTGTAACATTTGGTATAACTCCAACATTTGCTGAAACAGGTTTTGGATATATTGAAGCACTTAATGAAGATGTAAAAGCCTTCCACGAAAAACCTGATGAACAAACGGCAACCAATTATTTAGCAGCTGGAAATTACTATTGGAATAGTGGAATGTTTATGTTTAAGGCTGGTGTTTTTTTGGAAGAACTTAAAAAATATTCACCTGAAATTTATAATGGATCAATGCAGGCATATAAAAATGTCAACAATCACGGGATGATTAGAATTAAACATGAAGATATGTTAAATATTCCTGAAGATTCTATAGACTATGCCGTTATGGAAAAATCTGACAAAGTAAAAGTAATAGCATCAGATATAGACTGGTCAGATCTTGGAAGTTTTGATGCTCTATATGAAGAGCTTCCAAAAGATGAAAACGGCAACACTGTTAATGAAAATCATGTTGCAATTGATAGTAAAAACAATTTAATCCACGGAGATCAAAGAAAAATAGCGACAGTAGATATTGAAGATACTATTATTGTAGATACGGGAGATGCATTACTTATTAGTAAAAAAGGTTCCTCACAAAAAGTTAAAAAAGTTGTAGAGGAAGTTAGAAAAAATTCTGAACTTCATAATATACACCTTACAGGTTATCGTCCATGGGGTACATATACTATTTTAGAAGATTCTATTGGATATAAAATAAAGAAAATTCTAGTAAAACCGGGAAAAAGACTCTCTTTACAAAAACATTTCCATAGAAATGAGCATTGGATAGTTGTAAGTGGAACTGCAACAGTTCAGGTTGAAGATAAAACGTTTTTAGTACGCCCGAATGAAAGCACTTATATAAAAGCAGGTGAAATTCATAGACTTTCTAATAATGGAAAACTTCCTTTAATACTTATAGAAGCTCAAGTCGGTGAGTATACAGGTGAAGATGATATAGTTCGTCTAGATGATGATTATAAAAGAGATTAAATGATTCCTGATAGAGAATTTAAAATAATTATTAAACATACACCTTTAGTTTCTATAGATTTCATTGTGCAATCTCATAATAAAGTATTACTTGGAAAAAGAGTGAATAAACCTGCCCAGAATTATTATTTTACAATGGGTGGTATTGTAAAAAAAAATGAAAAGTTTCAAGATGCAATGAAAAGAATTGCTCAAAATGAATTAGGTATTGAATTATGTCAGAAACCAAAATATATTGGTGTATTTGAACATTTCTATGACGATAGTATTTTTGAAAGTGTTTCTACACATTATGTAAATCATGGATATTTACTTGAAATGAAAGAAAAACTTGTCAATCTGCCTATAGAACAGCACAATAATTATAAATGGTTTAGTGTAGAAGAATTACTTCAAAGCAATGAAGTACATCAATATGTAAAAGATTATTTTACTAAAGGAGAAATTTAGATATATGTCACAACAAAAAGTAGCATTAATAACGGGAATTACAGGTCAAGATGGTTCATATTTAGCGGAGTTTTTACTTAAAAAGGGTTATATTGTTCATGGTATAAAAAGAAGAAGTTCTTTATTTAATACGGATCGTATAGATCATCTTTACCAAGATCTACATGAAAAAGATGTAAAGCTTCATCTTCATTATGGTGATATGACAGACTCTATGAACTTAACTCGTATTATTCAAGAAACGCAACCTGATGAGATTTATAATCTTGCAGCAATGTCTCATGTACATGTTTCATTTGAAACACCTGAATATGTAGCCAATGCTGACGGAACAGGAACACTTAGAATCCTTGAAGCAGTAAAATTACTAGGTTTTGAGAAAAAAACAAAAATATATCAAGCATCTACTTCTGAACTTTATGGAAAAGTTCAAGAAACTCCTCAAAGCGAAACAACACCATTTTATCCACGATCTCCTTATGCAGTAGCAAAAATGTATGCTTACTGGATTACAGTAAATTACCGTGAAGCTTATGGAATGTTTGCTTGTAATGGAATTCTCTTTAATCATGAATCACCGGTACGTGGTGAAACATTTGTAACAAGAAAAATTACTCGTGCAGCATCAAAAATAGCTTTAGGACTTCAAGATAAACTTTTTCTTGGAAATCTTGATGCTAAACGTGACTGGGGACATGCAAAAGACTATGTAAGAATGATGTGGATGATTCTGCAAGCTGATGAACCGGAAGATTGGGTAATTGCAACTGGGCAGACTACAGCAGTTCGTGACTTCGTAAAATTTGCATTTGCATATGCAGGAGTTAACTTAAGGTTTGAAGGTGAAGGTATAGATGAAAAAGGTATCATTGAAAGTTTTAATGAAGAAAAAACAAAAGCATTAAGTTTAGATTTGACTCATTTATCTATTGGTCAAGAAATAGTGGTAGTAGATCCTAGATATTTTAGACCTACTGAAGTTGATTTACTTTTAGGAGATCCTACAAAAGCGGAACAAAAATTAGGTTGGAATAGAGAATACAATTTACAAGATTTAGTGAATGATATGATGAAATCAGATTTAAAGTTAATGACAAAAGACCAATACTTAAAAGATGGCGGATACACAATTATGAATTATTTTGAGTAAGGAAGTAATTTGAAAAAAATACTTGTAACAGGTGCTAATGGAATGGTTGGAAGAAATATAGTTGAGTTTGAAAAATCAAAAAACTATATGCTTTTAACTCCATCAAGTAAAGAGCTTAATCTATTAGATAGAAGCTCTGTTGACTCTTACATACTTAAACATCAACCAGACATTGTAATTCATTGTGCAGGAAGAGTTGGTGGTATTCAAGCAAATATGGCACACCCTGTAGATTTCCTAGTCCAGAATACTCAAATGGGTTTAAATATTATTATGGGTGCATACGAAGCCGGTATAAAAAAGTTTGTCAATATGAGTAGTTCTTGTATGTATCCAAGAAACGCTCAAAATCCTTTAAGTGAAGAATTGATTTTACTGGGGGAGCTTGAACCGACAAATGAAGGTTATGCTATAGCAAAAGTAACTTCAACAAGACTTTGCGAATATATAAATAGAGAACATCAAGAGTGTCAATATAAAACGATTATCCCTTGTAATCTTTATGGTAGATATGATAAATTTGATCCAAAACATTCCCATATGCTTCCGGCAGTTATAAAAAAAATATATGAAGCAAAACAGAATAACTTAGATGAAATAGATATTTGGGGTGACGGTAAAGCAAGACGTGAGTTTATGTATGCTCAAGATTTAGCTGACTTTATATACTATGCGATTGAAAATTTTGAATCTATGCCACAAAATATTAATGTAGGTCTTGGACATGATTATACTATTAACGAATATTACCAGGCTATTGCAGATGTAATTGGATTTGAAGGAAAATTTATTCACGATTTAAGTAAGCCTGTCGGTATGAAACAAAAACTTATAGATGATACCAAATTACAAAAATTTGGCTGGAAATATAAAACATCTTTACAAGATGGAATAGAGAAAACATATAAATATTTTATAAACGAGGTATTAAATGGTAAATAGTTATCCATTAGCATCTTCAACATGGAATGAAAAAGAATTAGCAGCTATTCAATCTGTTATTAATAGAGATATGTATACAATGGGTGAGAGTGTAGCCCAATTTGAAAAGGATTTTTGTAAATTTACGGGAAGTAAATATGCTGTAATGGTCAGTTCAGGTTCTACTGCAAATCTAATAGCAACTGCTTCACTTTTTTATACAAAAAATCCAAAGTTAAAAAGAGGGGACGAAGTTATAGTTCCGGCAGTTTCATGGTCAACTACATACTTTCCACTCCAACAGTATGGACTTAAATTAAAGTTTGTTGACATTGACTTAGAAACATTAAACTATGATTTAGAAGCTTTATCATCTGCTATAACTGATGATACAAAAATGATTATGACAGTGAACCTTCTTGGAAATCCGAATGATTTTGATGCAATCTATGGAATTATAGAAGATAAAGATATTTTTATTTTAGAAGATAACTGTGAATCTATGGGTGCAGAATATAAAGGAAAACAAACCGGTACATTCGGTGTTATGGGGACTTTCTCAACTTTCTTTTCTCATCATATGGCAACAATGGAAGGTGGCTTTGTCGTAACAGATGATGAAGAACTTTACCATGTTCTTTTATCAATGAGAGCTCATGGATGGACTAGAAATCTTCCAAAAGAAAATAAAGTGTGTACTAAAAGTGATGATTGGTTTGAAGAATCATTCCGTTTCGTACTTCCCGGTTATAATGTAAGACCTGTAGAGATGAGTGGTGCAGTAGGAATAGAACAACTTAAAAAATTGCCAAACTTTTTAAAAACTAGAAGAGAAAATGCGAAGTTGTTTGTAGAGCTTTTTGAAAATCATCCTGACATTATGATTCAAAAAGATATAGATAGTAGTTCATGGTTTGGATTTTCATTAATTATTAAACCGGAATCAAAGCTAAAGAGAGAAGATATTGTTAAAAAGCTGCAAGAAAATAATATCGACTGTAGACCAATAGTTACAGGAAACTTTACGCGTAATGAAGTTATGAAGTATTTTGACTATACAATTCACAATGAATTAAAAAATGCAGATTATCTTCATCAAAATGGATTATTTGTAGGAAATCATCAGGTTGGTTTGGAAGAAGAAATTAGATATTTGTCAGAGGTATTATTATAAGCTCATTTAAAAAAGACCTGATTATTTTAGGTATAGGGAAAGTTTTACAAGTTATTATTGCATTAATCTCTATCAAAATATTGACAACACTGCTTAGTGAAGAAGAAGTGGGTAATTATTATTTACTTCTTACTATCCTTACACTTTTTAATTTTGCTTTTTTAAATCCATTGGGTCAATACTATGGAAGACATTTAATTGCTTGGGAGCATAGCAAAAATTTACTCAATGCCACAAATGTACTTTTATTTTTAAGAGTTAGTGCTATAGTATTTTCACTTTTTATTGCTTTTGGAGTGTATCAAATATTTGGTTATGGTAAATATTATAATTTAAGTACCTTTTTGTTATTCATATTTATAGCCCTTGTAGCAGGAACACATGGAGTTCTTATTGGTGCAGTAAATAGTTTAGGAGATAGAGTTAAATTTACTATCAATATGGTTTCTACATTAGTACTAGGTTTAGTACTATCTCTTATTATTGTAAATTTCATTGATAAGTCTGGTATGGGCTGGCTCTATGGTTTAGCTATAGCTCAATTTATTTTTTCTATAGGTTTATATAAGTTTGTGGTAAAAAACAATAGTTTTTCACTTCAAAGAGTAAAATATGCTTTTCAAAAAAAGTATATAAAAAAGATAGCTATCTTTATCATACCTGTAACTCTAACTCTATTCTTACAATGGGGACAGAACCAATCATATAGATTTATAATAGAAGCGAAGTATTCTCTCGAAGTACTTGCTTTTATAGCTGTTGGTCTTGCTGTTTCTGGAGCGATATTTAGTGCAGTTGAAAGTCTTGCAACTCAATTTTACAATCCAATATACCTAAGACAAATAACTCATGCCACTAAAGAGAATAGGTCAAAAGCATGGAATGAACTTGTAAGCTATATGATACCTATTTATATTATTTTGGCAGTTTTTGTGATACTTTTATCACCTTATCTTACAAATCTATTAGTCGCAGAGAAATTTTACGAAGCATATATTTATGCTATGTTTGGAGCGATAATAGAATTTTTTAGAGTTATGACGAATCTCGTGTATATGGTGTCTCAATCAGAGGTTAAAACAAATACTACAATATTACCTTACAGTATAGGATTTATTTTTACTATTGGATCACTTTATTTTTTTGATATGTCTGAAAAACTTTGGATGATCCCCTTTTTTATTGCGATAGCAAATGGAGTGATATTTTTATTATTATATAGAAATATGAAAAAACTGCTTGATATAAAGATAGATTTTACAAATATTATAAAGTCATTGATTTTAGCATCGCCACTATTGCTAAATATATTTATACAAAACAGTCACACTTTTTTGCAAAATATTTTGATGATGACTACGAGTGGGGTATACTTTTTATTTTTAATATATCTTGTAGCACAAAAAAGAATTTTAGGAAAGATTAGATGAAAAAAGCTTGTATTGTTGTTCCCAGTTATCAGCAAAAAAATGTAATTTTTGATAAAGATAATGAGCAAAATAGAGATAATATCTTTAATAAATATATTGAATTAAGAAAAGAACTACGGAAATATAACTTTGATTTATCTACAAATGATATAAATAGTATAGAAGATTCAGAATTAATATTTTACTTTGATATGCCAAATAGGTTGCCTGACAATGATAAGGTCAAAAATTCATATTTAGTTTTAAGAGAAAGCGAGATAATTCGATCTGACAACTATATAAAAGATAAACATAAATATTTTAGTAAGATATTTACTTGGCATGATGAATTAGTTGATGATATAAAGTATTTTAAATTAAATTTCTCTCATCTATTTCCAAAAAATATCAATAAGAACTTATCAAAAAAAGAAAAATTGTGTACATTGATTGCCGGAAATAAAAAAGTAAGTCATCCGCTTGAATTATATAGTAAAAGAGTAGAAGCTATAAGATGGTTTGAGAAAAATCATCCGAACGATTTTGATCTCTATGGTATAGGCTGGGATAAGTATAGATTTAGTGGACCTATTTTTATAAGAGCTTTTAATCGTATACCATACTTTCCAGAGCTTTTTGCAAAAATCACAGGACAGTCTTATCGATCATATAAAGGCACCGTAGATAATAAAAAAGAGACTATGGAAAAGTATAGGTTCTCTATCTGTTATGAAAATGCAAAAGATATACCAGGATATATCACTGAAAAAATATTTGATAGTTTTTTTGCTGGATGTGTACCTGTATACTGGGGTGCTAATAATATTTTGGATTATGTACCAAAAGAGTGTTTTATCGATTTTAGAGATTTCACATCATATGAAGAACTTTATAAATTTATAAAAAATATGAGTAATGAAGAATATATGCGATATTTAGAAAATATAGAGAAATACTTAAATAGTGAGAAGTCTTTTCAGTTTCAAGGGAAAGGTTTTGCTCAAAAAATTTCATCGGTGTTATTTGAGGAAAAACTTAAATGATTAAAAAAATACTTTTTATTGGTCTTAAATATAGCTATGGTAAAAAAGAGCTCGGAGAGGCTTTGAATAAAAAAGCTCATTCTGATATGTTAAAAGAGATTGGATACGAAGTTGAAAATATATGGTTAGATGATTATGAAACAAATGAAAAATTACAAGAAGCAATATTAAACAAAGCACATGATTATAATCCAGATATGATATTTTTTAAAATTTTTAAATTTGAAGTACAATTTGAAACACTTCAAACTTTAAAAAAAGAGTTTTTTTTAGTAAATTGGTTTGGAGACGATCAATGGAGATTTGAAACTTTTACCAGTAAATATGCCCCTTATTTTGATGTTTGTATAACTACAGATAAATTTAGTATTGAAAAATATAAAGCAATAGGACAAAATAATGTTATTAGAAGCCAGCATGCTTCATTTGAGAATTTTAATGATTTTGAAAATATAGAATATAAATATGATGTTAGTTTTATTGGTGGAGCAAATCTATTTAGAAAATGGTTTGTAGATGAACTGAAGAAAAAAGGCATAATAGTGGAGTGTTTTGGTAGTGGATGGTTAAATGGTAGAATCACTTATGAACAAATGAATGACATTATGCTTAAAAGTAAAATAAACTTGAATATATCTAATAGTATAAGTTATGATATAAGATATCTACTGCATCATCCTAAAAATATATTGAGTTTTTTTAAGTCTTTAATTCGATCGGGTTCTAAAAATATAAGTCAAACAAAAGCGAGAATATTTGAAATACCAGTGCGTGGTGGATTTGAAATAACAGAATATGTACCAAGTTTGGAAGACTATTTTGACATTGGCAAAAATATAGTTTGCTACAGTAGTGTGGATGAAGCTGCACTCTTAATAAAGTACTATTTAAATAATGACAAAGAGAGAGAAAACATAAGAACATTATCTGTTGAGAAAAAGCAAGAACTGAGCATACATATAAGCAAAGAACAATAAAGTTCATGGATGAAATAGAAAAAATCTATCAAAAGAGAATTTAATGCATACTGATCAAAATATTTACAACTATTGGCAAAGTTTTCAAGAGTTTATAGAGGTTGCAAATAACAAATGTAATTGGCTTGTATTAAGAAATTTTGAGTATTTACCTAATGACTTTTTTGGAAATGATAAGGATGTAGATGTTTTGTGTGAAGACTTAGAACATTTTACAAAAACAATGAAGTTAAAAAAAAGATCATGGGGAATAGCTTCATATGAGACTATTATTGATAATAAAAGTTGTGCATTTTGATATTAGGTTTTTAGGAGATGGGTACTATGATAAACTATGGCAATATAGAATGTTGGAAAATAAAAAGTATACATCAGACGGAGTCCCTAGAATGGGTGATGAAGATTATTTTTATAGTTTAATCTATCATTCAAAAATACAAAAATATGAAGTAAAGGAAGTATATAAAACAAGATTTTATAGTTTGGCAAAATCTTTAAATATTAAGGATTACGACATAAATTCTATAGAGAATGAACAGTATATAGCCAATTTACTTAACTGTTTTATGAAAAACAACCATTACAATTTTAGTGTTCCTTTAGATATTAATGTACCAAAAAATAAACTTTTTTTTGCTTTACTAGATCAAAACATTCGAGAAGGGTACACTTACAAAACGCCTAATTTCATAAGCATTATGAATTATACTCCAAACTGGATACTTAAAATTATGCCTCAGTGGTTGAAAAGTATTGTAAAAAAGATTGTTAGATGAAAGTCAATAAGTTTGAATTAAAGAGGTTATTGGAATCTCATTTTGACAAAGATTTAGTTCAAGATAAATATGAACTTAAAGATATAGATGCTAAAAACCTTTTAACGAATACAAGATTCGATTTGGCTTTTAAAGTTTTGTATCTTGAAATGATTGATAGAGATGTAAAATTTGCTAAAGAGATCTATACGGAACATATTAGGGCTTTTAGTCTCGGTAAATTTACAGAACCTGGCAATGCAGATAAAAATAGTTTAGATAGATTTATAGAAGATTTTCATAACATCTTTGAAGATATTAAGTGTAATGGATTTGATAGTAGTAAAACAGTTATACCACTGTCTAAAAATGGTTCTATAGCAAATGGCGCCCATAGAGTTGCTAGTGCTATTTATCTTAATAAGAAGCTAAAGTGTGTCAATATAAATACGGCTGATCATATATATGACTACAAATTTTTTTATAGTCGAAATGTACCGGATGAGGCGCTAGATATAGCAGCGACAAAATTTGTAGAGTATGCAGATAATATACATGTAGCTTTTGTATGGCCTACCGCGCAAGGTTACGACAAAGAGATCGAGGAAATAATACCAAATATAGTCTATAGAAAAGAGATAAAACTCACGCCTAATGGTGCGCATAATTTACTTTCTCAGATATATTACGGTGAAAAGTGGCTAGGAAGTGTAGAAAACGACTTTAAAGGCTCACAAGGTAAATTGTTAGAGTGTTTTAAAAGTTTTGAACCAGTTAGGGTAATAGCTTTTCAAGCTGATAGTTTGGATGAAGTTTTAAGGATAAAAGATAAAATACGGGATGTTTTCAATGTCGGAAAACACTCTATACATATTACAGATACTAAAGAGGAAGCTATAAGAGTAGTAAATATGGTTTTTAATAACAACAGTATCCATTTCTTAAACAATGCCAAGCCAAATAAATATCTAGATACCCATACAAATCTTACTAAGTTTAAAGATTTTATGGTGCAAAATAAACTTAACGTAGAGAATATAGTATTAAACAATAGTGTTATTTTATCTGTTTATGGATTAAGAGAATCAGGAGATATAGACTACTTTGTAGATGATAAAAAAGAATTAAAATATAACAATGATGAACTGGAGTATTACAATAACAAAAAGTTAGAGTTGATCTATAATCCTAAAAACTATTTTTATTTTAATGATTTGAAATTTATATCGTTCACTCAGCTTTATAAAATGAAAAAAAACCGGGCTGAGGAACAAGATAAAAGTGATTGCAAGATGATGGAAGTTCTAATGGAGAATAAAGGGTTTAAAACCTTTATTAATAAGTGGAAACAAAGTCTGTATTATGGTAAGATAAAAATTAAAGCTATCTTGATAAAGTTTTTGACAGACATAAGATTGTATGAACTAACTAAGAAAATCTATAAGGCAATAAAAAAATGACTCAATTTACTATATCGGTAATAATGCCTGTATATAATGCCGAAAAATATCTTGATGAAGCAATTCAAAGTATTCTTAGTCAAACATATAGAGATTTTGAATTTATCGTAATTAATGATGGTTCAACAGATAAAAGCTTGGAGATTATAGAAAAATATAAAAATCAAGATGAGAGAATAGTATTAATAAGCAGAGAAAATAAAGGACTTGTTGAGAGTCTTAACGAAGGTATTAAAAAAGCAAAAGGAAAATATCTTGCTAGGATGGATGCAGATGATATAAGTTTGCCACAAAGATTTGAAAAACAGATTCAACTTATGGAAACAGAGAAGTTAGATATTTGTGGATGCCATTTTTTTATTGTAGATAAACAATGTAAATATTTGTCTGCACGTGTTGTATCTTGTAAAAGTGATTTTAATAACATGGTCTTATCACGTTCAGTTCCATTTGCACATGGTTCTGTAATGATAAAAAAAGAATTTTTAATTTTACATAAATTATTTTATGGAGAAACGATTTTCAATAAAGCTGAGGATTACGCTTTGTGGATTAGGTTTGCAGAAAATAATGCAAATATTTCAAATGCAGATGAGTTTTTATTCAAGTATAGACACTTAGATGATTCTTTATCAAAACAAAGTATAAACTATAAGCATGCATTAGCTTTATCTAAACATTATATAAGAATGAACTATGAGCAGTTAGATAGAGTTTTTGAAAAATATAAGAACAAGATGAACTTGTTAAATGATTTTGAACTTGAACAGTTTTCATATTTTATGATCAAAACTATTTTTAAAGATAAAACTGTAGAGAAGTTTCGATGTTTAAAACAGGTACCTGTTACTATTAAACTTATTAATTTGATTAGGATTTTATTTGGAAAATAAAATCATGATTTCAATAGTTATTCCGTGCTTTAATTCTGAAAAAACTATTACAAGAACACTGCTCTCTGTAGCATCTCAATCGTATAAAAATTATGAAGTTGTAATTATTGATGACGGAAGTACCGATCGTACTAAAAAGCTTATAGAAGATTTTTTTGAGATTTATGATTTAAACTATAAGTATATATATCAAGAAAATAGGGGGCCTTCAAAAGCAAGAAATTTAGGTGTATCTAATGCTGTAGGTGATTATATAGCATTCTTAGATAGTGACGATACATGGCATAAAGACAAGCTTAGTATTCAAATGAAGCTAATAAAAGAAAATAATTTGAATTTTTTAGGTTCTACATATCAATATAGTGAATTTAATTATAATGAAAACTCAAATATAGTTCTTAAGAGATTTACTTTTCAAGAATTATTAATAAAGACACAATTTTCAACACCCGGAGTAGTTATAAAAAAAGAACTGTTTTTGAATTTAGGTGGCTTTGATACACATATGAAGTATTCAGAAGATAACGATTTATGGCTACGGGCCTCATTAATAACAGATTTATATTTAATTGTAGAGCCAAAACTGGTCAGACTACATAAAAGAGCATATGGTGATTCAGGGTTATCCGGCAATATGTTTGGTATGTATAAAGGGGAACTTTTTAGTTTAAAAAAGTTTTGGAAACAAGGAAACTTGAAAAGCCTGAACTATGTATTCTTAATCATTTTTATTACAATGAAACTGATTAGAAGAGTTGTAAAGAACTTTTTAGGAAAAAACTAAAATGAAAAAACGATTTGCTTTCCTTTCACACTTGGACTTGAACCTTTATCTCTTTAGAACACCTATTATGAAAGAGCTTTTGAAAAAAGGTCATAAAGTATATGCTATATGTCCAAAAGGGGATAAAAATAAAGCTTTAAAAGATATAGGTTGTGAAGTAATAAACTATGCAATCGATAGGAAAGGGCTCAACCCGTTTTCTGAAAAAAAGTCGATTGATAATATTTATCATGCTATAAAAAATTTAAAAATAGATGTTTTACATACTTTTACTGCAAAACCAAATATATATGGTACTTTCGCAGCTAAAAAAGCCGGTATACCAATCGTACTAAATTTAGTAGAAGGGCTCGGGTCTTTTTATATTAATAATAGTATGAAAAATATTATAGTCAGAAATATTATGGAGAGACTTTACAAAAAAGCTTTTAAATTATCTGATGGTTGTGTATTTGTTAACACAAGTGATCCGGATTATATGCTAAAAAAACATATAATAAAAAAAGAGAAAGTCAAGATCATTAAAAGTGTAGGGATCGACACACAAAAATTTTCTATGGATAACTATTCTCAAGCTATACTTCTAGATATTCGCAAAAAGCTAAGTTTAGAAAACAAAACAGTTGTGTTAATGGTGGCAAGAGCTATTTGGGATAAAGGTATAAAAGAGTATTATGAAGCAGCAAATAGCTTAAAAGCTAAATATAGTGATATCGAGTTTTTGTTAGTTGGCGGAACAGATGAGGGTAATCATTCTTGCGCAAGTACTGAGTTCTTGCAAAATGGAGTTGTAAAATGGTTAGGACATAGAGATGATATTGTTGATATAACGGCTATAAGTGACATCTATGTTTTACCAAGCTACAGAGAAGGGTTACCGGCTACATTAATGGAAGCAAGCTCTATGTCAAAGCCTCTGGTAACGACAAATACTTTTGGATGTAAAGATGTTGTAGAAGATGGTATGAATGGATTTTTGGTACCAGTTAGAAATTCAAATATACTAGCCGAGAAAATAGAGATATTGTTTAAAGATAAAGACTTAAGAGTAGAGATGGGGAAAAAAGCATTGCAGAAAGCTCAGAATGAGTTTGATGTTAGAAAAATAGTAGAACAATATATGGAGTATTATGAAACGTTTATTTGATTTTTTATTGGCTTTTATTTTGATCATACTTTTTTCACCTCTTTACATCGTTATAAGCCTGCTTATTTGGCTAAATATGGGACGACCTATATTATTTAGACAAAAAAGACCCGGATATAAAGAAAAGATATTTAGTATATATAAGTTTCGTACAATGACAAATGAAAAAGATCAAAATGGAGACTTATTACCAGATAAACAAAGATTGGTAGGTTTAGGAAAATTTATAAGAACTACTAGCTTGGATGAATTGCCTCAACTTTTGAACGTTTTAAAAGGTGAGATGAGTTTTGTTGGACCTAGGCCACTTCTTATAGAATATCTAGACCTTTATAATGAACAACAAAAAAAACGGCATGATGTGAAGCCAGGCATTACGGGATGGGCACAAGTAAACGGTAGAAATGCTATATCATGGGAGCAAAAATTTGAGTATGATGTATGGTATGTAGAGCATCAATCTTTTTGGTTAGATATGAAAATATTGTGGATGACATTTTTAAAAGTTCTAAAAAGAAGCGATATCAGTTCATCATCACATGTAACGATGGAAAAGTTTAAGGGAAGTGTATAATATGGAAAATCGATTTGATAACTGGAAGTTTCCTGAAATTGAAGAGGGTAAACCTACAAAATATAATTGGGTTGTTCAAAATAAAGATGGACTTACATTAGGCTATAAAACAGATATAGGTGCATTTAGTTATATCAATGCAAAATATGGTGTAGTGATCGAAGATGAGGTACAGATAGGATCGCATTGTTCACTCTACTCAATCTCAACTATAGATAATAAGCAGGGTAAAGTTCTTTTAAAGAAAAACTCTAAAATAGGAAGTCATTCAACTATTTTACCGGGTGTAACTGTTGGTGAGAATTCGATTATAGGTGCACATAGTTTAGTAAACAGCGATATTCCTGATAATGTAATAGCATTTGGAGTACCTGCAAAAGTGGTGAGAAATATTGATGAAAAATAAGAGAATTTTTTTAAGTGCGCCGCATATGAGTGGCAATGAACTAAAATATATTGAAAAAGTTTTTGAAAGTAACTACATCGCTCCACTTGGTGAGTATGTAAATAAGTTTGAAGAGAGTATAAAAAATTATACTGGAGTGAAAAATGCACTTGCAGTTGTCAGTGGAACAGCTGCTATACATTTAGCCTTAAGAGTTCTTGGAATTAAAGAAGGGGATGATGTTTTAGCATCTACATTTACATTTATCGGTTCAGTGAATGCTATTTTGTATCAAAGAGCAAATCCTATATTTATAGATAGTGATAATGATAGTTGGAATTTATCACCAAAGTTGTTAAATAAATATTTATGTACATGTGAGAAAAAACCTAAAGCTTTAATCGTAACACACTTATACGGGATGTGTGCCGATATAGAAAAGATAGCTGATATCTGTAATTTACATGGTGTGTACCTTATAGAAGATGCAGCTGAGAGTT
The DNA here is from genome assembly GCF_014905095.1 of Sulfurimonas marina. NCBI lineage: Bacteria > Pseudomonadati > Campylobacterota > Epsilonproteobacteria > Campylobacterales > Sulfurimonadaceae > Sulfurimonas > Sulfurimonas marina. The sequence continues at coordinate 1,319,954 of NZ_CP041165.1, read as the reverse complement.
TAGGTGCAACGTATAACGGAAAACATACGGGTACTTTTGGAGATTTTGGAATTTATAGTTTTAACGGTAATAAAATTTTGACTACATCAGGTGGTGGTATGTTAGTCAGTAACAATGCCAAATGGATAGAAAAAGCAAAGTTTTATTCTACACAAGCAAAAGAGGACTTTATTCACTATGAACATGAAGAGTACGGTTACAATTATCGTATGAGTAATGTTTTAGCAGCTATAGGCGTTGCTCAGATGGAAGTTATTGAAGAACGTGTAGCTAAAAAAAGAGAGATCTTTGGCTGGTATGAAGAGTATCTATCGAATATAGATGAAATAATATTTATGCCTGAACTCTCAAATAGTAGAGGAAATAGGTGGCTCACTGCATTAACATTTAGTAAAAGTGATTATAATAAGGTGATGCAGGCATTGGATAAAATAAATGTAGAAAGCAGACCATTATGGAAACCTATGCATATACAAAAACTATTTGAGGATGCAAAATGTATAGTAGATGGTACAAGTGAAAAATTGTTCTCTCAGGGTTTATGTTTAGCTAGTAGTACAACAATGACAAGAGATGATGTAGAGATGATATGTAAAACGATAATTGATAGTTTGGATTAATATGATTTTAGATAAAAGAATTCTCAATGTTCTAATTATTATAACATTTACAATTATTACTTTTGTATGGACTTTTTTTATATTCCATCAAACAATTAACTGGCAAATTATTAGTATTGTTATTATTTTGAGAATAATCGCTTCATTTTTTGTATATAAAGACTATTCTCTCTCTTGGTCTAAAGCAACCCAGAAGACGTTTTTACTAAAAAGTATTGTAGTATTAGTACCACTTGTTATATATATGCCTATTTTTTACGGAGAGATTCGTATAGCATTTATGTTAAGTGAAGCGATGACGTATTTAGTTACTATAAGCTTCTTAATGTATGTTTATTATTATATAGTCAATAGAAGTCATGTAGCTAAAACAAAAACATTAGTTATCTACGGTGCAGGAAAAGCCGGTATTAAAATAGAAGAAGAGTTTCGTAATACTAAATATAAAGTTACTTATTTCTGTGATGATGATGAGGTGGTACAGGGAAGAAGTATAGATGGAATCCAAATTCTTTCACCTAAAGAGTTGGAGGCTAAACTACCTGCTAAAAAATATGACTTGTTAATTGTTGCAATGCCAAGTGCTCCAAAAGATGTAATGCAAAAAATTTATAATCGTTTTCACCACTCTTTTCATTCGGTAAAAATTTTACCCTCTTTAGATGAAATATTAAACAGTCAATCACTCTCTCAACAATTAAAAGATATCTCTGTTGAAGATCTTTTAGCACGCCATCCAAAAGATTTAGACAAAGGTGCTATTGAGGCTTTTATTAAAAATAAAAAAGTTCTTATTACCGGTGCCGGCGGTAGTATTGGAAGTGAGATAAGTAGACAATGTAGCTCTTATGGAGCTAGTAAGTTAATACTGCTAGATCATAGTGAGTTTAATCTCTATCAAATTGCTGAAGAGCTCTCAAGCTATAATCCAGAAATTGTTATGCAGTCTGTTGTGGACAAAGAATTACTTGATAAAACATTTGAACACTATAAGCCCGATATAGTAATCCATGCAGCCGCATATAAGCATGTGCCTTTGGTTGAAGAGAATGTCCGTGAAGCAATTATAAATAATATTATTGGGACAAAAAATTCGATCGATTGTGCGATCAAGCATAATGTTAAGAAGTTTGTTCTTATATCTACAGATAAGGCAGTTCGTCCAGCGAATGTGATGGGGACTACAAAACGTATTTGTGAACTTTATGCCCAGAACTGTAAAAGTAATTCTACAGAAATAGTCGCAGTTCGCTTTGGAAATGTACTTGGAAGTAGTGGAAGTGTTATTCCGAAGTTTAAATCACAAATAGAAAAAGGTGGTCCTATTACCGTAACACATCCTGATATTACGAGATATTTTATGCTTATCCCAGAAGCATGTGAATTGGTTTTACAGGCTGCAAGTATCGGTAAAGGTGGAGAGATCTTTATACTTGATATGGGTGAACCTATTAAAATTGTTGATCTAGCTAAAAAGATGATTGAACTCAGTGGTAGGGAAGATATTAAAATTGAGTTTTCCGGACTTAGACCTGGCGAAAAACTTTATGAAGAGCTCTTAATTAACGATAGTGATACAAAAACAGAGTACGAATCTATTACGGTTGCGGGCAAAACAGAGTATAATATTGAAAAATTAACAGATGATATTAATGAATTGATAACTACAAAAGAACAATTGGCAAAATTAAAAGAGATAGTGCCGGAGTTTAATCATCAAAATGGAAAGATATGACACAACAATATTATAAACAAGAAGACGGACAAAAAATATACACGGAAGTGAATTTAAATGCATTTGCGTACTCTCAGAAATATTCGTGGCTTTTTAGTGTGTTTATCAAGTTTGACTTAGAAGATAAAGCACAAGAGGAGTATGAAGAGTTTTTAGATACAAAAGCATCTATTATCATGAGTATTTAGCATGATGATGCGGCAAAATATGTAGGAAGCAGGGTAGTTGATGGTTGGACGGAACTTTATTTTTATTCAAAAGATTCTAAATCTTTAAGCAATAAAGTTTCATCGATCCTAAGTTCACTAGAATACCCTTACGAAGCAAATGTTGTAAGAGACAGCAAATGGGATTTTTACAATCATAATCTGTATCCGACGGAACTTGAATCTCACCATATTCAAAGCAGAGATGTTTTAGAGATGTTAATAGATGAAGATGATGATCTTACTATTGCACGTCCTGTAGAACATTATGTTTATTTTGATACTCCAACGCAAAGAGAGCGTTACGTGAAAAATTTATCGCTTGAGGGTTTTGAGTATAAAGATGATATCGATTCTGAGGATTTTGAAAACGGTGTCGCACTTGTCAAAACACACCAACTCTTACCTGAAGTTGTGGATGAAGTTGTAGAAACTATTTATGAAAGTTTACAAAAAGATTACGGTCATTATGAAGGGTGGAGTACTACTCTTGCGAATGATTTATTAGAAGATTAATGAATAAAAAAGAGAAAATATTCGCTATTACGGGGATGATTAACTATATTTTTGTAGTTTTTCTCAATGCTTTTACCGATCTTGGACATAAGATCATAGTTCAAAATACAATTTTTAAAATCTATGACGGCTCAACACAGATCATGCTTACGGCAATTGTAAATGCATTGATCTTATTTCCTTTTATTTTAGTTTTTTCTCCGTCGGGATTTTTAGCTGATCGATTTGCAAAAAGTAAAGTTATGCAGTATTCGGCACTTTTTGGAGTGATCCTTACTCTGCTAATTACATACGCCTATTATCAGGGCTGGTTTTTGTTTGCATTTGCTATGACATTTTTATTGGCTCTTCAGAGTGCTATTTATTCTCCGGCAAAATACGGATATATTAAAGAGTTGGTTGGGGTAAAGTTCATAAGCAGTGGAAATGCTGCCGTTCAAGCAACTACAACCGTTGCCATTTTAAGTGGAATCATCACATATACTATCTTTTTTGAATCTCTTTACTCAGATGATCTGAAAACGAAAGAGGAGATCTTACGTGCGATCGCACCTTTAGGGTGGTTTTTGGTACTTGGTATGACGATAGAATGGTTTTTAACCTTTAAACTGCCAAATACACAGACACAGGCAAGCAGTAGGAAGTTTGCGTTTAAAAGATATTTAAAAGGTATATACCTTAAGAAAAATATCAAAGCGATCACAAGAAAAAAAGAGATTCTACATGCGATCATATCATTAAGCCTTTTTTGGTCGATTTCACAAGTTGTTTTAGCGGTATTTGGAGAGTATGCAAAAACAGAGCTTGGAATTACAAACACGATCTATGTACAGGGTGTAATGGCTTTAGCGGGAATCGGCATTGTGCTTGGCTCGATCATAGCGGCAAAATTCTCAAAGTACCATATTAACTTAGGTTTAACAGGAATTGGTGCATTTTTTATTACGGTGATCGTATTTTTAGTACCTTTTGTACACTCTATGGGAATTATTGCCTTTATGTTTACAGCTTTTGGTATTTTTGCCGCTTTTTTACTTGTACCGTTAAACGCTCGTATTCAATACCTCTCTTCCAATGTACATCTAGGGGTTATCTTAGCAGCAAGTAATTTTGTTCAAAATATTTTTATGTTCTCTTTTTTAGTGTTGACAACTTTTTTTGCATATTTTGGGATGAATGGGGAGCTGTTGTTCTATGTGATGGGCGTTGTAGGAGTTTATCTTATCTATACGATATTTTCAGAGTATTTGGTTGAGATATTTTGGAATTTTGTAGGAATACTTTTATCGCTTAGATATAAACTGGAGTATGAAGGGCTGGAAAATATACAAGACGAAAAAGGTGTCTTACTTCTTGGAAATCATGTTAGCTGGGTTGATTGGGCTCTTTTACAGTTACCGATCAGACGAAAAATAAACTATATGATGGATAAAGATATCTATTCGATCAAGTGGTTACAACCGGTACTCAAAAAAGGGGAGGTGATACCTCTTTCTTCTCGTGCATTTAAAGATGCATTTAAAGAAGCTTCTCGAAGGTTAAAGCGTGGAAGAATAGTGGCTGTTTTTCCTGAAGGTGCCATAGCAAAAAACACCGATATAACAACTTTTCAAAAAGGGTTTGAGCTGATAGACGGTGGCTATGATGGTTATGTCGTTCCTTTTTTCATAGATGGTATGTTTGGCAGCAAATTTGCAAAAAATAAAACACCAAACCAACACAATGGTTTTTTTTCAAGACGTACTGTGAAAGTGGTGTTTGGAACACCTCTTTCTAAAAATATAAAAGCAAATGAATTAGAAAAGAGAATAAAACAGATGAAGGATGAATATGGAATTAAATAAACCGAAACATAATCTTTTTAGAAACGGTAAATATGCACTTGAAGGGTTTGTAGATATCGTAAAACATGAAACATCATTTAAGTGGCAGCTTTTAATGCTTTTTAGTATGGGGATAATCGCATGGGTATTGCCGATAGATTTTACATATTCGGCTATTTTATTTATCTCTTTATTTATACCGGTTGCTTCAGAGGTAGCAAACTCTGCGATCGAGAGAGTTGTAGATCTTGTAACACTTGACTATCACATCATGGCAAAAAAAGCAAAAGATGTCGGGGCTACACTTGTTCTGCTCAGTTTAATTGTGACGGGCATGATTTGGATTTTTGTCCTGCTGATCGCATTTAAGATGGTCTAAACTTAATATTTCATGTGCTAAAATATCAGTACAAAATATAGGAGAACACTGCAATGAATACAACATTGATTATTGGTGCCGGTGGAGTAGGAAGAGTTGTTGCGCATAAATGTGCAATGAATGCTGATGTATTTGGAAAAATCATCCTTGCAAGCCGTACAAAATCTAAGTGTGATGAGATCGCTTTAGAAATCAAAAATGTAACTATTGAGACAGCAAGTATTGATGCTGATAATACTAATGAGCTTATTGAGTTTATAAAACAAGTTGGTGCCGATATTGTTATTAACGTGGCATTACCGTATCAAGATTTAACTATTATGGATGCATGTATAGCTACAAATACACCGTATTTAGATACTGCAAACTATGAACATCCTGATGAAGCTAAGTTTGAGTATAAAGAGCAGTGGGCTAGAGATGATAAATTTAAAGAAGCCGGAATTATGGGACTGCTTGGAAGTGGCTTTGATCCTGGCGCTACAAACGTATTTTGTGCATATGCGCAAAAGCATTATTTTGACGAGATCCACTACATTGACATTTTAGATTGTAATGCAGGTGATCACGGATATCCGTTTGCTACAAACTTCAACCCAGAGATTAACCTTCGTGAAGTAAGTGCTAAAGGGCGTTACTGGGAAAACGGTGAGTGGATAGAAACTGAGCCTATGGAGATTATGCAAGTTTGGGATTATCCTGAAGTAGGGCCGAAAGACTCTTATCTTCTTTACCATGAAGAGATGGAATCGCTTGTACAAAATATTAAAGGTTTAAAACGTATCCGTTTCTTTATGACATTTGGACAAAGTTATTTAAAACATATGGAAGTGCTTCAAAATGTTGGTATGCTAGGGATTGAGCCTGTTGAACACCAAGGGCAAAAAATTATTCCGATCGAGTTCTTAAAAACATTGCTGCCAGATCCAGCATCTCTTGGTCCTAGAACTAAAGGGAAAACAAACATCGGTATTGTTGCTGAAGGGCTCAAAGACGGTGTGAAGAAAAAAATCTATATCTACCAAGTAAAAGATCACGAAGAGTGCTATAAAGAGGTACTTTCTCAGGGAGTTTCATATACAACCGGAGTTCCTGCAATGATTGGTGCAAAATTGATGTTAGAAGAGATTTGGAGTGGTACAGGTGTGTTTAATATGGAACAGCTTGATCCCGATCCGTTTATGGAAGAGATGAACAAACAAGGACTTCCTTGGAAAGTTAAAGAGCTGGAAGTGTAAGTTATGACTTTTGCCGACATAGCACAAAAGATTGAAACTCTCCCTTCACTTTCTTCGATAGCCGATGAGATAGAAGCTGTTTATAACAGTAATACCAGAGATATCGATATAGTAAAGTTGTCTAAGGCGATAGAGTCAGATGCTATGTTAACGGCAAATATTTTAAAGATGATCAACTCTCCGTATTACGGATTTAAAAATAAAATTTCATCTATTACTTTGGCAATTACACTGCTAGGGGCAAGAAAGATTATAGTTTTAGTGATCCACTACGCTTTGTTAAACAATGTAAAAGCTGATATGAGTGTTTACAACCTTACGAATGAGCAGTTTAATGAACTGTGTCACTTGCAAAGTGCATTAATGTTACAGTGGTTTTCTCAAATTGATATTCAAGAAGCAGGCTTTTTATCATCGCTGGCTCTTATTATGGAGGGTGGAAAACTCATCTTAGCACATGAGGTTATAGAGAGTGAGTATACAAGTGAGTTCCGTGAAGGCTTTAATGAGTGTGACAATTCAGATGAGTATGAACGGGAACTTTTAGGAGTAACAAGTTACTACATCTCGGCAAAGTTGTTTGAGCACTGGAATCTGGATGGACTATATATTAAAATTTTAGAAGGACTTAATGAGCAAGAGTGCTCTCAAAATGATAAAAAAATTTGTGAATTTATTAAGGCCCTTAACATAGTCCGCACAGCCATTAATGTCAAAGAGGTTTTAACCGAAGACTCTATTTCAAAAAGTGTGAAGCTTGTTGAAGAGATGGGGTATGACCATAGATACTTTGAACATACGGCACATAGATTACAGACAGAATATCTAAGTTTAAGTATTGAAGATTAGAAAGGGATCTAAGTTGAGAGATATACCTACACCGGCATATGTATGTGAAGAGGAGTTATTAGAGAAAAATCTAAAACTACTTGAGTATGTACAAGAAGAAAGCGGTGCAAAAATTATTTTAGCACTTAAAGGTTTTGCTATGTGGTCTACTTTTGACCTTGTTGCAAAATATTTACAAGGGTGTACTGCAAGCGGTTTACACGAAGCAAAACTGGCTCGTGAAGAGTTTTGCAGACACAACGAAAAAGCAGAAGTGCATACATACTCACCAGCTTTTAAAGATGAAGATATTGAAGAGATTGCACAAATCTCTGATCACATAGTGTTTAATTCTCCAAATCAATTAAAAAGATTTGTTTTAAAAGTCAAAGAGATAAATCCGAATATCGAAATCTCTTTACGTCTTAATCCTGAAGTTTCATCCTCTCCGGTGGATATATATAACCCTTGCGGTCTTTATTCACGCCTTGGAACAACACTTGCAAACTTTGATGAGAGTATACTTGAACACCTTGACGGGCTGAATTTCCATGCCTTATGTGAGCAAGATGCTGATGCACTTGAAGAGGTTTTACTCTCTTTTGAGGAAAAGTTTGGAAAATATTTTAAAAATTTAAAGTATGTAAACTTCGGAGGAGGACATCATATTACTAGAAAAGATTATGATGTTGAAAAACTTATTTGGTTAATCAAAGAATTTAAGAAAAAATATAACAATATTGATGTTTATCTAGAACCAGGTGAAGCTGTCGGTTGGCAAACTGGATATCTTGTTTCAACAGTCTTAGATACATTTCACAACGGTATGGATGTAGCTATTTTAGATACGTCAGCCGAGGCTCATATGCCGGACACTTTAGCGATGCCTTATCGTGCAGATGTAAGAGGCAGCGGTGAAGCGGGTGAAAAGCCTTACACATATAGAATGGGTGGAAATACTTGTCTTGCAGGTGATATTATGGGGGATTACTCTTTTGATGAACCGTTAAAGATTGGTGATAAAATAATTTTTGAAGATCAAATACACTATACTTTTGTGAAAAATACAACTTTCAACGGAATAGCTTTGCCATCATTGGCAATTAAAAGAAAAGATGGTACGATAGAAGTTATTAAACAGTTCGGATACGATGATTATAAAGGGCGATTGTCATAAAATAGTGACAAAGTAAGATATTATGAAAAAAATTAAAAATATATGGTCATTGTTCTTTATACTATTTTCATTTATCTCAATAGTCTTTCTATATATCGCTTATCTTAGATATAACGCAATTTTAGAAACAAATAAAACTCTTACATCTTCGTACAATAAAATTTTATATAACAGTTTAGATACAACACTGAGTCAAAATGAGGTATTGTTAGATACATTGGCTCAAGAACTTTTATCTTTTGAACTCTTAAAAAATAAAGAGAATTCAAGAGAACTTCTTCAAAAAGCTTTAGAAAATTCCAAATATGTTATTGGCTTTGGACTCACAGATACAAAAGGGAACCTTTTAGTAACAAGTGCAAATATCGACATAAAAAAGACACCAAATATTTTAACAAACGATGCAGTGAGAACGACATTTGAAAAAGCTTTAAAGAGCGATCGAATGGTGGTCGGGCGTACATATTTTTTCCCACCTTTAAACTCTTGGGTTATCCCTGTAAGAAAAGCTGTACGTGATCATGAGGGAAATGTTTTAGGAGTTATGATCGCGGGTCTTGTAAACAATAAGCAAAACAATATTTTTAACGGTATCTCTTTAGATGATGAAAGAACAATACTTTTAGTACATGATTTAGATAAAAATAATCAGTATTATAGAATGTATTTTAGCAATAAACACGACTCTGACTATAAGAAAATGTATGAAAATCCCCTAAAGAAAACCACTTATGCTGTACTTATGGAGAATTTACAAAAAGAGTTTCATATCTCAAGCATTGACGAGATCAAAGATGGCAAGATCTATTATACATCTACAAAACTGCCAAATCATAAAAGTATATTTTTATCGATCTCTTATAATCAAAAATACAAGATCTGGGTAGTAGTGTCTCAAAAACAAGCGTTTGTAAACACGGTAGTATTTGACAACTTATTGTCAATTTTTACTATTTACTTCTTTATTATTATAAGTTTTGTTCTTTTCTTTAGAACTATTGCAAGAAAAGAGAAGGAAAAAGAGGCAGAGTTGATCTATAAAGTGAACCATGACACTTTAACAGGTCACTACAATAGGGATTATATAGGGAATGATACTGCTGTAATTGAAGGTTTAAAAGACAAAGAGTTTGAAGTGATATTTTTAGATATAGACAATTTTAAAAATATCAATGATCGCTTTGGTCACCATGTTGGAGATAAAGTACTTGTAGGACTCTCTCGGAAGTTAAATAAATTTTTTAACAGTGATGATATCATTATCCGTCACGGCGGTGATGAGTTTATCGTCCTTAGTTTTTCTAAGATCGATCATAATGAGCTTATTGAACTGATATCAACTCCTTGTACGGTAGATGAACTAGAATTTCGTCTTGGAGTGAGCATTGGGATCTCTAAATATCCATACGATTCCGTGAATCTTGATGAGCTTTTTAGTATGGCAGACATCGCTATGCATGAAGCAAAAAAAGTGCGTAACTCCTACAAGTACTTTAACCAAGAGATGTATCAAAAATCTATGGAAAATTCAGATATAGAACATCAGCTTAGACACGCTTTGGATAATGATGAATTTTACATGATGTATCAACCGCAAATATCTTCAGATATGCAGATATACGGCGTAGAAGCTCTGATCAGATGGGAAAACAAAAAGCTGGGCTTTGTACCGCCTGACAAGTTTATATCTGTTGCCGAAGATAACGGAATGATCTTAAAGATCGGTGAATGGGTCATAAATAGATCTTTACGTGATATAAAAGAGATTTGGGAAGAGACGGGACATAAGTTTCATATCTCGTTAAATATATCTGTTATACAGTTTATGGAAGCAGGGTTTTTAGAGGTACTTTTAGATGCGATTTCTGAGATAGGGATAGATAAAACCTATGTTACTCTTGAAATTACCGAAAGTTTGGCTATTGAAGAGTTTAACTATGTAATTCCACTCTTAAATAAAGTAAGAGAAAACGGGATCGAGATCTCTCTTGATGACTTTGGTACGGGGTACTCTTCACTCTCGATCTTAAATAAGCTTCCGATCTCTGAAATTAAGATCGATAAACAGTTTGTAGATGGTGTTCTGAAAAATACTGAGAACTCCTTGATAAAGACCATATTCTCTATCGGGAAAAACTTCTCGTTTAAGATCGTATGTGAGGGAACTGAGACAGCAGCCCAAGTGGAAGTACTTAAAGAACACGGATGTGATATTTTTCAAGGGTATCATTTCTCAAAACCGTTAAAAAAAGATCAGTTGATTAGATATATAAAGGACTTTTATGATCGAAGATAAAGAGCGATGGAATAAACGACATGTTGAAAAACCTATGCGTCACAGTGTAGAACCTCTTTTAGAAAAGTATATGAAAGAGGCGAATGTTGGAAAAGCTTTAGATATAGCTTGCGGAATAGGGCGTAACACTCATTTTATGCACGAGCAAGGATTTGAAGTAGATGCGGTAGACATAAGTGACTATGCACTCTCTCAGATCAAAGAAGATGAAAAGATCAAGAAAATTGAAACCGATTTAGATACTTACAATCTTGAGTTAGAAAACTACGATCTAATCGTTAATATTAACTTCCTAAGCAGACGTTTACATCCACAGATCAAAGATGCACTCAAACCTGAGGGAGTACTAATTTATGAGACTTTTATTATAGCTCACGGAGATTTTAAAAACCCTTCAAATCCAGAGTTTTTACTGAGAAAAAATGAACTTCTGCATGCCTTTATAGGTTTAGATATTATCTATTATGAAGAGCGTGATGACATTAATTTACGTGGTGAAAACACGAGAGTTGCCTCACTTGTGGCTAGAAAGTCTTAAGCTTTTTTTACTATAATAATACTTTATTAATTTAAACAACTAAGGTATCTATGACAAAGAGAACATCATTTGCTATTTTCAAGTCGGTTGTTATTGCCCTTTTTTTAAGAGAGGTACAAACTCGCTTTGGAACTAAAAAGATGGGATATTTTTGGGCAATTTTTGATGCAATGTTAATGGTTCTAATTTTTGCCGGTTTAAAAACTGCTATTGCTGAAAACTCGATGCCTGGGATTGACTTTCCAGTGTTTTTGGCGACAGGTTTTTTAGCATTTTTTCTCTGGAGAAACATTGTTAAGAGTTCTATAGGAGCTTTTTCAGCAAATCAGGCACTTTTTGCCTATAGACAGGTAAAACCTTTTGATACTATTGTAACTCGTGTAGTTTTAGAGATGTTAGTGAGCAGTATTGCTACACTTGTATTTTTAGCGATAGGATGGTATTTTGACTACGATATTGCCATCAAAGATTTCAATATGGTGATGTTGGCAGTTATTTGGCTCTGTATTTTTGGTTTTGGACTTGGGCTTATGTCTGCCGTATTTTCTTACTTTTATGAAACCTTTGGAAAAATGATGAATATAATCATGACACCGTTGCTTTTTATATCTGCCCTTATGTATACGGTAGATTCTCTGCCACCGTTACTTAGAGAGATTATCCTTTACAACCCGCTTGTTCATTTTATAGAGATGATTCACGGTTACTATTTTAATACTTTAGATACCTATTATGTTAATTATGAGTATATGATGTATTGGACAATTTTACCGCTTTTTATTGGACTGTTTTTTTATGTAAGAAGTGAGAAAAGGATCCTCTCTTCATGATAGAACTTCGCAACGCTACAAAATATTTTCAGACAAAACATGAAAAAAAGTACATTTTAAACAATGTTTCTATTACAATTCCTTCAGGAAAAAATGTAGGGATATTAGGGCGTAACGGTGCGGGCAAGTCAACACTGCTTCGAATGCTTGGTGGTATAGATTTTCCAAATTCTGGGGTAATAAGTTCAACGAACAGTTTCTCTTGGCCGATGGGGCTTGCAGGTGGTTTTCAAGGTTCTATGACAGGACGCCAAAATGTGAAGTTTGTATGTCGTATTTATGGAAAAAGTGAATATGAGATTGAAGAAGCGGTGGAGTCTGTTAAAGATTTTGCTGAGATTGGAGACTATTTTGATATGCCGATCAAAACATATTCTAGCGGTATGAAATCGCGTCTTAGTTTCGGGCTGAGTTTAGTTTTTGATTTTGATTATCTAATTATAGATGAAACACTTTCAGTTGGGGATAAAAACTTTCAAGAGAAGTCAAAAAAAGCATTAAGAAAAAAGATCGAGAACTGTAATGTTCTGTTGGTGAGCCACTCCATGCCGGTACTTAAAGAGATCTGCGATGCAGGGATAGTTGTACATCAAGGACAGATTCACTATTGTGATGATATAAATGATGCTATAACTACATACAATAAGATAAATAAATAGAGAGATTTTAAATGATAAAAAAACTTATACAACTATTTTGGTTTGAAAAAACAAAAAAAGAGGAAGAACACAGAACTCTACGAAAAAACTTTGCTCGGATTAGACGTCACGGTTTACTAGGTATGATAGAGCGACTTAATAAAGAGTACGAACAGATCGATCAAGACTACATTACAAAAAGCATTTTAAATGCTAGATATGCGAAGCTTAAATTACGCTCAGTATTTTTAGTGGGATTTTTGTTGAGTAGTTTTTATATAGTCTTTTTAAAGTCAGAACTTTACGAGTCAAAAACAGCACTTATAGTACGAGATATGAATCAAAATCCTACAACTTCAACATTGGGACTTTCACTTCTTGGAATGGGAAGTTCTTCTCAACTGCAAGACTCGAAAATTGTAGAGGAGTATTTGAAGTCACTTGATGTATATACACTTGTTGATCAAAAATTTCATTTGACAGAACATTATAAAAGTGATGCTATAGATTTTGTAGAGAGACTATCAGACGATGCAACACAAGAAGAGGTATTAGATTTTTATAATAAACACCTTATTGTGTACTATGATGAAGTTTCAGGGATCTTAAGTGTGGCATTCGCTCATGTTGATCCCAAAAAAGCTCAAGAAATTTTAGAGTTTTTAGTACAAAATGTAGACTACCAGATCAACGAGTTCAACAGAAAAAAAGCGAAAAAACAGTTAACCTTTGTAGAGGGTGAGTTTTCTAAAGCAAAAGAGAAGATGGAACATTCAACTGCAGAGCTTGAAGCCTACCAGAATAAACATCTTTTACTAGATCCTACTACAGAAGCGATATCATCAAGCGGGATAATTGCAGAACTTGAAGCAAGTTTAACACAGAAACAGATAGAGTATGCTACAAAAAAGAGTTATCTTAACGAAGATAACTTTGAACTTGTGAATCTAAAAAATGAGATCATACAAATTAAACAGACGATCGAAAAAACTAAAAAAAGTTTAACTGGAAATGAAAAAAACCCATTAAACAAAGTGCTTATAGCGTATGAGAAATTAAAAATGCAACTAGAGTTTGACACTGAGGTATATAAAAATGCTCTCATTCAGCTTGAAACCACAAAGATAGATGTTGCAAAAAACGACAAGACACTTAGTGTTGTAAGTAAACCTAACCTTCCAGACGGTTATACGTATCCAAATAAACCAAAAGCATTTATAACGATACTGATCATTACATTGTTGATGTATGGTATATTTTCAATGTTAAGTCAGATAATTAAAGATCATAAAGAGTAGAAAATGAAAAAAATATTAGTAACAATTTTAATCCTTTTAACAAGTTTAGCAGCTGTAGAGCTAGATGTGGCTCCAAAAGAGACAGAAAGTAATGTAAGTATGATGCAGGAAAGTAAGAAAGTATTTGGTAACAGACTTTTTAACGGTTCTTTTTCTCAAAATAAACAGCACCGTTACAATCCAAACTATCTGATCAATATTGGTGATGTAGTAAACATCAGACTTTGGGGTGCTTTTGATTTTAATGCTAGTATTCCAGTTGATTCACAAGGAAACATCTTTTTACCAAAAGTGGGAACTATCAAGTTAGTAGGTCTGAAAAACGAAGAGCTTTCACGTACATTGCAAAGTAAGATCAAAAGTGTATTTAAAACAAATGTCTATGTGTATGCCGATCTTGGAAACTATCAGCCCGTAAGTGTATTTGTAACGGGTGCCGTAAATAAACCGGGACTTTACGAAGGACTTTCATCTGACTCAATCATACAGTTTTTAGATAAAGCTAGAGGAATAGAAAATGAGTTTGGAAGTTATAGAAATATAACAGTTTTACGTGACAATAAAACTGTAAAAAGTGTCGATCTATATAATTTTTTACTTAATGGGAAGCTAGACCTGTTTCAGTTTCAAACAGGCGATGTTGTTAATGTAGAGAGTGTAAAAAACTATGTTGAAATCAACGGTGATGTAAAACGCCCTTACAGATTTGAAATGAAAGGTGCTAGCATTGAGCTTAGTGAACTTCTAAAAGCTGCACTTCCAAATCCTACAGCTACAAATTTTACCGTAACTAAATGGAATCAGGAAAATGAACAAAGTGTAAGTATTCATAGTATTAAAGGAAATGAACATTTTACAGTGCATAGCGGCGAAGTTGTAGAGTTTCTACCAGATCATAATGCAAAAAGTATAGCTGTTAAAATTAGTGGAGAGCATTTGAGTCTTCATAATATTGTTGTTCCAAAAGGTTCAACTCTTGGTGAAGTATTTGAAAAGATTAAGCCTTCTATACTTTCAGATATGGACTCGTTTCAGCTCTATAGAAAAAGCATAGCCGAAGAGCAAAAAAAACTACTCGATGCACAACTTAACGATTTAGAAGCAAAAACACTTACAACGGGTTCTATGAGTAGTGAAGAAGCTACCATAAGAGCACAAGAATCACAACTTGTTATGAACTTCATTGAGCGTGCAAAACAAGTAGAACTTAAAGGGAAAGTAGTGATCAACAAAGATACAAATCTCTCTCTTATAACATTAGAAGATGGAGATGAGATCTACATTCCGAAAAAAAGCCATATGGTTATAGTTCAGGGGGAAGTTATGTTACCTGGTGCACAAAGCTATGTAGATGGAATGAGCTTTGAAGAATACATAAATTCATGTGGTGGGTACAGTTTTAGAGCAAATACTGATAATGTTCTTATTATCAAGAAAAATGGTCAGGTAGTAAGCTATGATCCATCAAGTTCATTTGGTGAAAGTTACAGTGTAAAACCTGGTGATGCCATACTTGTAATGGGTAAAGTAGATACTAAATATTTACAAGTGATCAAAGACATAACACAGATAGTCTACCAAATCGCTGTAGGTGCGGCAGTTGTTCTTAGATATTAATAACAATTTTTAATAATATAAGCAGATTGTAATAGTTTTTGATATATCATTATAAAGTTTTATTTAGGTAGAAATTTTAGTTATAAGTATAAAGATATTTATAAAATTGAAAAGAACACTAAAAAAACACTTTTTTGTGATACCAAATCGTAACCAAAGTGTAGTAAAGTTTCATTAAAAGATAATAATTAGATAATTTTAGGAAGTTAAATAAATTGTGTGGAATAGTTGGACATTTAGGATGTCAAAATACAAAAGGTATCTTGTTAAACGGATTAGCAGAATTAGAATATCGTGGATATGATTCTGCCGGTATAGCAGTACTAAATAATAAAGATCGACATATATTTAAAGCAGTTGGAAAACTTGAGAACTTAAAAGAGAAGACTACACAACTTTCATTAAATGAATTTAGTGTAGGAATAGGGCATACACGTTGGGCTACACATGGAAAACCTACAGAAGAAAATGCTCATCCTCATTATGGTTCAGATACGTACATAGTTCATAATGGAATCATAGAAAATTATCAGGAACTTAAAACTGTACTTCAAAAAGATGGCTTTACATTCGTAAGTCAAACAGATACTGAAGTGTTTGTTCATCTTTTTGAAAAATATCAAAAAAATCATACTAACAATTATGACGCATTTAAAAGTGCTTTATCAGAAATAGAAGGTGCTTATGCGATCTTACTTATCACTGACTCTGATCCTGAGACGATTTACTTCGCAAAAAAAGGTTCACCATTAATTCTTGGGCTAAAAGGAGATGAAAAGTATTTTGCGTCTTCCGATGCTGCACTTTTAGGACAATGTAGTGATGTTCACTTTTTTGAAGATGGTGAATTTGGTTATGTAACGAGAAATGAAGTACATATAGAATCAGTCACAGAAAAACAGATCAAGTTTCAAAATGCAAAACTTCCATCTGATAAGCTCTCTGCTCAAAAAGAGGGATATAGATTTTTTATGGAAAAAGAGATCTATGAACAAGCAGATGTTCTTGCAGATACTCTTCGTGGGCGTGTACTTGATACAGGAATAGAGTTTGATGAACTAGATGAAAATCTATTTGACGGTATAAGTGAAATTAAGTTGTGTGCATGTGGAACAAGTTATCATGCAGCACTAACATCTAGTTACTTGTTTGAGAGACTTGCTAAGATAAAGTCAAGTGTTGAGATTGCAAGTGAATTTCGTTATAAAGAGCCGTTACTTACAAAAGATACACTTTTTTTAGCGATCTCGCAAAGTGGTGAAACTGCCGATACATTAGAAGCTCTTAAAATGGCCAAACAAGCAGGACTTAAAACACTTAGTATTTGTAATGTAGATAATTCCAGCATAGTACGCTTAAGTGATGCAAGTATATTAACTCGTGCCGGAATAGAAAAAGGTGTGGCAAGTACAAAGGCATTTGCAACTCAAGTAGCAGTACTATGGATGTTAAGTTTATATGTTGCACAATTTAAAAAGAGTCTAGATACAAAAGAGTTACAAAATGAGCTTCATACTCTTAGAGAAGTACCGAATGTAACTGTTATTAAAGATGCAATTCATGAAAAAACAAAACGTCTAGCAAAGCGTTACTTGCATGGGCATGGATTTTTCTTTATAGGAAGAGATGTGTTCTACCCGTTAGCACTAGAAGGTGCACTTAAACTTAAAGAGATTAGTTACCTACATGCTGAAGGCTACCCTGCTGGGGAGATGAAACATGGTCCCATAGCTTTAGCAGACCCGGAACTTTTTACCATAGCGCTCTTAAGTGAGAATTTACTCTTTGAGAAAACAAAGAGTAATATGGAAGAGTTGGGTGCAAGAGACTCTACGATATGTTGCGTTAGCTCATACATGTACGATAAAGCAGATGATTTTATAGTGCTACCAAAGTGTAATCATTACATGTTAGAGTTCTATGAAATGATGACAGCTACACAGTTACTTGCTATGGAGATAGCAATAAAACTGGAAAATGATGTAGATATGCCAAGAAACTTGGCAAAGTCTGTCACGGTTGAATAAATTAAAAAAAGAGGTTTTAGATAAAGATGTTAAATAAAAAAATATGTTTAGTTGGTTTAGGTTATGTTGGTTTACCTTTGGCGCATGCTTTTTCAAGTAAATATGAAGTTATAGGCTTAGATATTTATCAAGAAAGGATTGAAGAACTTTCAAATGGTTATGATAGAACATTAGAACTATCGAATGAGCAGATGCAAGAAGCTATAAATAACGGTATGAAATTTACAACAAGTTATGATGATGTTAAAAATTGTAATGTATATATAGTTACAGTTCCAACACCCATTAATAAAGATAATGAACCTGATTTAACTCCTATAATAAAGTCAACAGAATCTATTTCGAAAATTATTAAAAAAGATGACATTATTATTTATGAAAGTACAGTTTATCCAGGTGTAACAGAAGAAGTATGTGTGCCAATACTGGAAAATGGAAGTGGATTGAAATTTAATGAAGACTTTTATTGTGGTTATAGCCCCGAGAGAATTAATCCAGGGGATAAAGAGCATACTGTAACTAAGATACTAAAAATTACTTCAGGGAGTACACCTGAGATCGCAAACGTTGTTAATGAACTTTATAAGTCTATTATTACAGCAGGCACACATTTAGCTCCTACTATTAAAGTTGCAGAAGCAGCAAAAGTGATCGAAAATACTCAACGAGATGTAAATATAGCTTTAATTAATGAATTGGCTATGATATTTGACCTTATGGGAATTAATACACATGATGTTATAGAAGCTGCAGGTACTAAATGGAACTTTATAAAATTAATGCCTGGACTTGTAGGTGGTCACTGTATAGGTGTTGATCCATATTATTTATCTCATAAAGCACAAGAACTAGGCTATATGCCAAACCTTATACTTGGTGCTAGACAAATCAACAATGGAATGAGTAAACTCATAGCAGATAAAGCTCTTAAACTAATGGTTAAAAATGATAAAAAGTTAAATGGTTCAAATGTACTTGTGATGGGTGTAACTTTTAAAGAAAATTGTCCGGATACTCGTAATTCTAAAGTTTTAGATATCATCCAAGAGTTAAAAGAATTTGAATGTAATGTAGATGTGTATGATTACTGGGTTGATCGTGATGACCATGAAATTCAAGAGTTAAATATGATCGAAGAATTACCATTGGACACTCATAAATATGACTCTATCATTGTAGCTGTAGGGCATGATAACTTTAAAGAGATAACAACTGAACAATATAGATCAATGTCAAAAGGTGATGCTATAGTTATAGATGTTAAAGGTATTGTAGAAAATCCAAGTTGGAAATTATAATTTTATATAGAAGGAAGATGAATTATGAATAGTAAAAATTTTGCACTTATTGGAGCAAGTGGATATATAGCGCCAAGACATATGAAAGCTATTAAAGAAACTGGGAATGAGTTAGTTGCTGCTTTAGACCCATATGATGGAATAGGAATTATGGATAGTCATTTTCCTCAGGCATCTTTTTTTACTGAATTTGAAAGATTTGATCGATTTGTTGATAAGTGGCATAGAGATGGTAATAAAAAAATAGAATACATTGGAATTACTACGCCAAACTATTTACATGATAGTCACATTAGATTTGCTTTAAAAAGTGGAGCTCATGCTATATGTGAAAAACCTTTAGTATTGAATCCTCATAATATTGATCAATTAAAAGTCATTGAACAAGAAACAGGAAAAAAAGTTTATAACATTTTACAGCTTCGTTTACATGACTCAATTATCGCTTTAAAAGAAAAAGTAACTAAGGAATTGGAAGAGAATCCAGATAAAATGTACGATATTGACCTTACATACTTAACAAGTCGTGGGAAGTGGTACTTTGAATCATGGAAGGGTAAAGAGGAAAAATCTGGTGGCATAGCATCAAATATTGGTGTGCACTTTTACGACATGCTTTGCTGGATTTTTGGAGATGTGGAAGAAAATATCGTACATGTTAAAACGGCAGATACAAATGCAGGATATTTCAAATTGAAAAATGCAACTGTAAGGTGGTTTTTATCGGTAAATTATGATTATATACCAGATGAGATAAAAGCTACTGGTATGCGTACATATCGTTCCATCACTGTAGATGGTGATGAGATAGAATTTAGTGGTGGATTTACAGACCTACATACTAAAAGTTATGAGCACATTTTAAACGGTGGTGGATTTGGACTTGATGAAGCATATGGTTCTATCAGAACAGTTTCAACTATTCGCCATTTACCTGCTATAGGTCTTCATGGGGAATATCATCCTTTTTGTAAAAAGGTACTAAACTAATGGCTTCATATTTTGCTCATGAGTCTTCATTTGTAGATGAAAATGTAACTATAGGGGAAAATACAAAAATCTGGCATTTTTCACATGTATTGTCAAATACGACAATTGGTTCTAATTGTTCTTTCGGTCAAAACTGCGTAGTAGGACCTAAAGTAAAAATTGGAAACGGTGTAAAAGTACAAAATAACATCTCAATTTATGAAGGTGTAGAGATTGAAGATGATGTATTTCTAGGACCATCTATGGTTTTTACAAATGTTATAAACCCTAGAGCATTTATAGTTAGACGTGAAGAGTTTAAAAAAACACTTTTAAAACAAGGTTGTTCAATTGGTGCAAATGCTACTATTGTTTGTGGTATAACAATTGGTGAATATGCTTTAATTGGTTCAGGTGCAGTTGTGAATAAAGATGTTAAACCATATGCTTTGATGGTAGGTGTTCCTGCAAAACAAATAGGATGGGTTGGAATCTCTGGAAATACATTAGAGTTTAAAGATAATCATGCAGAAGATGAATATGCGTATTATGAACTATTAAATGAAGATATTAAAATAATAAAACGTAAAATTACATAAAGGCTAAAAATGATTTCAAGTTTTAAAAATGTTTTAGTTCTTGCACCACATACAGATGATGGAGAGTTGGGAGCAGGAGGAACAATTACATCCTTAATAGAAAATGGTGTAAATGTATATTATGCAGCATTTTCAACTGCTGAAGAATCTGTACCAGAAGGTTTTCCAAAAGATATCTTAAAAACTGAAGTAAAAAAAGCGACTGAACAATTAGGAATTAAAGAAGAAAATTTATTTATTTATAGTTATCCAGTTCGAAAATTGAACTATTCTAGACAAGATATTTTAGAAGATATGATAAAACTTAGAAAAAAGTATAACTTTGATTTAATTTTAACACCATCTCTCCATGATATTCATCAGGATCATTTAACTGTTGCTCAAGAGTCTGTTAGAGCCTTTAAAACAAAAACAATTTTAGGCTATGAATTAATTTGGAATACTTTGTCTTTTGATTTTACTATGTTTGTTAAACTAGAAGAAAAGCATATTGAAAAAAAATCTTTAGCTTTACAAGAATATAAATCTCAAGGTGTAAGGGATTACATGAGTAAAGAATTTATATATTCACTTGCTAAAATACGTGGTGTACAAATAGGTGCAGAATATGCAGAGACTTTTGAAGTGATTCGATGGATTATCTAATGATTAAAGCATCAATAATAGCTGAATTTTTAGCAGAAAATCTAGCAGGAAATGATATAGAGATCAATGAAGTGGCATCTGTCGATAAATTAAAAAATAATGCTATTGCATTTTCAAAGAAGGGTTTTACAAATTCAACAATTACAGCTTTGATTATAGTACCAAAAAATTTTGTTATTCCAAATGACAGTTCTCTGAGTTATATTAAGGTTGATAATCCTCGTTTGTCATTTGCAAAAATAGTGACAAATTTTTTTCAAGAAAAAAGAAAGATAAATATCCACGAAACTGTTATAATTGGAAATAATACAGAAATTGCCCCTACAGTTTCCATAGGAGCAAATTGTGTAATTGGTAATAATGTTAGAATAAAAGCCAATAGTGTTTTAAATAACAATATTATTATAGCTGACAATACAGAGATTGGTGAAAACTGTTATATTAAGTCTGGTAGTATTATTGGAGAAGATGGGTTTGGATTTGATTTTGATGGTGATATTCCTATAAGGATTCCTCATATTGGAAAAGTTGTGATTCATGATAATGTAGAGATAGGTTCAAAGAATACAATAGCTAAAGGTACAATAAATGATACTATTATATTCGATAATGTAAAAATTGACGATCAAGTTCATATAGCTCATAATTGTGAGATAGGAAAAGGAACTATTATTACAGCATGTGCTGAAATAAGTGGTTCTGTTAGAATAGGAATGAATTGTTGGATTGGGCCGAACTGTTCAATTATTCAAAAGGTAGTAATTGGTGATAATGTAACGATAGGTATTGGAACAGTTATTACAGATAATATAGCTAATAACAAAAAAATTATGGGATTAGAAAGTTTAGAATTGAAACCTTTAATTAGACTAAAAAAACGTATTAACTATGGGGGATGAAATGAAGATAGATTTTGCAAACTTAAAATATCAACATGAAATTTACAAAGATGAGATAGAAGAAGCTATCATAAAAGTAGCGAGGAATTGCAATTTTATCATGGGAGATGAAGTTCAAGAACTGGAAAAAAATCTTGAAAAATTTACAGGTGCGAGATATGCAGTTACATGTAGTTCAGGCACAGATGCACTTTTACTCGCTATGATGGCTTTAGATATAAAACCTGGTGATGAAGTGATTACTACACCATTCACATTTATAGCTACAGCTGAAACTATTGCGTTTTTAGGTGCTAAGCCTGTATTTGTTGATATAGATGAGAAAACATACAATATTGATCCAACTAGAATAGAAGAAAAAATTACAGAAAACACAAAAGCTATTATTCCAGTAAGCTTATATGGACAACCTTCTGATATAGATACAATTCAAGCTATAGCAAATAAACATAATTTACAAGTGATTATAGATGGTGCACAATCTTTTGGAAGTACTTATAATGGAAAAACAGATTCTTCTTTAGGAAATATATCAACAACTTCTTTTTTCCCGGCTAAACCATTAGGATGTTATGGTGATGGTGGGGCAGTATTTACTAATGATGAAGAGTTGGCAAATAAAATGAAATCACTTAGAGTGCATGGCCAATCTAAAAGGTATCATCACAAGTACATAGGTATGGGTGGAAGACTTGATACTATACAAGCTGCTGTTTTAAATGTTAAACTAAAATATTATGAAAAGGACTTGGTTCTTAGACAAGAAGTGGCTTCTAAATATACCAAAGCTTTCGAAAATAAATTAGACATAACTCTTCCATTTGTAGAAGAAAAAGCAACATCAGGTTGGGCACAATACTCAGTTAGAGTAAAAAATAGGGATGAATTACAGGCAAGACTAAAAGAAGTAGGAATACCTACAGCAGTACACTATCCTATGCCTTTACACTTACAAGAATGTTTTCAGTATTTAGGATATAAACAAGGTGATTTCCCAATATCAGAAACAGTTTCAAATGAAATTATGAGTTTACCCATGAATCCTTATGTTACTGATGAAGAAATAGAATATATTAGTAGTAAGTTATAGGAAGGATGATCTAAAAACAATGCAAAAAGAATTATTACAAATAATAGAAGAACATAAACTTTGGCTTGAAAGTGAAGGTGAAGCTGGTGAGCAAGCTAATTTTGAAAATCAAAATTTAGAAGGTATGGATTTTCATAATGTTGATTTTAGATATGCAATATTTAAAAATGCAAATTTAATTCGTACAAATATATCAGATTCAAACTTTATTGGAGCAGATTTAGAAAATACTAATTTGAGCTATTCTAAAATTAGCAATTCAGATTTTTCAAATACGAATTTAAAACATACAAACTTTGATGGTAGTAGTATTGTTCACTCTGATTTTAATAGTGCTAAATTTCATCAAACAAACTTTTATAATGTTAGAGCAAGGAAACTGTCCTTTAAAAATGTTTTTATGAAAAAAGTTAATTTTAATAATTCATATTTAATCAGTTGTCTTTTTCAGAATGCTACATTGGAACAAACAGCGCTATATCGTACAAATATTACAAATATATCGTTTGATGAAGTGAGTTTAATAGAAACAAGTTTAGAAAATGTTATTGGTGTCCCAAGATTAAATAAGATTAATCAGGAAGAAGAACATGAAATACACTTTATTAATAGAAATAATCAAGTTAAAGCTTTGAAAAAACTTGCTAAGGTATTTTTCTTGATAAGTTTAGGTACTTTTGTTCTCATATTGATTTCTATAGGAGTTGATATTTACGAAATTTTTTATAGTGTTAAAATCTTTATTAATGATGATATTAATTATTTTATATGTATATCTTTAGGAATTGGAACTTATATAGTCTCAACCTTAATTCAGGTATTTGTTTTTGGAATTCTACGAGAAGATAAAATTAAACAAGAGGAGTTGCTAAATGCTTAAAATAGCAATTATAGTATCAAATCCTTGTACAGGTGATGCAAGAGTAATAAAGATGGCAGAAGCAGCAGTTGAAAATAACTACGAAGTACATATATTTGCAACTCAAGGAAAGAACACTCCTGCAGTAGAAGTAAAAAATGGAGTGTATTATCATAGACTTGAATGGAAAATTCCTTTATTGGTAGGGGATAAAATATATTTTAAAGTATTAAGATATATAAATAAAAAACTTTTTAGTAGTATTATTAAAAAACTAGCTCCATTTATTAAATATGATCTGTTTACAAAAGTATTTTCAGATGCTATTATAGAATTGAACCCTGACTTGGTCCATGCACATGATTTGATATGTTTACCTCTTGGATCTAAAGTGGCTAAAAGTTGTAATGCAAAGTTAGTATTTGATGCACATGAATTAGAAGTACATAGACATCCTCCATTACCATTTATACAAAAAAAATTTGTTTCTTATATCGAGAAAAAATATGCTTCAAAAGCTGATGCAGTTATAACAGTCGGCGAACATATATCACAGGTTTTGAATCAAGAATTGAAAAGAAATGATATACATGTTTTATATAATAGCCCTATTATTAAGGAATCACAACGAAATATTCGTGAAGATTTGAAAATATCAAAGCAAGTTCCTTTAATTATATATGTGGGAAAAGTTACACCAGGGCGAGGCGTCGAAGATATTTTAAACATGTTACCTAATCTGGTTGGTGTTAAATTTGCAACTATTGGACCATGTGACGAGAGAGTAAGAAGTAAATTAAATATGATGGCATCAAAACTAGGGATTTCGAATAGATTCGAAATATTACCTCCTGTACATTATGAAGAAGTAGTGAATTACATAAAAGGTGCTAATATTGGAGTAATTGCTTCAGATTTAACAGCTCTGTCTTATAAGTTAGCAATGCCAAATAAACTTTTTGAATTGACATTTGCAAATATACCGATTATAGCAAGTGAATTTGTTGAAATTAAAGAGTTTTTAAATGATTATGGTAATGGTACTACTACAGATTTTACAAAATTATATACAAATGTTTATAATATTTCGAAATTTTTAAAAAATAATGAAGATTACTTACTTGATCATGATAAATACCAGTTAATTGAAGATAAGTATTCTTGGAATACTCAAAAACAAAAACTTGCAAAAATATATGCTTCGTTATTAAAATAAAAATTATGCAAAAAACTTTAATACTTATTGATGAACCCTATGAATTTGATCATAGAGTATTGGAAGTAATTAAAAACTCTAAAAATCCAGAGATAATAAATTGTAAAGAAATAAAGATTAATAGTAATATTAGTTTGAATTTTCCTTTATTACTAGAATTATTTTTTGTTTTCTTTGCATCTTTTTATTTTTGGATAATACTTTATTATAATTATAATATTAAACCATTTGGCTTGTTTAAAGGATTGAAAAAATCATTATATGATTATCAAAAATCGAAATTAGTAGCTAAAAAAATTTTAAGAGAATATAATAAATCAGAAATAATAACAATACACGCAAATGACTTATTCTGTGGATTAGTTGGAAAATGTTTAGCAAAAGAATTAGAATCTGATTTAATTTATGATGCTCATGAAGTTGAATTTCATCGGAATAGAAAAAATAGTTTTTTTAGGGTTAGTTTAGATATTTTTTTAGAAAAACAAGTTCTAAAGAAAGCTAAAAAAGTAATTGTTGTTAATTTAGCAATAAAAAAACTATATATGCATTTATATAATATTAAAGAATATAAAATTAAAATCGTTACAAATAATCATTTTAAAATGTATTTAGGATTTGCATTAGAAAATTATTTCAAAGATAATGATGAAGTTAAAATTATATATGTAGGTGCTGCAACAAACAATAGAATGCTTGAAAATTTAGATAAAGAAATAAAAAAAAGAAAGATATATGTAAATGCATTCTTCTTAAATAAAATACCTTCTTTCATTAATGATGACAATTGGATTATTGGTGAGAAAGAATATTTGGGTAGTCTTCTTAATTTATGTAAATATAATAAAACAGTAATGTGGTGTTGTGCTGAAAACATTTGTTTAAGTTATCAATTTGGATTATCAAATAAATTTTTTCAAGCAATTGCATTAGGAATTCCTGTAATTGTAAGTGAAAATACTTATTTATCTTTGATCGTTACTAAATATAATTTAGGATTTATTTATGATGGAAGAAATTTTGATATTATTATTAATAGAATAAAAAATGAATATGAATATAAAAAACTCTTAGATTCTATTTATATTTTTCAAAAGAAAGTTCTCAATGAAGAAGTAATATTATGATAATAAATAAAAAAGTTATGTTTATCAAGTTTTGTTTTATTATTTTATTTTTAAGTTCTTGTGGGGAGAATTCATTAGATAAAAATACATATATGATTCATTTTGAAGATTATTCTTTTGATATTGAATCTAATAGTTTTGTTTTTGACTCTAAAATAATTCTAAATCCTTATGAAGTAGATAATAATGATAACTATTTAGTCTATTCGGCAATAAATATTGGTGATGAACCTGAACTTTATATTTATGATAAAAGAACTAAAATAGAAAAACAAATAACAAATAATGATTTTATAGAATTTTCTCCAGTTGTTAATAAAAATGGTGATTTTGCATATTTATTATCAGAATTATTTGTCAGTAAGTCAAAAGTTTTTTTTAACAATATAGAGCTTAACTTGGATGAAAAATTATATAAAAATTTATTACTCTCAGAAACGGATTTTATTTTTAATGATGATGAAAACAATATTTATTTTTATGATATTGATTTAAATTTAATTAAAATAATAAAGTTTGATCATCATATAGAAAAATTCCTTAAAATTACAAATAAGTTACTCATACAATACTATTCAGAAAACACTGAATCGATGGATATCGGTGTTTATAATTTAGATAAAAATAGTTTTAACATCTTATATGAATCTACTGATGATGAATTATTAGTAAAAAATTCAAATAAAATAATGATTCATAAAATATCTTCAAATCAAAAAAATATAAAACTATTTTTTAATGCATTATATATTTATTATAATGACAAGTTAGCTAATCCATTTTCTTTGTCTAATAATTTTTTAGGAAGAGTTGGATGGAATCAATCTGAAAAACTTGAAGAATTAATTGATATGTATCAAACTATAAAAGATGAACGTATAAGAAAACAAATTGATTTAATTGTAGAAAACTTGTTAAATATTACTAATTTAAAACTAGGATATGTTGATGTATATAATAACAATTATTCTTATACTACAAAAAAATACTCATTAGATAATAAAACTAAAATAAGTTTTTTAGTTCATGATTCTAAAATATATTATGCTTTGTTAAGGTATGCAAATGAATTTGAAGATGTTAAACCCAATGTTAAAGCTGAAATTATCAATAATGTAGAAAGTATATATAAGTTTTATGAGAAATATTACGATAATGAAGAAAAACATTATAAGTTTCAGTATGGAATGCCCTATAAATATGATGGTGTATTGGTTCCATATAATATGCAAAATTCTTTTGCCTTAATGCTAATAGAACTATACATTGCTTCAGGTAATGAAGTTTATAAAAATAGATTATTGGAATTAGCAAGTAAGTTTAAAAGCGAATGGGTATATATTGATAACAAAATTTTATGGCATTATATGCCATTAAAATATTATGATGGATGGAATGAAGATGAAAACCAAAGTGTTCATTTACCTTCAAAAAATATTAGCGTAGATACAAGATTCGAAGATACAG